>NZ_JBFTMT010000006.1:0-291675 GCF_056397105.1 Microbacterium sp. 05N427
GCCTTGGGCGCCGCCGTGACCGTGCGCACCCGGCCCGCGGTCACGCCGGCCGACGGCCAGCGCGGCGCCAGCGCGGTCACCGCGCCCGGCAGCCCGAGCGTGTCCAGCGCGTCCGATACGGCACAGCTGTCGAGCTCGCGCAGCGCCGCGACGATCGGATCCGTCATCGGGCGTTCCGCTCCCAGGTGAGGAAGCCCATCGCATTGCCCGTGCCGGCCTCGGTGCGGTAGCACGGCTCGTAGTCGACGTTCGTGACGCCGAGGCCGACCTCGTCGGCGATCCCGGCGACCGCGATCCAGTTGCGCAGCTCGGACGCGCCCGACATCATCTCGCCCGCGGGGACCGACGAGAGGTACTCGGCGTCGTGGTCCTTCATCGCCTGGATGAAGGCGGAGTCGAGCTTCTCGTCGATCACGAAGTGGCTGAGGCCGCCGGAGGCGACGACGCCGACGCGCAGGTCGCCGGGGAAGGACTGGATCGCCCGTCCCACCGCACGGCCGAAGTCGTAGCAGCGCTTGGCGCTCGGCGGGTTCGGCTCCCAGAACGTGTTGATGAAGATCGGCACCATCGGGATCATCGAGTCCTGGCCGAGGAAGCGCTGGTAGATAAATCCGAAGCCGTGCGGGATCGTGTGGTTCTCGTAGCGGCCGGCCGGGATGACCTCGGTCGCGCCGGTGTCGAAGTCGTCCGCCTGGGTGGACTGGATGATGTGCTTGCCGAGCGCGCGGTGGGTGGGCCGCATGACCGTGCGGTCCGGCACGTCGCCCATCGCGGCCTCGGCGAGGCCGGGCGCCATCTCGTCCAGCTGCGCCTGGGTGAACGGCACATGCGCGACCTCGTCGCCCCAGAACACCGAGAACGGCGCGAGCCACTCGTCGCCGTAGGTCTCCTTGTGGTCGCTCGAGATGATGACGAGCACGTCCACGTGCTGCTCCTCGATGAAGCGGGAGAGCGAGTCCATCGACGCCTGGCAGCTGTCCCAGCGGCGCTGCATGACGTCGTGCGTGATCTCGGCGGAGAAGTCCTCGCGGAGGCCCTTGAGCTCCTCGAACGAGTACGTGCCGCCGCGGAACTTCAGGCCCTTGCTGCGGCGATCGGCGACCCCGCGGGTCTCCCAGGCCTCGGGCGGCGCGGCCTTGAGCTGCGGGCCGTGCGAGGTGCCGAATCCGGCGACGATCTCGGTCATGGTGGATCCTTTCTCGGAGTGCGGGCGCGGCCGTCAGAGACGGAAGAGGGCGCGCGCGTTGTTCTCGAGCACGTCGGCGCGACGGCTGTCGTCGAGCCACTCGATGTCGTCGATGAGCAGGTGGATGTCGTCGAACCAGCGTCCGGTCGCGGGGTCGATCTGCGATCCGGTGCCCGGCTTCTCGGATCCGAAGAGCACCCGGTCGGTGCCCACGGCTTTGAGCAGCAGTTCGAGGCTCTCCTGCGTGTAGAGGCAGGAGTCGAAGTGGAAGTTGCGCAGCTTGTCGAGGTACGAGACCCCGGTGCGCACGACGGAGGGAAGGAACCGGCCCATCTGGTACGGGATCGCTCCGCCGCCGTGCGCGACGACGACCTTGAGGTCGGGGAAGTCGGCGAACACGTTCGCCTGGATCATGCTCCAGACCGAGACCGTCTCCTCCTGGATGAAGTGCAGGCTGTACGGCTCGCGGGACGGGAACTTGCACCCCGCGGAGTGCAGCAGCATCGGAACGTCCAGTTCGCAGAGCGCCTCGTACAGGGGGTACCAGTAGCGCTCGCCCATCGCCGGCGGCACCTCGGTGCCCTCGAAGGGGTCTGAGTTGACCATCGCCCCGACGAAGCCGAGCTCGGTGACGGCGCGGCGCAGTTCGGGCAGCCACTGCTCGACGCTCAGGTACGGGCTCTGCGGGATCCCCGCGACGCCCTTGAACCGGCCGGGGAAGAGCTCGGTCGCGCGGTGGATGAGGTTGTTGGTCTCGGCCGTGAACCACTCGACGATCTTCGTCGGGCGCTCCGAGTGCATCGCGTGGAACGGGCGCGGCGAGAGCAGCTGCAGGTCGATCCCGGCGCCGTCGAGGTGGTCGAGGTGCGAGATGTTCCCGAAGCTCGGGTGCGGCGCGTTGTAGGAGGCCGCGAGCGCCTCGTCGCTGATGACCGGGGGCTTGCCGCCGTGCGAGCCCCGCGCGGCGAGCAGCGAGGCCTTCCACGCGTAGTACGCGTCCGGGGCGGACATGTGGCCGTGGACATCGATGATCACGGGGGCTCCTTCTGAGTCTTCTGCGGTCCGGAGGGCCGGGGCTTCGTCGCTGTCTCGACGCTATGAGAGGCCGCATCAGGGCGGATCGGCGGCCTGCGGGAAACTCCCGCGGGTGGATCCGACACGGTGTCCGAATCGGATCCTCCCGAGGCGCCGCGGTTCGGGCTGCGGGGCCCCGGGGTCACTGCACGAGCACGCTCGCGGCCGCGCGGATGCGCTTCAGGAACGGCTCGGCCGGATCCGCGGCCGGGACGTCGCCGCCGCGGAGGATGACCGCGAGCGCGTCGTCGAGCACCATCGAGGGGTCGCCGGGCATCTCGGCCGCACGCCAGGCGACCTTGCGGTCGGGACGCACGAGCAGCGCGCCGTCGTCGCCGATCTCGCGCGCGGCGCGCCATGCCTCATCGGCGTCGTCGACTCCGACGACCGTGACCGGCAGGGCGCCGCCGATGAGGTCGATCGCCTCCTGCCAGCGCGCAGCGGCGGATGCCGAGGTGAGCAGGGTCAATCCCACCCGCGCGACGAGTTCGTGCGAGGACAGTGCAGAGCCGTCCTCGGCGGCGCGGCTTCCCAGCCAGACGTGCGGCAGGTGGTGCCCCGGACGCGTGGTGGCCTGGAAGTCCGTGGGATCCGACGGGTCCCCCGGCACCGGCGTGCCGTCGGGGACCAGCGCCCCCGCCGCGTAGTGGAACCCGGCCTCGACGCCCAGCTGGCTGTAGTCGTGCGCGTTGTGCGCGACCTCCGCCGCGACGCGGGCGCGCATCGTCTCCCCCTCCGGGGTGTCGCTCACGAACACCTCGAGGTTGCGGAATCCCTCCGCCTCGTCCTCGCCGAAGCCGAGGGCCGCCGCGATCGGGGGGTGCCGGTTCGCGTTCTCCAGGGAGTGCGCCGTGTACCAGGCCACGATCGGCCTGCGCTCGGCCTGATAGCTGTCCAGGAGCGCATCCGGCGCCTGGCCGTCGAGCACCGCGGCCAGCTTCCAGCAGAGGTTCTGCGCGTCCTGGATGCCGCTGTTCAGACCCAGTCCGCCGGTCGGCGGATGCTTGTGCGCGGCGTCGCCGGCGAGGAAGACGTGGCCGGTGCGGAAGCGCTTCGCGACCAGCCCGTTGTACGTCCAGCGGGTCATCGAGTGCATGGTGATCGCGTGGTCCTCGCCGAGGCCCAGCATGCGCCGGATCGAGTCGAACAGCGCGGCCTCGTCGTCCGGATCACCCTCCACCATCCAGCCGGCGACCGAGACCAGCCACTCCTCGGAGTCGCGGTCGTAGTGCGTGGGGCCGAGGGCCTGGATCGTGCCGCGTCGCCGCGCCCCGCCCGCGGGATGCAGGAAGTGGCCGAGCAGTGCATCCGGCTCCGACCAGGCCGACAGGTCGAGGCTGACGTGGTAGTTCACGACCTCGCGCATGTCCCGAGGCCCCTCCAGGTCGACGCCGAGCAGGGCCGCGCTGTCGCGTCCGCCGTCAGCGGCGATCACGTAGCGCGCACGCACCTCGCGGATCTCGTCCGTGACGACGTCGCGGATCACCACGGTTGCGGACTCCGCGTCCTGCCGGATGTCCACGACCTCCTGCTTCGCACGGATCCGGCCCGGCGCGGCGGCGACCGCATGCCGGTGGATGAGCGGGTCCAGCCGCAGCTGCGGCATGTTCGCGAACGCCCGCGGGCTCGAGGCACGGTACCGCTCCGCGTCGGGTCCGCCGCCCCACGCCGGGACCTCGCCGATCTTGAGCCCGTCGAAGCGGCCCGGCCCCGTCGCGGTCGTGTACCAGACCGCCTTGCGCCAGCGATCGTGGGTCGGGGTCGCCGCGTAGATGTCCTCCGCGACGCCCATGTCGTGGAACGCCTCCATGGTGCGCGGGTTGAGCAGGTGCGCGCGGGGGAACCGGAACACGAAGTCGCGGCGCTCGAGGAGCAGCACGTCGATCCCGCGCTGGGCGAGCAGGATCGCGCAGCTCATGCCGACCGGACCGCCGCCCATGATGACGACCTCGACGGCCTCTGGCCACTCGTCCTCGCCGAGGGGCGGCAGGGCGGCGCGGGGGCTCTTCACGGATGCGGTCACGGATTCCTCCTCGAATGCGGGAATCCCAGGCTAGGGAGGCGCCGGAACGGGAGGATACGTGCCGAGAGCGCGAAAGTCGGCCGCCGATTCCGACACGATGTCGCAACCGCCACGGGCCCCCTGGGACGACGAAGGAGGACGTACCGTCCCCCTCGGAGCAGCACGCCCTCTTCCGCCCGCGGGCCGGATCTCAGCCCGAGATCGTGGGAACGGTCACCCACTGCCAGTAGGTGAACTCGTCCAGGTTCCAGTGGCCGCCGTGGCGGCCGCCGTTGCCGGAGGCGCCGATGCCGCCCATCGGGATGTGTGCGGCGTCGTAGATCGTCTGCCCGTTGACGGCCACCATGCCGGCACGGAGCCGTGCGGCGAAGCCGAGCGCGCGGGCCACGTCGTGTGTGTGGATCGCCGCCGTGAGGCCGTAGTCGCTCGCGTTGGCCAGCGCGAGCGCCTCCTCTTCGGTGCGGAACCGGGTGACGGGCGCGACGGGGCCGAAGATCTCCGAGCGGAACGCGGGGTTGCCCTCGTCGACGCCGTCCAGCACGGTCGGCGCGTAGAACAGTCCGTCGTGCGCGCCGCCGTGCACGACGCGTGCGCCGTCCGCGACCGCGGCCTGGACGATGCCGTGCACGCGCTCGGTCTGCGCCGCGGTGATGAGGGGGCCGAGTGTCGTGCCGGGGGCGAGCGGATCCCCTGGCACCAGCGCCGCGGCGGCGACGCGCAGGCGCTCGACGTACTGGTCGGCGATGCTCTCGTGCACGAGATGGCGCCCGGTGGCCATGCAGATCTGTCCCTGATGCCGGAAGGATCCGGCGACACCCGCGGCGACCGCCTGATCCAGATCCGCATCGGCCATCACGATGAGGGCGTTGTTGCCGCCGAGCTCGAGCACCACGCGCTTGAGCAGGCCGCCTGCGATCTCGCCCACCTTGCGCCCCGCGGCCGACGAACCGGTGAAGGAGATGACGTTCGTGTGCGGCGAGCGCACTACGGCCTCGCCGGTCGCGGGGCCGCCGGGGAGCACGTGCAGCACGCCGTCCGGGAGCCCCGCACGGCGGAACACCTCGGCGATCGCCGCGCCTCCGGAGAACGCCGTCTTGACGTCGGGCTTGAGCAGCACCGCGTTCCCGAGCGCGATCGCCGGCGCGACCGAGCGGATCGCGAGCATGAGCGGGGCGTTCCAGGGAGAGATCACGCCGACGACGCCGACGGGGATCCGCCGCGCCATCCCGATCGTCCCCGGGTCCTCCACGGGCAGCAGGTCGCCCTGGGACATCGTCACGAGGCCCGCCGCGGCCACGAGTTCGTCGATGGCCTTGTCGACCTCATGGCGGGCCTTGCCCGGCAGGGATCCGCTCTCCCGGATCAGGACGTGCTCGACGTCCGCGCGGATCTCGCGCAGCGCGGCGGCCGCGCCCATGAGCACGTCGGATCTGGYCCGGTACGACGTGCGACCCCATGCGCTCTGCGCCGCGACGGCGCTCGCGCCCGCGCGCTCGACATCGGACTCGTCCGCGAGTCCTGCCTGAGCCACGACGCCGCCGTCGCCGGGCGACACGATCGGCTGGACGCCGCCGGCCCCCTCGCGCCATCCGTCCGAGAAGATCAGCCCGTCGATGTCCTCGATGTCCCACCGCGTCATCGCCGTCTCCGTCCTCCTCGTCGAGTGCTGCCAGGGCGATGCTATTCGACGTCCGCATCCGGCCTCCCCGTCGCGGCGGCGCAAGGCCGGGCGCTGTCCTCAGACACCGTGTCGTGGTGCGCGGCGTCGGAGCGCGAGCTCTGCAGTGAGCACGAGCACACAGGATCTGCTAAGCTTGGAGATTCCGCGCCTGGACTGCCGACGTCTCTTCGGCACCGCGCGAACCCCCTCGGCCGGAGCACATGCCCGCGAACCGCATCGATGCGCGTCCGCGCGCCCGGCGAGATCCTTCCGGCGGTCGACACCGCCCTCGAACATCTGAGCATCATCATGAACATCACCTGGAAACAGGCCGACCACGACGTGTACGTGGCGACCCGAGACGGCGAGTACGCCGGTTTCGTGGCCGTCGACGGCGCGTCCCACGTCCTGCACGATCGACACAGCCGCCGCCTCGGCAGCTACCCGTCCCTCTCCGCCGCGCGCCGCGCGCTGGAGTCCTTCGGCGCGTCCGCGCCCGCGTCCGCCGCGCCCGGAACCGCCGCACCGCATCGCCCGCGTCGTCCCGCCCGGAACCGGCGGCGCACCTCCCCCGCTCGGGGCCGCTGACCACTGACGACTGACGGCTCGTGAGCGACCCCCACGAGCCGCCGACAAAGACGAAGAGGGACGAGCGCCGAAGCGCTCGTCCCTCTTCGTCTTTGGGATCCGGATCAGGTCAGGCCGCGCCCGCCGCGATGTCCGGCGTGGTCGGGATCGTGCCGACGGTGTTCACGCCGACCGAGACCTTCTCGCCGCGCGGACCCGTCGTGAAGACGAACTTCCCGTCCTGAGCGTCCACGTGCACGTGGTCGCCGGGGGTCAGCTCGCCGTGCAGGATCTTCTCGGACAGCTGGTCCTCGACCTCGCGCTGCATCGCACGACGCAGCGGACGGGCGCCCAGTGTCGGGTCGAAGCCGATGTCGATCAGGCGATCCTTGGCGGCGTCCGTCAGCTCCACGGTCATGTCGCGGTCGAGCAGGCGATCGCTCAGGCGCTTCACGAACAGGCCGACGATCTGACGCAGCTCGTCCTTGTTGAGCTGCGGGAACACGATGACGTCGTCGAGGCGGTTCAGGAACTCGGGCTTGAAGTTGCGCTTGAGCTCCTCGTCGACCTTGCCCTTCATCCGCTCGTACGAACTCTGGTCGTTGCCCTCGATCTGGAAGCCGACCGGACCACCGGCGATCGCCGACGAACCGAGGTTCGTGGTCATGATGATCACGGTGTTCTTGAAGTCGATGACGCGCCCCTGGCCGTCGGTGAGACGACCCTCCTCGAGGATCTGCAGCAGCGAGTTGAAGATGTCGGGGTGAGCCTTCTCGATCTCGTCGAACAGCACCACGGAGAACGGCTTGCGGCGCACCTTCTCGGTGAGCTGGCCACCCTCTTCGAAGCCGACGAACCCGGGAGGGGCTCCGAACAGCCGCGAGACGGTGTGCTTCTCGCCGAATTCGCTCATGTCGAGCGAGATCAGGGCGCCCTCGTCGTCGAACAGGAACTCGGCGAGCGCCTTGGCGAGCTCGGTCTTTCCGACGCCCGTGGGGCCGGCGAAGATGAACGAGCCCGAGGGGCGCTTCGGGTCCTTCAGACCCGCACGCTGACGGCGGATCGTCTTGGACAGGGCGGCGATCGCCTCCTCCTGGCCGATGACGCGCTGGTGCAGCGCCTTCTCCATGAAGACGAGGCGGCTGGACTCCTCCTCGGTGAGCTTGAACACCGGGATGCCCGTGGCCTGGGCCAGCACCTCGGCGATCAGGCCCTCATCGACGACCGCATTGGTCGCGACGTCGCCCGAGCGCCACTGCTTCTCCAGGCGCAGCCGCTCGGCGAGCAGCTCCTTCTCCTGGTCGCGCAGGGAGGCGGCCTTCTCGAAGTCCTGCTCCTCGGAGGCCAGCTCCTTCTCCTCGCGGACCTTGGCGATCTTGTCGTCGAACTCGCGCAGCTCGGGCGGGGAGGACAGGATCGACAGGCGCAGGCGCGCGCCGGCCTCATCGATCAGGTCGATCGCCTTGTCGGGCAGGAACCGGTCGGCCACGTAACGGTCGGCGAGGTTCGCCGCCGCGACGAGCGCGCCGTCGGTGATCTGCACCTTGTGGTGCGCCTCGTAGCGGTCGCGCAGACCCTTCAGGATGTTGATCGTGTGCGGCAGGTTCGGCTCGTTGACCTGGATCGGCTGGAACCGGCGCTCGAGCGCGGCGTCCTTCTCGAAGTGCTTGCGGTACTCGTCGAGCGTCGTGGCGCCGATCGTCTGCAGCTCGCCGCGGGCGAGCAGCGGCTTCAGGATGCTCGCCGCGTCGATCGCGCCCTCGGCGGCGCCCGCACCCACGAGGGTGTGGATCTCGTCGATGAAGACGATGATGTCGCCGCGGGTGCGGATCTCCTTGGTGACCTTCTTCAGGCGCTCCTCGAAGTCGCCGCGGTAGCGGGATCCGGCGATGAGGGATCCGAGGTCGAGCGAGTAGAGCTGCTTGTCCTTGAGCGTCTCCGGGACGTCGCCCTTCACGATCGCCTGGGCCAGGCCCTCGACGACGGCGGTCTTGCCGACGCCGGGCTCGCCGATCAGCACGGGGTTGTTCTTGGAGCGACGGGAGAGGATCTGCATGACCCGCTCGATCTCCTTCTCGCGCCCGATGACCGGGTCGAGCTTGCCGTCGCGCGCGGCCTGCGTGAGGTTGCGCCCGAACTGGTCGAGCACCTGCGATCCGCCCTGGGCCTGCTGCTGGCTGCTGTCGTGCGCGGCGCCGGAGACGGCGGCGGGCTCGCGCCCCGGGGATCCGGAGAGCATCTGGATGACCTGCTGGCGCACCTTGTTCAGGTCGGCGCCGAGCTTGACGAGCACCTGGGCGGCGACGCCCTCGCCCTCGCGGATGAGGCCGAGGAGGATGTGCTCGGTGCCGATGTAGTTGTGGCCGAGCTGCAGCGCTTCGCGCAGGCTCAGCTCGAGCACCTTCTTCGCGCGCGGCGTGAAGGGGATGTGGCCGGTCGGCTGCTGCTGACCCTGGCCGATGATGTCCTGCACCTGTTCGCGCACGGACTCGAGGGAGATGCCGAGCGACTCCAGCGCCTTCGCCGCTGCCCCCTCGCCCTCATGGATGAGGCCGAGGAGGATGTGCTCGGTGCCGATGTAGTTGTGGTTGAGCATCTTCGCCTCTTCTTGGGCGAGGACGACGACACGACGGGCTCGGTCGGTGAATCTCTCGAACATGTCACTCCTTCGTTGCCCGGTGGGGGCGGTGGCACAGTTCGTGCCGGATACATCGAGAGTAACGACCGGGCGAGGGGTGCAAGCCGTTGTTCGCCGTCGGCTGACCCGTGCGACGAAGCCTGACGCGGTGGCGCTGCACTCTGTCGGGCACGGGAGGCGCCCAAGAACCGAGGACGTCTGCAATTCCACAGGGGATTCCGCCCGGATCCGTCCTTCTAAATTGCCGTCGTCCTGTGACGTTGCCCGTCTTCTCCGCAGGATGCGGATCCCGCCCTTGACCTCACTTATCGATTTTCGTTATCTTAACGACCATCGATAACACCAGGATCGAAAGAGGGGGAACCATGACCGCGGTGACACGACCCGGAAGACAAGGACCGACGACCCGTTCCGAACGTGCGGACGCGACCGCAGTGCTGATCCTCGGCACGCTTGTTCTCGCCGCGGCCGTCACCTTCACGGTGCTGCGAGTTGCGCACACCTTCCGCCCCGAGGGGATCGCCTGGCTCCTGCCGATCGACCTGCAGCCGATCGACGCGACGGTCGGGTCGGGCAGCTCCGCCGTGCACGGCTACGCGACGCAGGCACTGGTCGT
The DNA here is from genome assembly GCF_056397105.1 of Microbacterium sp. 05N427. Classification (NCBI taxonomy): domain Bacteria; kingdom Bacillati; phylum Actinomycetota; class Actinomycetes; order Micrococcales; family Microbacteriaceae; genus Microbacterium; species Microbacterium sp. 05N427. The sequence goes on from NZ_JBFTMT010000006.1 coordinate 9,765, forward strand.
CGTCCAGGGCCTGAGCCCGGTAGGCATCGGGGCGATCGTGCTCTCGCACGTCGTGTGGGCAGCGGCCGCACTGCTCGTGATCGGCTCCTGCCTCTTCATCGCCTGGTCGTTCCTGCGCGGGCGATTCTTCGAACCGGGAACCGTGCGCGCCCTGGCGGTGATCAGCTGGTCGCTCGCGATCGGCGCCGGCGTCGTGCATCTTCTCGATTCGTTCGGACGCAACAGTGTCGTGGCGGCGCTGGATCCGGATCGCGGTCCCGTCTACGACACGTCCGACACGTGGTCGTGGCTGCCGGTCTTCGCCGTCGGCGTAGCGCTCGGCCTCATCACCACGGCCTTCCGCCGCGGCATGCGCCTGCAGAAGGAGACGGAGGGCCTCGTATGAGCGCGTCGAGAAAGAGTCACGGACAGGCGGGAGCCCGCCTCGGCGAGGGGTTCGTCCTCGGACTCATCGCGACCGGCGCCGTGAGCGTCGCGATCGCCGCCATCGTCGCTATCGTGCTGCGCGGCATCGACCTCTTCGGCGATGCGGTCGCCGTGCCCTTCCCTCTCCACGACGGGGGCTCGGTCGGCGCGTTGAAGGGCGCCCCCGCTGTGCTGTCGTCCAGCTACTCGGACGCCCTCGTGACGATCGGCGGCCTGCCCACAGGGGCGCGCTGGCTGCTCCTGCTCGAGGGCGCGCTGCCGGCGCTCGCGACGGTGGGCGTCTGCGCCGTCGCCTGGTGGCTCGGAGTCTCGCTGATCCGGGCGCGCCCGTTCCGGCGCTCGATGTCGGTCGCGATCGGCGTCGCAGCCTGCCTCGTCCTGGCAGGAGGCGTGCTCGGCCAGCTGGCAGGCGCCTTCGGGCGGGCGATCGCGGTCGGTCACCTCGCGGAGGCGGATCCGCGCGTGCACGATGTGCTCTGGGTCTTCCTCGCGCAGTTCGACCTCGCCCCGGTCGGATGGGGCTTCGCGCTCGCCCTCGTCGCGACCGCGTTCCAGCTCGGCACCGGCCTGCAGAAGGACGCGGAGGGGCTGGTGTGACTCCGGCGGCGCAGGACGAGGAGGACACCGGGATCCACTGCCGTCTCGATGAGCTGCTCGCCGCCCGCGGGATGACGTTGACACAGCTGAGCGAGCGGGTGGGCGTGAGCATCGTGAATCTCTCGGTGCTCAAGAACGACCGGGCGCGCGCGATCCGCTACTCGACTCTGCGGGCGATCTGCGAGGCGCTGCAGTGCGACGTCGGAGAGCTGCTCGTCCTCGCGCCTCGGGGTTGAGCGGAGCTCGGATCCGCCGGGCGACGACAGGACGATCGCACCTCTGCAGGCGATTCGTGTCGGATCCGTCCTTCAGAGTGGCAAACGTCCTCCGAACGTGCGCGCGTCAGGCCATAGGCGGTGCGGGTGGCGCGGCGGGCTGTGCCGGGGCGGCCGTGGCGCCGTCCACCGGCTGGATCACGACGGCGGTGCCGTAGGCGCACATCTCGCTGAAGCTGCCGAGGGAGCCGGAGTCGAAGCGCATCGCGATCACGGCGTTGGCTCCGCGCTGCACCGCCTCGGCCCACATCCGGTTCATGACCTCGTACCGGCTTTCGTACATGAGCTGCGTGAACTCGGGGATCTCGCCTCCGCCGAGGGCACGGAAGCCGGCGGTGAAGCCTTGCCCGAAGTTCGTGGAGCGCACCGTGAGGCCCATGACCTCACCGAGCACCTGGGTCACGCGATAGCCGGGAACGTCGTTCGTCGTCACCATGAACATGCGCTCATCGTCGCACGACGAACGAGTCGGCGCACCTGTCTCTGCGACTTGATCCGAGACCGGGCGCGTCGCCACTCCGCCCACCCCGGTTCAGGCGGCGGGGCGGAAGCGTGGGGGTGGTGGATCCACGTCGCCCCACATGTAGCGGAGGGGTAACCGCCCAGCCAGGACGGTCTGGTGCCCGTCCGCACTGTGGAGGATGAAGTCGCTCTTCCTTTCGCGGGTGATGGTCCATTGTCTGTGGTGGAGTTGCATGTGGTGGAAGCGGCAGAACAGGATGCCGCGGTCGATGTCGGTGTGGCCCTGGTCTCTGGCCCATTCGTCGATGTGGTGGGCTTCGCAGTACGAGGCGGGGCGGTCGCAGCCGGTCCATCGGCAGCCGCCGTCGCGGATGGCGAGGGCGATGCGTTGTTTCGGGGTGAAGAGCCGTGATTCGCGGCCGACGTCGAGCGGGTTCCCGCACGTGTCGACGGTGACCGGCACCACCCCGGTGTCGCAGATCCGTCGCTCCGCGACCGTCGCGGGGAGGGTGATGAGGCCGTCTTCGGTGATGGCGACCGGGGCTGGTGTGCCGTCTGCGGCAATGGTCTGGATGAGGCGGAKKCCGGCTTGYCGGGTGCCGAACACSGYGGTCGGRTCCGCGAGGGTGCCAGAGCGGATGAGGTCGAGGAGCAGGTCGTARGAGAGCTGGTCGTTSGTSCGSGGATCCGCGGACAGGTCGGCCGCGGATGTCTSCTCGGAGGGGTCGACGAATCGGGGTCCGCCGCGGCGGGGGCGGAGTGCGGCGTTGAAGATCGTGTCGAGGTAGGCGCCGCCTTCGTCGTCGAACGCGATCGATGCCCGGCGGATCCCGTCGGGGTCGAACCAGGTCCGGAACGCACGCTTCTCGTACCGGGCCAAGAACCGGGCCTCAGCCCCGTCAGGGTCGAGCAGGTCCCGCACCGTGCGGGCCGCAGCCGCGAGTTCTTCCACGGTCCGCCGTGACGCTTCGCCGACAAGCTGCACGGCTGCGTGCGCCCACGCATCCCCGGCGCCTTCGGACGGATTGCCGAGCCCGCGGCGAATCGCGTCGAACTGTGCCGACGTGATCGTCCCGGATCGCAACCCCTCCCGCAACACTTGCCGCCAATCGGACACGGGCGCGACTCCCGGCGCAGGATCATCGGACGAGCCGACACCAGCACCATCCGAGCCGACACCAGCACCATCCGAGCCGACACCAGCACCATCCGACCCGACACCAGCACCCGCATCACCCACCACGGCATCGTCGAGGAGTGCTTCCCCGACCCGCACCTGCCGGGCGGCTTCGCCCTTCGTCATCCCGCCGAGCTCCTGGATCAGCGACGCCGCGGTCCGGTGCCCGCGCGACTGCGCCAACCCGGCATGCCCGGCGTCCCGGGTGGAGCGGCGGGCGATCACTCCCGCGCAGATCACCTGCACCTGCTCCACCAGCCGGCCGACCTCACCCGCCTCGCGAAGCACCGCCACCGCCCCGGCATCGTCCAGGCTCTCCACGACCGCTTGCACGTCCGACGCGCCCGCACCCGCACTGACCCGCCCGGCCAGGGCCGGGATCAGTGCAGCGATCGCATCCCACGTCTTCATACCCCCATCCTCCCCGCCACCACCGACATTCGAACCCCAGATCAACCCCCATAACCAAACAGGGGACAACTCGCCAGAAGACCAGATTGTGGAGGACGATCGACAAGCCCCGAACGCGCTGGTCCACGCCCCTCCCCAGGTCATTCCCGGAGTCCGCACAGGTGCCCGACGGAGGATCGACAAGGCCCTCGACGAGGACATGTCCGCACAGTAAGCCGCTGCCCCGACCAGCACCGAACCCGTCCACAGCCAATCCCCCAGGAACGGATCCGCACGATGACGATGAGCCTCCAGCACGCCGCTCGGCGCCGTATGTACCGTCGACGCCGGTGGACCGCGGGCATCATCGCAGTGGTCGTGCTCGCCCTGATCGCGGCCGCTGCCTTCGTCGCGATCACGTATGCGGACGCGAACAACGGGATCCACCGCTCCTCGATCGCGGGGCTGACGGGCCCGGAGCAGAACACGGGCGAGTCGAACATCCTGATCATGGGGCTGGACAGCCGTGTGGACGAGAACGGCAAGCCGTTCCCGCAGGCGATCTACGATCAGATCCACGCGGAGGACGCCTCGGTCGGCGGGTACAACACCAACGTGCTGATGCTGATCCACATCCCCGCGAACGGCGGCAAGGCCGTGGGCATCTCGATCCCGCGCGACGACTACGTCGACTTCCCCGACTCCCCCGACGGCGTGGACAAGGGAAAGATCAAGGAGGCCTACGGCGATGCCATGGACGCCTCGATGAAGAAGCTCACGGACAAGGGCGTCGCCGAGGCTGACGCTTATCAGCAGTCCAGGACGGCCGCGCGGCAGAGCACGATCAAGACGGTGTCGGCGTTCCTCGGCGACGTGCGGATCGACCACTTCGTCGAGGTGACGATGGCCGCGTTCTATGAGGTGGCGCAGGCCGTGCAGCCGATCACGGTGTGCCTGAACCAGGCCACCGCGGACACCTTCTCGGGCGCCGACTTCCCCGCCGGGGTGCAGGAGCTCAACGCCGCGCAGTCGATGGCGTTCGTGCGCCAGCGCCGCGACACCACCTCGAGCGACTTCGACATGACGGATCTCGACCGCACCCGGCGCCAGCAGGCGTTCATGGTGTCGCTGGCCGTGAAACTCAAGCAGGCGTCGACGTTCACCGACTTCGGCAAGCTGCAGAAACTCATCGACGTGGCGAAGAAGGACGTGGCGATGGACGACAAGCTGGATCTGCTGTCGTTCGCCCAGCAGGCGCAGAGCCTGGCCGGCGGCAACATCTCGTTCGTCACGCTGCCGATCGATCACTTCGACACGGTCGACGGGCAGAGCGTGAACATCGTCGACGTCGACGCGATCCGCGCGCAGGTGCACGACCTGCTGAACCCGCCGACGCCGACCGCCGCGCCGTCTTCGCCTCCCGCGTCCTCCTCCGGATCCGGATCCTCTGGTTCCTCGGGATCCGGATCGACTCCGGCACCGCACCCGGTCTACACCGACTCCTCCTCCCCGCTGCAGTCCGGCAACGTGCCCTGCGTGAACTGAGCGCGGGACCTACTGCACGTAGGGCACGGTCAGCACGGCATCTGCGAATCCCGGAGCCGAGAAGCGGATCGTGATCACGCCGTCCCAGAACGCGGTGCCGTTGTTCGGAGTCTCCGCGCCGTACATGAAACCGTTCGCGGTGGATCCGTCGTAGCTGGAGACGACCGGCGCCTGTGACGCGCCGGCGGGGATGACCGTCTCGAACACGAAGGTCTGGTGGAGCTGGTCGTCGGGCGCGCCCGTCACCGTCGTCCAGCCGACGATGCCGGCGTCTCCTCCCGGGATGTTGCCCTTGTAGAGGTAGAGGCCCTGCGCGGCGGCATTGGATCCCGTGCCCTGCCACGTGACTGTGGCCGACACGGTCGTCGCCGTCGGCGCCGTCTGCGGCAGCTGGAGCACGCCGCTCAACCGGAACTCCGAGCTCCACAACGGCCCCGTGAACGTGAGCGCGACACCGGTGGCGTCGATTGCGGCAACGCTCGCCGCGGCGAAGGGGACCGCGGCCGCCACGACGACGACGGGGGTGCTCCATGCCGCGGCACGGAGCACCGTACGGCGGGAGAGCGCGCTGCGGGAAGAGGGTGCGGGGGCGTCGGTCATCGGAGTCCTTCACTTCGACGGCGGGGTGCAGCCGTCGGGTTGCGGCGCACGCAGCATCTTATGGTGTGGGCGCACGCGATCGCACCACCACGAAGGCGGCTCGACGCGGGCGACTGGCCGGTGCTGAAGCAGATGTTCCTGTAGGGGTCTCTCCGCGGTCGTTGAGCGAGCGGAGCGAGACGAAACGCGGCGTCGGTCACGAACCGACACCGCGTCCCGCATCGAGCAGGAATCGAGAAGCGCCGCGCCCGCCCGGATCCGAGACTCGAAGCATGAACATTCAACGCATCATCATCGAGACGGCCTCCGACGCCGTGCAGACGGCCGAGAGCTTCTACCGCGATGCCCTGCGCCTCGCAGACCGCGTCGGCGTGCGCGCCGCTTCGGAGCCGAGCACGGGCTTCCGCGGTTTCGCGCCCTCGCTGATCTTCGTCCAGCCAGGCGATGTCGACGCCGCCGTCGAGCGGGCGCTGGCCGCCGGTGCGGAGGTCATCAAGCCGGTCGCGAAGAGCCTCTGGGGCTACGGCGGCTCGTTCCTGGCCCCCGACGGCACGGCATGGCAGATCGCGAGCGCGAACAAGACCGCTTCCGCACCCGCCACCGGCGACGTCGAGCGGCTCGTCCTGCTGCTCGGCGTCGACAGCGTCAAGGCCAGCAAGCGCTTCTACCAGGAACAGGGCCTGACCGTCGCGAAGAGCTTCCCCTCATACGTCGAGTTCGATTCCGGCGACGTCCGGCTCGCCCTCTACAAGCGCACTTCGCTCGCGAAGCAGGTCGGCATCGACCCGAGCGGTACCGGGGCGCACCGGCTCGCTGTCGTCGCGGACGAGACTTTCACCGATCCCGACGGCTACGCCTGGCTCGCCGCCGAGAGCACCGTCAGCGCGGGGTGACCACCGGGAAGGGATGCGCCGGGATCCGGGGGCGCCCTTCGTCTCGCTGCGCTCGCTCAGGGACCGGGGGACGCGCTCGCTCTGGGACCGGGCGCCCTTCGTCTCGCTGCGCTCGCTCAGGGACCGGGGGACGCTGCGCTCGCTCGGGACCGGGCGACGGGGTGTCATCGTTCGTCACACCGAGACCGGAATATCAGCGGACGCATAGCGTTGCAGACATCCGGCGCCGTCCACGCGCCGCCCCGTCTCCCGCGCATCCTCGCGCTTCGACTTGGAGTCTCCATGAGCACCTCTACCCCGACCGCACGACGCCCGAAGGCGCCGGACACGCGCGGTCCCGTCCGCAAGCTGCTGACCTCGTTCGGCTTCCAGATCATCGCCGCGCTCGTGCTCGGCATCGCCGCGGGCCTGATCGGCCGCCAGCTCGGCGCCACGCACGACAACCCGACGGTGCTGTCCGACACGCTGAAGACGATCGGCAACTCCTACGTGACGCTGCTGCGCGCCGCGGTCGTGCCCCTGATCTTCACCGCGATCGTCGCGAGCATCTCCAACCTGCGCCGCGTGCATAACGCCGCCCGGCTGGCCGGCCAGACGATCCTCTGGTTCGCGATCACCGCGTTCATCGCCGTCTCCATCGGCATCGTGCTCGGCATCACCATCCAGCCCGGCGCCCACGCGGGCACGGACCTGGTCAAGGGCACGGTCCCGACGCAGGGCACCTGGTGGAACTTCCTACTGGGCCTGATCCCGCAGAACTTCCTCGGGATCGGTGTGAGCAGCGCCGCCGACCCGAGCGCGGGCGGGGCGATCACCTCCACCGTGAACTTCAACATCCTGCAGGTCATCGTCGTCGCCGCCGTCGTCGGCATCGCCGCGCTCAAGGCTGGCCGCAAGGCCGAGCCGTTCCTCGCCTTCACCGAGTCGCTGCTCAAGGTCATCCAGCGCGTGCTGTGGTGGATCATCCGCATCGCCCCGATCGGCACCTTCGGCCTGATCGGATCCGCCGTGATCCAGTACGGCTGGGACAAGCTCACCTCGCTCGCCTGGTTCACCGGCGCCATCTACCTGGGCCTCGCGCTGGTGCTCTTCGTGGTCTACCCGATCCTGGTGAAGTCCCACGGCCTTTCGATCAAGCAGTACTTCACGGGTGTGTGGCCCGCCGTGCAGCTGGGCTTCGTGAGCCGCAGCTCGATCGGAACACTCCCGCTCACCGAGCGCGTGACCGAGCGCAACCTCGGCGTGCCCCGCGGTTACGCGTCCTTCGCCGTGCCGCTCGGCGCCACCACGAAGATGGACGGCTGCGCCGCGATCTACCCGGCTCTCGCCGCGATCTTCGTCGCCCAGTTCTTCCACATCGACCTGAGCATCATGCAGTACGTCCTGATCGTGATCGTCTCGGTGGTCGGATCCGCTGCGACCGCCGGCACCACCGGCGCGATCGTGATGCTGACGCTCACGCTGTCGACCCTGGGCCTGCCGCTCGAGGGCGTCGGCCTGCTGCTCGCGATCGACCCGATCCTCGACATGGGCCGCACCGCGGTCAACGTCGCCGGTCAGGCGCTGGTCCCGACGATCGTCGCCAAGCGCGAGGGCATCCTCGACCTCGACCTCTACAACTCCCCGCGGAACGGCCTGCCGTTCGCCGAGGACATCGACGACGAGGACGCGACGTCGACCGACGCCGCCTCGGCGGACGACGCCGCGGCCGCTGCCGGATCCGCCGACGCGCAGGAGGCCACCTCGGTGCGCTGACCGCCGCCTGCACGAAGAGGCCCTCGGCTCCCTCCCGGATCCGGGGGCCTCTTCGTCGTCACCGCGCGCCTCGCGGGGCCTCGCCGACCGGTGTGACCTGCGGGGCCGGTGGGATCAGCCCCGTGCGGCCGACCTGCGCCGGCGGAGTTGAGCAGTCTCCGCGCGCTCCGCCTCGAGCTCGTCCCTGAGCCCCTCGTTCTCATCCTCCAGTGCGAGCACGCGGCCGATCCCCGCGATGTTCATCCCCTCGTCACGCAGCCGAGCGACCCGTTGCAACCGCGCGACGTCATCGTCGCTGTACCGCCGGGTGCCGCCGTCGCTGCGCGCCGGGGTCAGCAGACCCTTCTGCTCGAACAGCCTCAGACTCGCGGCGTTCATGTCCGCCAGCTGCGCGGCCACGGCGATGCCGTACACCGGAGTTCCGGAATCGCGATCGGCCATGCACAGATCTCCTTTGAAGACTTGAAACTTTCCGAACTCTGATCTATAACAAATCTACACCGACAGATGCAGATCCTGCATCGACGTCACGCCCCGCCGAAGGGGCCACAGGAAAGGAGTAAGACATGACCCTCAGTTTCGATCCCCTCAGCCAGCTCGATCGCTTCGCCGCAAGCGTGTTCGACTCCCCGCGCGCGCCACGGCGCATGCCCGTGGACCTCTATCGCGACGGCGACCGCTACGTGCTGCACGCCGACATGCCGGGCGTCGACCCCGGCTCGATCGACGTCGACGTGGACGGCGGCCAGCTCTCGATCCGCGCCCAGCGGACCATGGGCACGCAGGACGGCGTCCGCTGGTTCGCGCGCGAACGCGAGTCCGGTTCGTTCCTGCGACAGTTCGCCCTCGGCGACGGCGTCGACCTCGACGGCATCAGCGCGTCCTACGACAGCGGGGTGCTCTCGGTCATCATCCCGGTGAGCGAGCGCGCCAAGCCGCGCAGGATCGCCGTGGATTCGCCGGAGCGCCGGGAGCCGATCGACGCCTGACGCGAGGATCCGAAAGGAGGAGACGATGATGCTGCCATCCACGCTCGAGCGGTTCCTCGCCGATATGGAGTACCCGGCGTCGAAAGACGACCTGCGGCGCGAGGCCGCGCACGACGGACTCGGCGTTGCGGACCGCGACCTGCTGGCCCAACTGCCGGACCGCAGCTACAGCTCGCGCTGGCACGTGCGCCTGACGCTGTCGCGCACCGGCACCCCGTTCGAGCGGGTCGCCGCGCTGGCCTGACCGCGAACAGCGAGGGAGGCCCCGGGACCAGCCGGACCCCGGGGCCTCCCTCGCGCGGAGCGCGGCACGGTCACGACTCGATCAGTGGCAGCTCGAGGTCGAAGGCGAGCACGATCGCATGAGCCAGCCGGCGTTCCTGCTCTTCCGAGAGGAAGCCGATCGTGCGCCCGAGACTCGCGGCCGGAATCGTCATGATGTTGTCGATCGATGCCGCGCAGGCGTAGTCGAGTCCGTTCTGCGACCCGAGGGGCACCTCGCTGCTGAGACCCTTCACGGTCGAGGTGATGGGTGCGACCGTGACCTTGGTCATCGCGGCTCGCGCCACCTCACGCGTCAGCACCAGCACGGGACGGGTCTTGTCGAGCCGGGCGAGGCAGATCTCGCGCATCAGTCTTCGAGCTCCGCGCGTCCTGCCGTCCAGTCGACGAGATCATCGAGGTCGTCCGCCGCGCCCTCGCTCTGCAGGATCTGGACATCGCGTTCGGCGAGGAGGCGACGCATCTCGCGTTCGAGCGCGGACGCCACGACCGCGGCGCGGCTGCTCGCCCGCCCGGCGGAGACCTCGCGATCGAGGAACGCGACGACAGGATCCGGCAGGCGCACAGCGATCTGAGTGGTCATACCCTCAGGATACGCTGGTGAATCCCGAATTGGGATGCATTGTCTGCCGAGGGTTCTGCCGTCGGGCCTCGCGCGGTTCCTGAGCGAGCCGAAGGCGAGACGAGGGGCGGTCGGGAATCGCTCGTCAGCGCTCCGCGGTCGGGCTCGCGAGGCGGGTGTCGAGGGCGAGCTCCTCGGCGTCCATCGCGGTGATGAGCTCGCGCATGACCTCCTCGTTCAGCTCACCCGCGTCGCGCTCGGCGATGAGGACGTCGCGGCGCACCTGCAGCCACCCCTTGGACAATCCGACGAGTTCGTCGCGACTCGGACGCGCCCGGTCACCGAGTTTGTCGAAGGGCTCCTCGCGCTGCCCCTTCTCGGTGTCGCGCTCGACCCGAGTGAACCGCTGCGTGAAGCGGTCGAATCCGGCGAGCGCCTCCGGCCCGTGCTCCTTCTCCCAAGCCTTGCGCTTGGCGTCGAGGAACACCTTGCCCGCCTCGCGCGTGCGAGCGCGGACCTGGRCGAGCTGACGCCGGTCCTCGTCCTCCTCGTCGCTCACGTCGGCGACCCCGAGGCCGTTGATCAGCAGCGGCAGCGTGAGCCCCTGCAGCAGCAGGGTGCCGACGGTCACCACGAACGCGACGACGACGATCGCGTGCGCGGCGTCGGAATCGAGACCCGCGAGATCCGCCGCGGCGAGCGCGGTGGCCAGAGTGACCACACCGCGCATTCCCGCCCAGGAGATCACGGCGTTGTCGCGCCAGCTCAGTTGCGACTCACGGAAGCGCTCGCGCAGCTGCTCCTCGGTCGGCCGCCGGCTCGACCAGCCCCTCCGCGCGCGCTTCTCCTCGACCGCCTGCATACGCCGCTCGAGCTGACCGGATTCCAGCGTCCGTTCGAACTGTCGCAGCCGCTGCTTGGACCAGAACGCGCCCCACGCCGACGCCGGATACACGAACAGCGGCCGCACGACGAGCACGGCCACGAGCACCGCGGCCGACAGCCACAGCACGCCGGCGACCTGGGTCGCGCCCAACTCCGCGATCACCGGCGGCAGCTGAAGTCCGATGTACGCGAACACGAACGCCTCCAACAGGAAGTCGGCCGAAAGCCAGATCGGCGCCTCCTGCATGCGCGTGGCGTAGCTCGTGCGCGGTGCGTTGTAGCCCACCACGAGGCCCATCGCGACGACGCCGAGAACGCCGGATCCGCCCAGGTGCTCCGTGATCGCGTACACGCCGAACGGCGAGAGCAGCCCGAAGGTGCCGATGACGACCGGATCCGAGATGCGCATGCGCAGCTGGTGCATGCCGAGCCCGGCGACCACGCCGATCGCGACGCCGACCACGACCGCCACGACGAACTGCCACACGCCCCCGCCGACGCTGATCGTCGCACCGGCCAGGATCGCTGCGAACACGCGGTACAGCGTCAGCGAGGTCGCATCGTTGATCAGGCTCTCCCCCGACAGCACCGTCATCACGCGGCGCGGCAGGCCGAGCCTGCGACCGATCGCCGCAGCCGAGACCGCGTCCGGCGGGGCGACGATCGCGCCGAGCAGCAACGCCCCCGGCAGGGTCAGCGACGGCATGATGAGCCACGCGATCAGCCCCACGACCGCCGTGGTCACGACGACCAGGCCGACCCCGAGCCGGCGGATCTGCGGCAGGCTGCGGCGGAAGCTCACGAACGAGACATCCAGCGATGCGGAGTACAAAAGCGGCGGCAGGACGAGGTTCAGCAGCACGTGCCCGTCGATCCGCAGGTTCGGCACGGCGGGGATGAAGGACACGGCGAGCGCGACGACCGTCACGAGCAGAGGCGCGGGCCAGCCCCTCCACCGCGCGAAAGCCGCGACGATCACTGATCCGACCAGCACGTAGAAGATCTCGGGATCCATGTCGCCAGGCTAGCGGGGCACCGCTGTCACGCCTCTGTCGCGAGGCTGTCGGGGGGGCGGGAGGTCGAGCCGTCGCGCACGACCGTGTCCCGCTTTTGGCTGGACCGTGTCCCACTTCTGGCTGGACCGTGTCCCGTTTCTGGCAGATTTCGGCCCGAAAGTCGACCAGAAGTGGGACACGGTTCCAGGATCAGGATCAGGATCAGGATCAGGATCAGGATCAGGAATCAGGATCAGGATCAGGATCAGGATCAGGGTCCGGATCCGGATCCGCTCAGCGCGCGGCTGCCAGGATACGGATGACCTCGTCGTCGGGGGTCTGCCGGAAGTCGACGTAGTGCATGCCCACCGCCATGAATCCGTCGGGGGCCTCCAGGCAGACGACCTCGTCGGCGGCCGGATCCGGTCCGGTCCGCAACGCCTCGAGCACCTCCGGCGGAGCCACGGGCACCGCGACGACGACCCGCGCGGCACCTCTGGCACGCGCGATCGCGCAGGCCGCGCGCACGGTCGCGCCCGTGGCGATGCCGTCATCGACGATGAGCGCGGTGCGCCCGGCGAGCGGCTCTGCCGCACGCCCGCCGCGGAACAGCCTCGCCCGCCGCTCGACCTCGGTGCGCTCACGGCGCTCGGACGCCCGCAGGGTCTGCTCATCGACCCCGGCGGCGCGCACCACGTCGGGATTGCGCACGGCCGCGCCCTCCTCGCCGACCGCGCCCATCGCGAGCTCGGGCTGCCAGGGCACCCCGACCTTGCGTACGACGAGCACGTCGAGCGGCGCGCCGAGCGCACGAGCCACCTCCGCGGCGACCGGAACACCGCCGCGGGGCAGACCGAGCACCACGGCATCCAGAGGCGGAACCGCCGCCAGCAGCGCCGCGAGCCGCCGCCCGGCGTCGGCGCGATCCGCGAACCCGTGCATGCCTCCGGCCTACGCCGGTGCGGGGGCGCCGTCAAGCCGGAAGAGCGGCGTCCTCGAGCGAGCCGGCCGACTCGAGGACACCCGCGTCCGCCGGACCGTTCTCAGGATGAAACGTGCGATTCCCTGCAGAACGGGCTCGCTCTCCGCGGATCCAGGAAATCCATCCTGAGAACGGGCAATCGTCCAGCGGATACCGGGCCCGAGATCCGCAGCAGACGGATACGGAATGCTCCGGGATCCGCGCGCGTTGCCCTCAGGGATGTCTTCTCTCGCGCTCTCCGTCCTCGACCTCGTCCCAGTGCGTACCGGGCAGACCAGCGCCCAGGCGGTGTCGTCCTCGCTCGCCCTCGCCGCGCGCGCGGACGAACTCGGCTATCGGCGGTACTGGTTCGCCGAGCACCACAACATGCCGGCCGTCGCCTCGACGGCCCCGCCCGTGCTGATCGCCGCGGCCGCCGCGCGCACGCAGCGCATCCGGGTCGGATCCGGCGGGGTCATGCTGCCGAACCACGCGCCGCTCATCGTCGCGGAGCAGTTCGCCGCGCTCGAGGCGATCGCGCCGGGCCGGATCGATCTCGGTATCGGCCGCGCCCCTGGGAGCGACCCCGTCATCACGCAGCTGCTGCGCGCCTCCGGCACCGCCGGAGACGTCGAGCGCTTCCCCGAGCACGTGCAGGACATCGCGCTCATGCTGCAGCCCGACGGAGCGACCGTGCAGTTCACCTCGGGCGGCGAGTACGCGGTGCGATCCACGCCCGCGGCGACGGGCTCCCCCGAGGTGTGGCTGCTCGGATCCAGCGACTACTCGGCACAGCTCGCGGCCTCGCTCGGCCTGCCCTACGTGTTCGCGAACCACTTCTCCGGCCAGGGGCTCGACCGCGCCCTCGCGCTCTATCGCGAGGGCTTCCGCCCCTCCGAGACGCACCCCGAGCCGCGCACCTTCCTCACCGCGAACGTCGTCGCCGCGCCGACCGCGGAGGAGGCGTCGGAGCGCGCGATCCCGCAGCTGCGCATGATGGCGCGGCTGCGGTTGAACCGCCCGCTCACCGCGCTCGAGACCGTGGAGCAGGCCAGGGCCGCCCTCGCCGCGAGCCCTGATGCGCAGGAGGAGCAGATCCACGCCGCGGCGCTCGCGAACTGGTTCGTCGGCGATGGCGCGACCGTCCGCGGGGACCTCGAGGCCTTCGCGGAGAAGCACGGCGTCGAGGAGATCATGGTCTCCCCCGTCGCCGGATCCTTCGCCGCCGAGGATCCCGACCGCACGCCCGGCCGCACCCAGACGCTGGAGCTGCTCGCGGGCTGAACCTCCCGCCGCCCTCAGAGCGAAAGCGTGGCGAAAGCGTGGCGAGAGCCTGGCATCGTCCCCGGCGCTCCGGCATCCCGCCCACGAAGCTAGAGTGCGAGGATGCTCGAACCCGCCCTCGTCGAACCCGCCCTCGTCGACCGCGCCGCAGCGCTCGCCCGGCGCGGCGACCGCGTCGTGCTGGGCATCGTCGGCGAACCCGGATCCGGCAAGACCACCCTGACGACCGCGCTCCTCGCCGCCCTCGAGACGCGCGGCATCGCCGTGGCCTGGCTGCCGATGGACGGCTTCCACCTCGGTGACACCAGCCTCGACACGCTCGGACTGCGCGACCGCAAGGGAGCCGTCGAGACGTTCGACGGCTGGGGCTACCTCGCCGCACTGCGCCGGGTGCTGACCGAGGTCGACCACCCCGTCTACGTGCCCGGGTTCGAGCGCACCATCGAGCAGCCCATCGCCGCTGACCGCCGGATCCCGCCGGGACCTGCCCTCGTGCTCACCGAGGGCAACTACCTGCTCGACGAGACCGCGCCGTGGACGCTCGTTCGCGAGGCCGTCGCCGAGATCTGGTACGCCGACGTTCCGCAGGATCTGCGCCGCGCGCGCCTCGTCGCCCGGCACATCGCGTTCGGCAAGACGCCCGCCGCGGCAGAGGCCTGGGTCGCCGCCGTCGACGAGCCGAACGCGGAACGGATCCGCACGCGCAGAGGTCTCGCAGACCTGATCGTCCCCGTCGGCTGACGCAGAAACCGGCGGAGCTGTTCCCCCGAGAATCCCTCGCGAGCCTCAGAGAGCGACGGAGGGCGCAGGACGGATCTCGCCKGATCCGCGCGGGATCAGATCCACGGGCACCACGACGGGCGCGGGGTCGGGGCGCTCCCCCGCGTCGAGCAGCGCGAACAGACGGTCCGCCGCGAGCCGGCCGAGCTCCGCGGGACGCTGCGCGACGACGCTGACACCCGGATCCATGAGGTCGGCGAGCTCGACGTCGTCGAAGCCGATGAGGGCGACGTCACGGTGATGGCCGAGTTTGCGGAGCGCGTGCACGGCGCCGACCGTGATGAGGTTCTGCCCGCTGACGATCGCGGTGGGCGCGTCCGGGGCGCCGAGCAGGGTCATCACCGCGCGCTCGGCGGCGTCCTGGTCGGACAGGTCGGCCACGATCGTGGCGTCCTCCGCCGGCACGCCGAACTCGTCGAGCGCCGCGAGGAAGCCGCGCTCGCGCTCGCGGGCGGTCCAGATGCCGCGACGGTCGATGAGCAGCGCCAGCCGGCGATGGCCGAAGCCGAGCAGATGCCGCGCGGCGAGCCTTGCGCCCCCGACGTTGTCGGAGTGCACGGTGTCGGCGGCGTAGCCGGTCGGCTCGCGGTCGATGAAGACCACCGGCACCTCTGGCGGCACGAGCTCGGCGAGATAGGCCTGGCTCTCGGCCACGCAGGTGAGGATCAGCCCGTCGACCTTGCGGCGCACGAACGCCTCCACCGCAGCGACCTCGCGCTCTGGATCGTCGTCGAGGCTCGATGCGAACACGGCGACGTCGCGATGGATCGCGACGTCCTCGATCGCCCGGTGGATCGTCGCCGAGAACGGGTTGGCCACGCTGCCCAGGAGCAGGCCGACGGAGCGCGTCCGCGTGGTCGTGCGCCGCAGGTTCGCGGCATGCGCGTCGGGTTCCCAGCGCAGCTCGTCGATCGAGGCGCGCACACGCGCGGCGGTCGCCAGGGCGACGTTCGGCTCGTTGTTGACGAYGCGCGACACCGTCTTGATGCCGACACCCGCGTGCTGCGCGACCTCGCGGATCGTGACCCGGGCCGGCTTCGATGCTGATAACGGTGTCATTCGGTGATCATCCTGCATTCTCTCGCCTCTTGCGCGATCGGACCCAATGGGATAAACATACATCTGACACCGTTGTCAATCGACGGTGATCCACCACGATGTGAACCTTCGATCCCGTAAGGACAGCAAAGATGCCCCTTTCCCTGACCCGCCGCGGCAGCATGGTCGCCGCCGCCGCCCTGGCCGCCGTCGCCGCCCTCTCCCTCTCCGCGTGTTCCTCCGGCGCAACGGCAGGATCCACGGCCGGCGCGAACGACAAGGTCGGCGTGACCCTGATCGTGAAGACCACGACCAACCCGTACTTCGTCTCCATGGAGGACGCGGCCAAGGCCGACGCCGCCAAGGCGAACGTCACCCTCACTCTGGCCGCCGGCAAGAAGGACGGCGACACCGACAGCCAGATCCAGGCGATCGAGAACGCGATCTCCCGCGGCGACAAGGGGATCCTGATCACCCCGAACGGCACTGCCGTCAACAACGAGATCGCAAAGGCCCGCAAGGCCGGCCTCTACGTGATCGCGCTGGACACCGTGCCGGATCCGGCCAGCACCGTCGACATCACCTTCGCGACCGACAACTTCGCCGCGGGCGAGCTGATCGGGAAGTGGACGGCCGCCAAGCTCGACGGCAAGAAGGCCACGATCGCGATGCTCGATCTGTTCAGCGACCAGATCGTCTCGGTCGACACGAACCGCGACCAGGGCTTCCTCAAGGGCCTGGGCATCGCCGTGCCGGACAAGAGCAAGAACGGATCCGAGGCCGCGAGCGGCAGCTACACCGGCGGCAAGGGCGGCGACTACACCGTCGTCGGACACCAGCCGACTCAGGGCGCCGAGGACGGCGGCCGCTCGGCCATGGAGACGCTGCTCTCGAAGAACCCCGACATCAACGTCGTCTACACGATCAACGAGCCCGCGGCCTACGGCGCGTACCAGGCGCTCAAGGCGGCCGGCAAGGAGAAGGACGTGCTGATCGTCTCGATCGACGGCGGCTGCGCCGGCGTCGGCTACGTCAAGGACGGCATCATCGGCGCGACCTCGCAGCAGTTCCCGTCCAAGATGGCGTCGCTCGGCATGGAGGCTATCGCCAAGATCGCGCGCGGCGGCCAGGCGCCCAAGCCCAGCGACKGGCTGGACTTCTTCAGCACCGGCCAGACGCTCGTCACGGATCRGGCGATGACCGGCGTCGACAGCGTCACCTCCTCCGCCGCCTCCAGCACCTGCTGGGGCAAGTGATTCCTGGGGCGCCGGCACGGCCGCCGGCGCCCCGCACCCCTTCCCTCCGATTCCGGGAGAACACCATGTCAGACCCCACGTCCACCGCCGAGCAGGCAGGTCCGCCGACGTCGGCGCTGCATCTCGCCGACGAGTTCCTCGCCCGGCAGACGCCGGTGCAGCGGATCCGCGCCATCCTCTACCGCTACCCCGCCATCAGCCCCGCGCTCGTACTCATCGTCGCGGTCATCATCTTCGGCGTCATCAACCCCCGGTTCCTGGCCCCGACCAACCTGTCTCTCATCACCCAGCAGGTCGCGGTGATCGGCACCCTCGGCGTGGCCCAGACGCTCGTGATCCTCACCGCCGGCATCGACCTCTCCGTCGGCGCCGCGATGGTGCTGAGCTCGATCGTGATCGGCAACGCGGCCGCCGGAATGGGGCTCCCCGGGATCCTCGCCCTGCTCGTCGGCCTGATCGCCGGCGTCGCCACCGGAGTCATCAACGGCCTCCTCGTCACCCGATTGAACCTGCCGCCGTTCATCGTCACCCTGGGCACGCTCAGCATCTTCACCGCGCTCACGCTGCTCATCTCCAACGGCGCGACCGTGCAGGGCCTCAAGCTGCCCGACCTCATCACCTGGACCGGCAGCACCTTCCACCTCGGCGTCGATGTGACCTTCGGCGTGCTGATGATGATCCTGCTCTACGTCGTCATGGCGTTCGCGCTCGGACGCACCTCCTGGGGCCGGCACGTGTACGCGGTCGGCGACGACAAGGAGGCCGCCCGCCTGAGCGGCATCCGCGTGAACCGGGTGCTGCTGAGCGTCTACGTGGTCGCAGGCGCCGTCGTGGCGCTGGCCGCCTGGATCCAGATCGGCCGCGACTTCGGCTCCAGCCCCAACGCCGCCGTCGACGCGAACCTGAACGCCATCACCGCCGTCGTCATCGGCGGCACCAGCCTCTTCGGCGGACGCGGCAACGTGTGGGGCACCCTGCTCGGGGCCCTCATCGTCGGTGTGTTCCGCAACGGCCTGGCCCTGGCCGGGCTCGACGTGCTCTACCAGACCCTCGCCGTCGGCATCCTCGTGATCGTCGCGGTCTCCATCGATCAGTGGATTCGGAAGGTGCGCAAGTGAACGCCACGGCAACCGACACCCGCACGCCCATCCTGTCGGCGAAGCGGCTCGTCAAGACCTACGGTCACGTCGTCGGGCTCGACGGCGTCAGCCTCGATCTCTACGCCGGCGAGGTCCTCGCGATCATCGGGGACAACGGCGCCGGCAAGACCACGCTCATCAAGTGCCTCACGGGTGCCGAGATCCCCGACGAGGGCGAGCTGAGCCTGGACGGCAAGCCCGTGCACTTCCGCCGTCCGCAGGACGCGCGCGACGCCGGCATCGAGACGGTCTACCAGTCGCTCGCCGTCTCCCCCGCACTCGACGTGGCGGCGAACATGTACCTCGGTCGCGAAATGCGCCGCCCCGGGTTCCTCGGATCCGTGCTGCGCATGCTCGACACGAAGAGCATGCGCAAGAACGCCCGCGACGAGCTCACCCGGCTCGGCATCTCGACGCTGCAGGACGTCACGGTCCCGATCGAGAACCTGTCCGGCGGTCAGCGCCAGGCCGTCGCCGTGGCCCGCGCCGCGGCGTTCGGATCGAAGGTCGTCGTCCTCGACGAGCCGACCGCCGCGCTGGGAGTCCGCGAGGGCAAGCAGGTGCTCGAACTCATCAAGCGGCTGCGCGACACCGGCGTCCCGGTGATCCTGATCAGTCACAACATGCCGCACGTGTTCGAGGTCGCCGATCGGATCCACATCCAGCGCCTCGGCAAGCGCGCCGGCACCATCACGCCGTCCTCGCACTCCATGAGCGAGGCCGTCGCGATCATGACGGGTGCGCAGACGCTGTGAGAGCGAAGCACCTGTACGCCGAGTTCCGGGCGGTGCCGGGGGCGGGCGACGCGGTCGCGTCGCTCGTCGCCGGGTACCGCCGGGACGTGGCGGCCGAGCCGGGCACCGTGCGCTTCGACGCCCACCGGCTGCAGGAGGATCCCGACCGCTTCTTCGTGTACGAGGAGTACGTCGACGACGAGGCCTTCGCCGCGCACCTCGACGCGCCGGCCAATGCCGCGTTCAACGCGGCACTCGCCCCGCTCATCGTCGGCGGCGCGTCCACCCTGACCTGGCTGGACGAGCTCGGTGATGCCGGAGCCGGCGCCACCGCCCGCCGCGGGACTGCGGCGTGAACGCGTTCCCCGGCCGGATCCTCGTGATCGGCGAAGCCCTGATCGACATCGTCGACCGCGGAGACGGGCCCGTGCGGCACGTGGGCGGAAGCCCGCTGAACGTGGCGTTCGGCCTGGCGAGGCTCGGCATCGCGACGACGTTCGCGAGCGAGTTCGGCGACGATGCGGATGGGGCGGCGATCGCGGCGCACCTCGCCGCCGCGGGCGTGACGATCGCACGGACCGCGGGGGCGGACCGACCCACGTCGACCGCTCTGGCGCGGATCGGCGACGACGGATCCGCGACCTACGACTTCGACCTGGAGTGGACCTTCTCCGTCCCTCCCGCGGCGACCGGGATCTCCGCCGTGCACGTCGGATCGATCGGCGCGCTGCGTCCTCCCGGTTCCGACGGGGTCCTCGCGCTCGTGGAATCGCTGCCAGGGGACATGCTGGTGACGTTCGATCCGAATGTGCGTCCGGCGCTCATGCCGCCGCCCGCCGAGACCCGCGCGGTCGTGGAGCGCTATGCCGCCCGCGCCGCCGTGGTGAAGCTCAGCGATGAGGACGCCGAGTGGCTCTACCCCGGCGCGGCCGATTCCGCGGCCGAGCGGCTGCTCGCGGCCGGCGCGAAACTCGTCGCCGTCACCCGAGGCGCGTCCGGGAGCGTGCTGCACACGGCGTCCGCCCGACTCGACGTACCGGCCCGCCCGACCGTCGCGGTGGACACGATCGGCGCCGGCGATGCGTACATGTCCGGCCTGATCGCTGCGATCGTGCAGAGGGTCGGAGTCGTCGATACGCTCGCGGGACGGTTCACCGAGGAGCAGCTGGCCGATATCGGCCGGACCGCCGCGGTGTCCTCCGCCCTCACCGTCGCCCGCGCCGGAGCCATGCCCCCGACGGCCGCCGAGCTCGAAGCGGAGCTCACCGGAGCACACGTCGCGCCGTCCAGGTCGCAATGACTGCTCCAAGATCCGGACTTTGGATCCGAAAGTGCGACCCGAACCGGAAGAATGCGTCGGGTTATAGCTCCGGCTCGCCGCTCACCAGGGCGCGCAGCCAGTCGCGGGCCTCGACGAACACGTCGTCCGCGTAGCGCTCGGGGTACTGCACGATGCGCCGATCGGCGCGGGGGTACGAGCCGAGGAAGACGACGCGAGGGCTGAACCGGCGGATCCCGAGCAGAGCGTCCGCCATCCGCTCGTCCTGGACGTGGCCGTCCGCGTCGAGCACGAACCGGTAGCGGCCCAGCTCGTCTCCGATCGGCCGCGACTGCAGCAGGGACAGGTTGATGCCGCGCGTGGAGAACTGCTCCAGCAGCTCCAGCAGGGCGCCGGCGTGGTCCTCCGGAAGCTCCACGATGAGCGAGGTCTTGTCGGCGCCGGTGGGCGGGGCCGGCGCCACGGTGCGCGCGACCAGCACGAACCGGGTGACGGCGTTCTCGTTGTCTCCGATGCCGTCGGCCAGCAGCTCGAGGTCGTGGTGCTGCACGATGCCGGGCGCTGCGATCGCGGCATCCGCGGGCAGCGATCCGTCCAGGATCCCGAGCGCCGAGGCGACGTTGCTGGCCGCGGGCACGTGCTGGTGGCGCGGGATGTGCTCGCCGAGCCAGCCGTAGCACTGGGCGTAGGCCACGGGATGCGCGGCGACGACCGTGACGTTCTCGAGCCTCGTGCCGGGCGCCGCGACCAGCACGAAGTCGACCTTCACCAGGTACTCGCCGACGATCCGCAGGCCGGGCAGCGTCGCCAGGGCGTCAAGGGTCGTGGTGACTCCGCCCTCGACCGAGTTCTCGATCGCGATCATCGCGGCGTCGCTGCGCCCCTCGAGCACGTCCGCGAGCGCCTCGCCCACGTTGTGCACCGGACGCCACTCGTGTCCGCGCGCCTCCGGCACCTGCTCCAGCGCCGCCTCCGTGAACGTCCCCGCGGGGCCGAGATAGCTGTAGGTGCGGCGGGCGGGGGCGGCTTCGGTCACGGCGTTCAGCCTAGTCCGCGCCGCGGCCTCGGCTCTGGTCGATGACGCGGACAGCTGCACGATCCTGCCACGGATGCACGATGGATGGCCGGATCCGGTCGTGCGTCCGTGCCCGGATCGTGCAGGCGTCGCGCTGGATCCGGTGAACCATGACGCCAGTACTCGGCGACCGGCCGTTCCGCGACGAAACGATGATGCGATCCGGCGCCCGCCGGGGCAGACTAGCTGCATGACGAGCCGAGCCGGCCTCCCCGCGGAGGAAAGCGATCTGATCGACGTCGACGAGCTGATCGCCGCCTACTACGACCGGATCCCGGATCCGACGATCTCCACGGAGAGAGTGGTGTTCGGCACGAGCGGTCATCGCGGGTCCTCTTTGAGCGGGAGCTTCAACGAGCAGCACATCCTCGCCACGACCCAGGCGATCGTCGACTACCGCGCCGCCCAGGGCATCATGGGCCCGCTGTTCCTCGGCCGCGACACGCACGCGCTCAGCCGCCCTGCGGAGCGCAGCGCGATCGAGGTGCTCGTCGCGAACGGGGTCGACGTGCTCGTCGACTCCCGGGACGCCTGGGTGCCGACGCCGGCGCTCAGCCACGCGATCCTCACCTACAACCGCGACCGCTCCGACGACGAGCCCGGCCGCGCCGACGGCATCGTGGTCACCCCGTCGCACAACCCGCCGCGCGACGGCGGCTTCAAGTACAACCCTCCGCACGGCGGCCCCGCCGACACCGATGCGACCGGCTGGATCGCGAACCGCGCGAACGAGCTCATCGAGTCCGGCCTCGAGGGCGTGAAGCGCACCCGCTTCGCCGACATCGACGCCGACGGCCTCGGCACCTATGACTTCCGCGACGGCTACGTCCGCGATCTGCCCTCGATCATCGACATCGAGGCGATCACGCACGCCGGCGTGCGGATCGGGGCGGATCCGCTCGGCGGCGCCTCGGTCGAGTACTGGGCCCTGATCGGCGAGATGCACGGCCTCGACCTCACGGTGGTCAATCCCGAGGTCGACCCGACGTGGCGCTTCATGACCCTGGACTGGGACGAGAAGATCCGGATGGATCCGTCCTCTCCCTCCGCGATGGCGTCGCTGGTCGCGAAGAAGGGCGACTACGACGTGCTCACGGGCAACGACGCCGACGCCGACCGGCACGGCATCGTGACTCCGGATGCCGGTCTGATGAACCCGAACCACTACCTCGCGGTCGCGATCGACTATCTGTTCTCGCACCGCGAGGGCTGGGGCCGGGACGCCGCGATCGGCAAGACGCTGGTGTCGTCGATGATCATCGACCGCGTCGCGGAGTCGCTCGGGCGGCGCCTGCTCGAGGTCCCCGTCGGGTTCAAGTGGTTCGTGCCGGGGCTGCTGGACGGATCCGTCGCGTTCGGCGGTGAGGAGTCGGCCGGTGCGTCCTTCCTGCGCAAGGACGGATCCGTGTGGTCGACCGACAAGGACGGGATCCTGCTCTGCCTGCTCGCCGCGGAGATCATCGCCGTGACCGGCAAGACCCCGTCGGAGCGCTATCGCGAGCTCGAGGAGTCGTTCGGCGCCTCCGCGTACCAGCGCGTGGACGCTCCCGCGACTCCCGAGCAGAAGGCCACCCTCGGCAGGCTGTCGCCGGAGTCGGTCGCCGCGACCGAGCTCGCGGGCGAGCCGATCACGGCCAAGCTCTCGCACGCACCGGGCAACGGTGCGGCGATCGGCGGGCTCAAGGTGCAGACCGAGCACGCCTGGTTCGCCGCGCGCCCGTCCGGCACGGAGGACGTGTACAAGCTCTACGCCGAGTCGCTGCTCGGCCCCGAGCACCTCGCCCGCGTGCAGGAGGAGGCCAGGGCGGTCGTGAGCGCCGCCCTCGAGGGCTGAGCCGGGCCGGGTCGTGCGCCGCGCACCGTACCGTGTCCCACTTCTGGCTCCACTATGTCCCGGTTTCGGCGCGGAATCACCCGATTCCGGAGCCGAAAGTGGGACATGGTCGTGAGCGCGCCGGAGCCCGTACGTCGTCAGGCGAGCCGGCTCTCCTACTGCGGGAGACCCGGCGTGCTCTCCCGCACGACGACCTCGACGGGCAGCGCGGCCTGAGTCCAGCCGTCGTCGACGATCGCGCGGAACGCCTGGTACCCCGCCTCGTTCAGGGGCACGCGCACCGTCGTGAGCGCGGGCGTCACGTCTCCGCTCGCGGAGACGTCGTCGAAGCCGCACACGGCGATGTCCGCACCCACCGTGCGCCCCGCCGCGCGGATCGCCGACATCGCCCCCAGAGCCACGACGTCGCTCATCCCGAAGACCAGGGTGCCGGGCTCGACGCCCTCGCGTAGCGCCGCGATCATGGCTTCGGATCCCGACTCGCGCCGGAAGTCGCCACGGTGGATCCGATCCATCGCACCGCCGCCCGAAGCGAAGCCCCGGGCGAAGCCGTTCAGACGGTCGTCCGAGGTGCGCACGCCCTCGGCGGCGCCGATGCCGATCGCGGAGCGGTAGCCCAGCGCCGCCATGCGGTGTCCGAGATCCTCGGCCCCGCCGGCGTTGTCGATCATGATCGTGCGCCCGCCCACGCCGCCGTCACCGGGAAGGTCGCCGAACGCGACGACGCGCCCGCCGTAGCGCTCGAACGCCTCCAGCTCGGGGGATGCGGATCCGCCCTCCGGGTTGTCCGCCCGCGATGCCGCGAGGATCAGTCCCTGCGGACGCTGGCCGCGCAGGGCACGCAGGATCCGGTTCTCCCGCTCCGGGTCGCGCTCGGTGATCGAGATCGTCACGACGAGGCCGTGCTCGTCGGCGCCACGGGCGACACCCGCGGCGATCTGGCCGAAGTAGGGGTCCGCGATGTCGGCGACGAGCAGCGCGATGACCGGGGAATGGCCGCGGGCGGTCGCCTGCGCCGACACGTTCGGGGTGTAGCCGAGCGTCTCCGCGGCGCGCTCCACGCGCTCGCGGAAGGCTCCGGCGACCTTGCGCTCGGAGCCGTTGAGCACGCGCGACGCCGTGGCCAGCGAGACCCCGGCCTCCCGTGCGACATCCTGCAGCGTCGCCGCGTGTGCGACCGCGGAGGCGGCGCGCGGGGAAGGGCTTCCCGGGTTCATGCCCCGAGCCTAGTGCGCGCCGCTCCCGCCGCGAGGTACCCGCGCAGAGCGTCCGCCTCCGCGGCGAGTGCGGCGGGATCATCGTCGGGCACGAACTCGAGCAGGGCGTCGCGCGGCGGCGTGGCCGAAGCGGCCGCCGCGGCCGCGAACGCCCGCCACAGCCCACCCCGCGCCGTGAGCGGGAGCCGCTCCGCCACGGGCCACCATGAGAACACGTGCACGGCGGAGACCCGGTCGGCGAGGCGCTCGTACTCGGCCACGGCCACCGCATCGGGCGCCGAGACGGTCGGCTGCCAATAGGTGGACAGGTGCGGGCTGGCGACCTCGGTCAGCACGCGCAGCGTCTGCTCGGCGTCGTCGGCGAGCGTGCGCCCGTGGAACTCCAGGGCGAGCGAGATGCCGCGGCGTCCCGCATGCTCCGCCGCGTCCGCCAGTGCGTCGATGACCTGGGCGCGTTCCGCGGCGGTGGCGCCCGCGGATCCGATCGTGCCCGCCCACACGCGGATCCGGTCCGCGCCGAGCGCCTCCGCCGAGTCCAGCACCGGGGCGATGTCCTCCCCCGCCTGCGCACGGAAATACGACCCGTACGAGCAGACCGCGAGCCCCGCATCGGCCGTGATCCGGGCCACCTCGGCGGCGCGCGCGGGATCACCAGAGGGCACGTGCACGTCGCCGCCCCACTCGATCGCCTGCAGCCCCGCGGCGGCGGCGAGCCCGGCGATCACGGCGGGATCCAGCTGCCGGAAGGTCACGGAGCAGAGCCCCGGTCGGATGGTCATGCGGTCAGCCTTTCATGCGAGTCGGTGCAGTCGCGGGGCGGGCACGTTCCGAACTCAGTCTCAGAGCGGCGGATCCGCCCCGATAGGCCGAAAACAGGCCAGGATCGACTGAGTTCGGCACACTCGCCTCAGCCCAGATACGGCGAGACCGCGGATCCGAACGACTCCGCCGTGCGGCGCACGACCTCGGCGGGATCCTGCGCCCAGATGTCGGCGTTGAAGATCTCCACCTCGACGTCGCGGTCGTATCCGGTCGCCACCACCGCCCGTGTGAGCGAGGCGAAGTCGATGACGCCGTCACCCGGATAGTGCCGGCTGAGCAGCACATCTGCGGGCAGCGGCGTCTTCCAGTCGCACACCTGGTAGGTCGCGATGCGCCCCTCGCGCCCGGCGCGGGCGATCTGATCGAGCACCTGCGGATCCCACCAGATGTGGAAGGTGTCGACCGCCGCGCCGACCACGGCGGGGTCGAAGTCGGCCGCGATGTCCAGCGCCTGCCCGAGGGTGGAGACGACGCAGCGGTCGGATCCGAACATCGGGTGCAGCGACTCGATCGCGAGGGTCACACCCGCCGCGGCCGCATCCACCGACAGCTCGCCGATCGCATCGCGCACCCGCTCCCGTGCCCCGATCAGGTCGCGGGATCCTTCGGGCAGCCCGCCGGCGACGAGCACCAGCACGGCGGTCGATCCCGCGGCCCCGGCGGCGGCGAGCGTCGCGGTCTCCTCGATCGCGCGCCGGTTGTCATCGAGCGCCGCCTGCCGCGGGGGCCCGTCCGGCAGTGTGAAGAAGCCGCCGCGGCAGTGCGTGGTGAAGCGCAGTCCCGAGTCGGCGAGCATCCGCGCGGCGATGTCGAGGCCGACCTCGTTCACGGGTTCGCGCCACAGCCCGATGCCCGAGACACCGGCCTCGGCGGTCACGCGGAGCGCGGTGGCCAGGTCGGCGTACTTGATCGTGGCCTGGTTGATCGACAGGCGATCATCCGGTCCCTGAGCCCGTCGATCCGGTCCCTGAGTCTGTCGAAGGGTCATGCGTCCACTCCGTTCAATCGCAGCATTCCGTGCCACCGTTCCCGCGCGAGCTCCGGATCCTCCAGCGCCAGCGACGCGTTCGCCAGTTCGACGATCCGGCTGAGATGCGGCAGGCTGCGCGCGGAGTGCAAGCCGCTCACCATCTGGAACGCGGGCTGGTGCCCGTTCAGCCAGGCCAGGAACGCGACGCCCGTCTTGTAGTAGAACGTGGGCGCGGCGAAGACCTGCCGGCTGAGCGCCTCGGTCGGCCCGAGGATCTCCAGGTAGCGGGCCGGATCCCCCTCATCGAGCGCCTGGATCGCCGCCGAGGCGACCGGGGTGATCGCCGCGAACGCGCCGAGCAGCGCGTCGGAGTGTCCTTGGTCTCGCTGCGCTCGCTCAGGAACCGCGAAGCGAGACGAAAGGCGCTCAGGAACCGGGTTCAGGGTGTCCCCGCCGATCAGGGAGACGTAGTTGAAGTCGTCGCCGGTGAACATCCGCACGCCCTCCGGAAGCTGCGCGCGCACCGCGATCTCGGACTCGGCATTCAGCAGGCTCATCTTGACGCCCGCGACCTTGCCCGGGTTCTCGGCGATGATCCGCAGCAGCGTGCCGGACCCGTCGCGCCAGTCGGCGGATCCGAAGTACCCCTCCAGCTGCGGGTCGAACGCCGTGCCGAGCCAGTGCAGCACGACCGGGGTCGTCGCCTGCTGCAGCACGGCTGCGTACACGCGCAGGTAGTCGGTGCGCGACTCTGCCACGCGGGCGAGGTGGCGCGAGGCCATGAGTACGGGACCCGCGCCCTGCTCTTCGGTGAAGTGCAGCTGCTCGACGTAGGCGTCGATCACCCGCTGCAGGGAGATGTGCTCCTCGTCGACGTGGTCGGTGTTGACGCCGACGACGACGGATCCGCCCTCTTCCCGCGCGACCTCTGCACTGCGCGCGATGAGCTCGCGGGTGGCCGCCGCGTCGAGCCCCATGTTGCGCTGCGCGGTGTCCATGGCATCGGCGACGCCGAGGCCCCACGAGTACACGTTGCGGCGGAACGCCAGCGTGGCGTCCCAGTCGATGTCGGCGGGCTGTCCGGGGGTGTTGTCGGCGTGCGTCTTCGGCACCACATGCGCCGCGGCGTACGCGACGCGGCTCCGCAGCGGGGCCTGCGGGCGGGCGTACGCGCCGGCCTCGTTCAGCGCGACGTCGGAGGTCTCCCCCGAGGCCGCGAGCAGGCGGATCGTCGTCATGATCGGCCTCAGTCCAGGCTCAGCGCGGGCAGCGCGACCTTGCGGCCCTCGGCGGAGGACCGCAGACCCGCCTCGGCGAGCTGCACGCCCCGGGCGCCGGCGAGCAGATCGAAGTCGTATTCCGTTCCGAGCACATAAGACTCGAGGAACTCCTCCCACTGCTGGCGGAAGCCGTTGAGGAACACGTCGTTCACGGGCACCTCGGCCCAGTCCGCGTCATAGTCGTGCGCGTCGGCGAGGTCGGGGTTCCACACCGGCTTGGGTGTGGCGTTGCGGTGCTGGATCCTGGCGCCGAACAGGCCCACGACCGCGGATCCGTGCGTGCCGTCGACCTGGAACTCGACCAGCTCATCACGGTTCACACGCACGGTCCAGCTGGAGTTGATCTCGGCGACGATRCCGCCGTCGAGCTCGAAGATGCCATAGGCCGCATCCTCGGCAGTGGCGGTGTAGTGCTCGCCGTTCTCGTCCCAGCGGTCGGCGATGTGCACCGCGGCCTGCGCGTAGACGCTCTTGACCTCGCCGAACAGGTTCTCCATCACGTAGTTCCAGTGCGGGAACATGTCGCTGATGATGCCGCCGCCGTCCTCGGTGCGGTAGTTCCAGCTCGGCCGCTGCGCGGGCTGCCAGTCGCCCTCGAACACCCAGTAGCCGAACTCTCCGCGGACGGAGAGGATCCGTCCGAAGAAGCCCGAGTCGATGAGGCGCTTGAGCTTCTGCAGACCGGGCAGGTAGAGCTTGTCGTGCACGACCCCGGTCTTGACGCCCGCGGTCCGGGCGAGGCGGGCCAGCTCGAGCGCCTCCTCGACGGACTCCGCCGTCGGCTTCTCGGTGTAGATCGCCTTGCCCGCGGCGATGGCCTTGCGAATGGCGGCCGCGCGCGCCTTGGTGACGAGGAAGTCGGCGTAGATCTCCCACTGCGGATCCGCGAGCGCGGCGTCGAGGTCGGTGGTCCAGTCGGCGATGCCGTGCTCGGCGGCGATCTCCGCGAGCTTCTGCTCGCTGCGGCCGACGAGGATCGGCTTCACGGTGACGCGGCTGCCGTCGGGCAGCTCGATGCCGCCCTGCTCACGGATCGCGAGGATCGAGCGCACCAGGTGCTGGCGGTAGCCCATGCGCCCGGAGACGCCGTTCATGATGATGCCGATCTCGCGGGTGGTCGTCTCGGACACGGTGTCCCCTCTCCTGCCCCGGCGGCCCTCATGGCTTCGCCGGTTGCCTTGCGTACGCTGTCTGCGGTGCTGCGCGTGTTTGGCGCTGCGGTTGTTCGGTACTGCGGTTGTTCGGTACTGCGGCTGTTCGGTACTGGGCGCGTTCAGCGTTTGCGGTTCTGCATGTGTTCGTGCTGCACGCGTTCAGCGTTTGCGCTCCTGCGTGTGTTCGTGCTGCGCGCGATAACGGTAAGCGCTTTCCCACTCATGATGCCACGAGGGATCCCCGCTCCGCAAGGCAAGCGGCGGGAGGCGCCTCCTCCACTTCCGAGTCGTCCCCGTCAGCGCACGCCATAGGGTCCGCCCATGGGGACGACCCAGAAGCGGGAGGCCCAGGCACAACGGCACCTGCGGCACCTCCTCCCCACAGTCCCGGCCCCGCCCCGCCCCGCTGCAGTGACCCCACCCTTCCGAGTCGTCCCCGTCAGCGCACGCCATAGAGTCCGCTCATGGGGACGACCCGGAAGTGGGAGACCGGCCCGGAAGCGGGAGAGCGGCCCCGAAGCGGGTAGGCGGCTCGGGAGCGGGGAGGGGGTTAGGCGCTGGCGCGGAGGATCAGGGCGGGCGTGAGCAGCGGGGGGTCCTGGGCGTCGCGGCCCTCGACGCGGTCGACGACGAGGCGCACGGCCAGTTCGCCGAGCGCGGCGAAGTCCTGCCGGATCGTGCTGAGCGGCGGGCGGAACTCTGCGGCATCGGCGATGTCGTCGAAGCCCAGGACGGCGACGTCCTCGGGAACCCTGCGGCCGGCGTCGGCGAGAGCGCGCAGCAGGCCGAGCGCCATCTGGTCGTTGGCGGCGAAGACGGCGGTGACCGTCGGATCGGCAGCGAGCACTCCGCCACGGTCGTGGCCCGAGCCCGCACTCCAGTCTCCGCGCAGCGGATCCGGGATCCGGAGTCCGCGCGTCGCGAGCTCCTCCCGCCAGCCGCGCTCGCGCTCCGCGGCGGCGAACGAGCCCTCAGGCCCGGCGAGGTGATGCACGGTCGGCGCACCCCGGTCCAGCAGGTGCGCGGTCGCCGCACGGGCGCCCGCCGCGTGGTCCGTGCCGATGACGGCGAAACGCGGGTCGGCAGGCGCGTCCACGACGACGAGCGCGAGCCCGGCCGGATCCGCGTCACGAGCCAGAGCCGAGGCCTCGTTCAGCACGATCGCCCCGTCAACGCCCTGATCATGCAGCCGGTCGAAGGCCTCGCCGATCCGCCCCTCGGAGCCGAGCGTCACCACGGCGAGGGCGTATCCGCGCGCCTCCGCGGCCTCGGAGACAGCCTGGAGCAGAGCGGAGTTGCCGACCGTGGCGAGAGTCTGAGCGACCACGCCGAGGGTCTCGGAGCGCCCGGTGCGCAGCGCCCGCGCGGCGCGGTGCGGGCGGTACCCGAGTTCGGCCATGGCCTCCTCGACCCGCTCGCGCGTGGCCGGATCCACCCGCGGACTGTCGTTCACGACCCGCGAGACGGTCTGCCCTGATACCCCGGCGCGCGCCGCGACCATCGCCATGGACACGCGCCCGGTCGGCTTCGGTCCGCGACGCGCACGGACCGACGGGGCCCCGCTCTCGATCCGCAGCAGCTCCTCGAGCTCGTCGTCGCGCTTCGGCATCGGCCCGCCTCTCACCCCGCCGGTCCCGCGTGTACCGACCTCAGGATTGTTGACGCTATCACGCCGCGTACCCTATCGTGTTTACGTGAACACGGAAAAAGCTCCTGAGTTCGACACGGCCGAGATCACCGAACTCTCCGCCGGCGTGGTCAAGCGCGCCACGCGCCTCGCCGACGGCCGCGACCTCATCTACTACGACGACGCCGGATCCGCCCTCCCCGCCGAGCGCTCGATCGACGCCCGCGCGCTGGACCCGCGCCCCGATACCGCAACGATGCGGCAGGACGTGCTCACCGGCGACTGGATCACCTTCGCCACGAAGCGCCAGACGCGGGTCATGATGCCGAGCGCGGACGCGGATCCGCTCGCCCCGCAGTCCCCGACCAACCCCTCCGAGGTTCCGTCGCGCTACGACGTCGCGGTGTTCGAGAACCGCTCCCCGTCGTTCGGCCCCGCCCTCGCCGAGGCCGTGGGGGCCGCACCGGCTGCCGCGGATCCGGCGAGGGGCCTGGACGACCTCGAATCCGTCGGACTCGGGCGCACCCGCACTAGCGTGGGCCGTTGCGAGGTCGTGTGCTTCAGCCCCGAGCACGCCGGATCCTTCGGCACCCAGTCGGTCCTCCGCGCGCGCACCGTGATCGAGGCCTGGGCCGACCGCACCGCGGCGCTCYCCGCCCTGCCCGGCATCGAGCAGGTCTTCCCCTTCGAGAACCGCGGCGAGGCGATCGGCGTCACCCTCCCCCACCCGCACGGGCAGATCTACGCCTACCCCTACGTCACGCCGCGCACGCAGCGGCTGCGCGAGAGCATCGCCCGCACCGGCGCCGACCTCTTCGACCGGATCCTGGACGCGGAGCAGCGCTCCGAACGCGTCGTGCTGCAGGGTGAGCACTGGACCGCTTTCGTGCCTTTCGCCGCGCGCTGGCCGCTCGAGGTGCAGCTGCTGCCGCACCGCCACGTGCCCGACTTCGCGGCGCTGGATGATGCCGAGCGCGACGAGCTCGCCCCGCTCTACCTGCGCCTGCTGCGGGGCGTGGACGCTCTCTACGAGACTCCCACCGCGTACATCGCGGCGTGGCACCAGGCGCCCGTGCACGTCGGACGCGACGAGATCCGGATGCGTCTCGAACTCACCAGCCCGCGCCGCGCCGCCGACAAGCTGAAGTTCCTGGCCGGATCCGAGTCCGCGATGTCCGCGTGGACCGCCGAGATCCTCCCCGAAGACGCCGCCGCGCACCTGCGCGACGCGATCGCGTCGGTGCCCGCCCTGTCCGCCTGACCCGTCCCCCTTTCCGACCGTGTCCCACTTTTCGCTCTCGAATCGGCACTTTCGCCGCCGGAAGTGGGACATGACCCCACCAGAAGTGGGACACGGTCGGCAGGATCCCCCTCCCGAGGAGACCCGATGACCCTTGCCCGCACCTCCGACGCGTCCGACGCCGCCCGCACCTCCGACGCGTCTTGCGACGCCGTCGGCGCCGCAGAGGCACTGTTCCGCAGCCTGACCGGATCCGCGCCCGCGGGCGTCTGGTCGGCGCCGGGGCGTGCGAACCTCATCGGCGAGCACACGGACTACAACGACGGGTTCGTGCTGCCCTTCGCGATCCAGCACCGCACGGCGGCCGCCGCGCGCCTGCGCATCGACGGGCGGATCCGCGTCGCCTCCACCTTCGCCGAAGAACCGGTCGAGGTCGCGCTCGATGTCCTCGAGACGCTGTTCCCCTCGGGCGACACCCGCCGCGCGACCCCCGATCCTGTCGAGGAACAGGGATCCGCCGTGCCGGAGTGGGCGGCCTATCCCCTCGGCGTCGCCTGGGCGCTGCGCGCGCTGGTGCCCGCGTGGGCCGCCGGCACCTTCGCGGGCGTCGACATCGCTATCGCGTCCGATGTGCCGGTCGGGGCCGGGCTGTCGTCGTCCGCGGCGATCGAGGGCGCGACGAGTGCCGCGCTGAACGAGCTCTGGGGCCTGGGGCTGGATCCGGTGGCGCTCGCGCAGGCCGGTCGCCGCGCCGAGAACGAGGCCGTCGGCGCCCCCACCGGGATCATGGATCAGATGGCGTCGATGCTCGGGCGGGCAGACGCCGCGGTGTTCCTGGACTGCCGCTCGCTCGAGACCCGCTCGATCCCGCTCGGGTTCGCCGAGGCGGGGCTCGAGGTGCTCGTGATCGACACGGGCGTGAAGCACGCGCACTCCACGGGCGGCTACCGCGAGCGCCGCGAATCCTGCGAACGCGGGGCCGCCGCGCTCGGGGTGGCGGCGCTGCGCGACGTGACGGCGGCGGATCTGCCGCGCGCCGCGGAGCTGCTCGACGACGTCGACTTCCGCCGGGTGCGGCACGTCGTGACCGAGGACCAGCGTGTACTCGACACGGTCGCCGCGCTCGCCGCGCACGGTCCGCGCGCGATCGGGGACCTGCTCATCGCGTCGCACGCATCCATGCGGGACGACTTCGAGATCTCGATCCCCGAGCTCGACACTGCCGTCGACGTCGCCCTCGCGCACGGCGCGATCGGCGCGCGCATGACGGGCGGCGGGTTCGGCGGAGCCGCGATCGCGCTCGTCGACCACGACCGGGTGTCCGCGGTGGCGGAGGCCGTGCGCGCGGCGTTCGCCRCAGCGGGCTTCGCCCCGCCGCACCTCTTCACCGTCACGCCGTCGGCCGGCCCGCGCCGCGACGCCTGACCGGATCCACCCTCCCGGGCGCGGTCCGGCGGCCCGGCGGCCCGGCCATCCGGCGGCCCGGYGGCCCGGCGGTGCGGCGAGACCGATCCTGCGTCCCGAAACGGACGATGAGACACGCGGTCTCGGGACACAGGTTCGTTYTCGCGGTCAGGC
Organism: Microbacterium sp. 05N427; assembly: GCF_056397105.1. Classification (NCBI taxonomy): domain Bacteria; kingdom Bacillati; phylum Actinomycetota; class Actinomycetes; order Micrococcales; family Microbacteriaceae; genus Microbacterium; species Microbacterium sp. 05N427. Next base: position 42,866 of record NZ_JBFTMT010000006.1, read on the forward strand.
GAAGACGCCCCGGCGGTCACCCAGCGGAGGCCCGGCAGAATGAGAACCGCGCACCTGCGCGACGGAAGGAGACCCATGTCCTGGCTTGTCACCGGCGGCGCCGGCTACATCGGAGCGCACGTCGTGCGCGCGCTCTCGGAGGCCGGCCTCACGCCGGTCGTGCTGGATGACTTGTCCAGCGGGATCGCCTCCTTCGTGCCCGAGGGCACGGCCTTCGTGCGGGGCAGCATCCTCGACCGCGAGCTGGTCGAGCGCACGCTCCGCGAGCACGAGGTGCAGGGCGTGATCCACGTCGCCGGCTACAAATACGCCGGGGTCTCGGTGCAGCGGCCGCTGCACACCTACGCCCAGAACGTCGAGGGCACCCGCGTGATCCTCGAGGCGATGGCGGCGGTCGGCGTCACGAACATCGTGTTCTCCTCGAGCGCCGCGGTGTTCGGCACGCCCGACGTGCCGCTCGTCGTGGAGGACACCGAGAAGCGCCCCGCCAGCCCCTACGGCGAGTCCAAGCTCATCGGCGAGTGGCTGCTGCGCGACGAGGCCGTCGCCACCGCCTCGTCCGAGAACCCGCTCGCGCACACCTCGCTGCGCTACTTCAACGTGGTCGGATCCGCGGATCCGTCCGTCTACGACATTAGTCCGCACAACCTCTTTCCGATCGTGTTCGAGAAACTGCTCGCCGGCGAGACCCCGCGGATCAACGGCGACGACTACGCCACCGAGGACGGCACGAACGTGCGCGACTACGTGCACGTTCGCGACATCGCGCTGGCCCATGTCGCCGCGGCCCAGCGCATGATCGCGGGCCAGCCGGTCGAGGCCGCCTACAACCTGGGATCCGGCGACGGGCTCTCGGTGCGCCAGATCATGGACGCGATGGCGCAGGTGACCGGAATCGCCTTCACGCCCGAGATCGGTCCGCGCCGTCCCGGTGACCCCGACCGCATCGTCGCGACCGGAGTGCTCGCTGCGCGCGATCTGGACTGGCGGATGCGTCACACCGTCGACGAGATGGTGCGCTCGGGCTGGGAGGCCCGCCGCAACGCCGGCTGAGCCCGGATACTCGCCGCCGAGCGCACGCTTGTCGAGCGCACCCCCGCGCCGAGCGCACGGCTTGCCGAATGCACGCCCGCTCCGAGTGCACGGCTTGCTGCCGAGTGCACGACTCGTTGACGCCTAGACCCCGTGCACCCGGCAGGATCCCGTGCACTCGACGGACGCACCCGCAAGATCCCGTGCGCTCGGCAGGATCCCGTGCGCTCGGCGACCATGGACCGCCGCCCGGCTAGGCTCGGCGCATGCTGATCCGCTCCGCGACCCCGGCCGATGCGCACGGGATCGCCGTCGTGCATGTGCGCGGTTGGCAGGAAGCGTATCGCGGGCTCATGCCGCAGCCCGTGCTCGACGATCTGTCGATCACCGAGCGCGCCGAGGGCTGGCGGCAGATCCTCGCCGCGAGGGAGCGCGGCGACGAGGCGGAAGGCGCCCGTTCGCACGCGCTCGTCGCGGCGGAGCCCGACAGCGGAAGGATCCTCGGCTGGGCGACCTACGGCGAACCCCGCGAGGACGGTGCGTACGGGGGCGAGCTCTGGGGGTTGTACGCGCATCCCGAACTCTGGTCCCGTGGTGTCGGGCACGCGCTGCTCGCCGCGGTCGAGGACGCGCTGCGCGCAGACGGAGCAGGATCCGCCTACCTCTGGGTGCTCGAGGGGAATGACCGCGCGGCGATGTTCTACGAAAGCCACGGCTGGATCGAAGACGGCGAGGTCAAGGTCGAAGAGCGCCCCGGACTGCGCTTGCACGAGCGGCGCAGGGCGAAGCTGCTCAGCTGATCAGGGCGCCCCTCGCGACCGTCGCCGCCGCCATCGCCGACAGCACGGCTCATTATCGAGTGCACGACTCCTTGACGCCTAGATCCCGTGCACCCGGCAGGATCCCGTGCACCCGAGATCGCACGCACCTGGATCCCGTGCACTCGGCGACATCCCGTGCATTCGCGCGCCGCCACCGTCGCCCCAAGCCGAGTGCACGGCTCGTTGCCGAGTGCACGACTCCTTCACGCCAAGAACCCGTGAACCCGGCAGGATCCCGTGCACCCGACGGACGCACGCGCCAGGATCCCGTGCACCCGGCGACGCGCACCGGCCCGACCACCGCCCGCCCGCCCCAGCGCCCGCCCCGCCCCCACAACACGGAACGCGGCCCCCAAAGGAGGCCGCGTCCCGTTCTTGCGCAGGGCCGGACTAGGCCTGCGGGGCATTCGCGGCGGTGAGGAGCTGGTCCACCCCCTCGCGGTCGAGGCCCCAGCCGAACGCGGGGAGGCGCCCGATCGGGAACGAGCCCATCATCTTCGCCATGGCCTCGCCCGACATGATGCCGTCGCCCTCTCCGCCGAACTGCTCCTGGAGGGCGGCGAACGCGCCCGCGACCATCGGACCGGCGACCGGGTGCGCGAACACCGCGGCGAGCGTGGACTCGGGGGTGAGCGGCACCAGAACGGAGTCGCCGGCGACGTCGACCGTGGCGGATCCGCGCAGGTCGCGGCTCGACGACGCGGCCTCGACCCGGTAGACGCCGCCCTCGACGACGAAGCGCTCGACTCGGATGTCCCAGTACGCGAGGTCCTCACGGCGCACAGTCAGCACGACGTCCGCCGTGGCGCCCGCGGCGATCTCGACCGACGCGAACGCCTTGAGCTCGCGGGGCGCGCGCTCCACGGCGGAGGCGACGGGGGCGACGTAGACCTGCACGACCTCGCGGCCGTCGCGGGATCCGGTGTTCGTCACGGGGACGGTCACCGCGATGTCGCCCGACGGCGTGACCTCGGCGGAGACCTCACCGTACGCGAACGACGTGTAGGACAGGCCGTGACCGAACGGATAGGTCACCGCCATGTCGCGGGCGTCGTACCAGCGGTAGCCCACGAAGATGCCCTCGCCGTAGCGCACGTGCCCGTTCGAGCCGGGGAAGTTGCCGAACGCCGGGGTGTCCTCGATGCGCTGCGGGATCGTCTCGGCGAGGCGGCCCGACGGGTTGACCGTGCCGAGCAGCACGTCGACGGTCGCGGATCCGCCGGCCTGGCCGAGCAGCCACGCCTCGACGATCGCAGGCACGCGGTCGACGAAGGGCAGCGCCACGACGGATCCGTTCGACAGCACGACGACCGTGCGCGGGTTCGCCGCCACGACTGCGTCGAGCAGGGCGAGCTGGTGYGCGGCGAGGTCGATGTGCTCGCGGTCGAAGCCCTCGGACTCCTCGGCATCGGTGAGGCCGAGGAAGACAACGGCGATGTCGCGGGAGGCGGCGAGCGCCACGGCCTCGTCGCGGAGCGCGTCCTGACCATCGACCGCGGCGTCGAACGCGAAGCCCTGCGCGAAGGCGACCCGGTCTCCGGCGGCCTCAGTCATCGCGTCGAGCGCGGAGTCCACGCGGGTCGGGTTGATGTGCGACGAGCCGCCGCCCTGGAAGCGCGGCGTGCGGGCGAACTCGCCGATCAGCGCGATCGACGCGTCCTCGGCGAGCGGCAGCAGCGCAGCGCCGTCCACCGCATCGTTCTTGAGCAGCACGATCGAGCGCCCGGCGGCCTCGCGGGCCAGCGCGTGGTGCGCGTCGACGTCGAGCGGGCCGGCCACCGCAGGACGAGCCTGCGCACGGCCGACGAGATCCAGCACGCGGCCGGCGGAGTCATCCAGCGCCGCCGCGACGGCCGGGTCGGATCCTGCGGCCGTGGCCACGGCGCGGTCCGGCGCGCCGTCGCTTCCTGGCATCTCCAGGTCGAGCCCCGCGACGAGCGCCGCGACGCGGTCGTTCACCGCGCCCCAGTCGGAGACGACGAGGCCTTCGAAGCCCCACTCGTCGCGCAGCACCTGCGTGAGCAGCCACGGATCCTGGGAGGCGTAGACGCCGTTGATCTTGTTGTACGAGCACATCACGGTCCACGGCTGCGCGTCCTTGACGACGCGCTCGAAGCCGCGCAGGTAGATCTCGCGCAGCGGCCGCGGGTCGACGTCGCTCGACGCCGTCATCCGCTCGAACTCCTGATTGTTGGCCGCGAAGTGCTTGAGCGAAGAGCCGACGCCCTGCGACTGGATGCCCTTCACGAGACCCGCGCCGATCACGCCGGAGACGATCGGATCCTCCGACACGTACTCGAAGTTGCGCCCGCACAGCGGCGAGCGCTTGATGTTGATGCCGGGGCCGAGGATGACCGCGACGTCCTCGATCGCGGACTCCACGCCGAGCGCGACGCCGACTCGCTCGGCGAGCTCCGGGTCGAAGGCGGATCCGAGTCCGGACGCCGGCGGGAAGCAGGTGGCCGGAACGCTCTCGCTGAGGCCGAGGTGATCGCTGTCCGCGGCCTGCTTGCGCAGACCGTGCGGGCCGTCGGTGACCATGATCGACGGCACGCCGATCCGGTCGATGGACTTCAGGGTCCAGAAGTCGGCGCCGCTCGTGAGCGAGGCCTTCTCCTCGGTGCTGAGTTCTGGCAGGTGATCGCGGGGCGATGTCATTGTCGACTCCTTCGTGGACGACTCTCGGGTGGCGGGCAGGGCCAGTCGATCAGGTTCTGGATCAGAAAGCAAGTGTTACTCGGTTTTTGGGTGCGGCGGCTCAACACGGGGATAGTCTCGGGTCATGGCACAACGAGGTTCGTACGCGAAGGGGATCGCGAAGCGCGAGGAGATCCTGCGCGCGGCGCTGGCGGTGGTCGCCCGCGAGGGCTATCACGGCGCTTCCGTGAAGGAGCTCGCCGATGAGGTCGGCCTCAGCCAGGCGGGCCTGCTGCACTACTTCGACAGCAAGGACGAGCTGTTCGTCGAGATCCTGCGCACGCGCGACGAGGTCGACATGGCCGGCCACGCCGGCGCCGTGGATGCCGCGACCCTCGACGAGATGCGCGACGGCTATCTCGACATCGTGCGGCACAACGCACGCGTGCCGGGGCTCGTCGAGCTGTTCACCCGCCTCGCGGCCGACGCCGCGAACCCCGAGCATCCGTCCCGCGCGTTCTTCGCGGAGCGCAGCGCCGGCCTCCGAGAGCGCTGGGCAGGGACCGTCGCCGATGCGCAGGCCGAGGGCCTGATCCGCGACGACATCGATCCGATGCTCGCCGCCAGGCTGCTGCAGGCCGTGTCCGACGGCGCCCAGATGCAACTGCTCGTCGAGCCGGAGCTCGACATGGCGGTCCTCCTCGAGACGCTGTTCGCGCTCATCCAGAAGCCCGGATCCTGAACGACCGCACCGCCCTTCGTCTCGCTCCGCTCGCTCAGGAACCGGACCACGCCGACCGGATCCTGAATGACCGCACCGCCCTTCGTCTCGCTCCGCTCGCTCAGGAACCGAACCACCCCGACTGGTTCCTGAGCGAGGAGCGCAGCGACGAGACGAAGGACGCCCCGGTGGCGTACCCGGCCGGAGACGCGGCATCCCTCCGATGATCCCACCGCCAGGTCCGTCACCGGACCGCCCCGTCGCCGACCGGGATCCTGTCATGCGTCCAGCAGCGGCCGCACCGATGCGTAGGCGTCGCGCACGTCGCGCGAAGGCGTGTCGAACACACGGGCGATTCCGTCGCGGTCATAACGTGCCCAGCCCGGGTCGCCGCCCGCGATGAACGCGACCGCGGTCCCGTGCACCTCATCCGCGAGCGACTGCGGCGGGTTCGGGCCCGCGAGCGGCTCCATCGCGGGGCCGTCCAGGCAGTCGAAGAAGAACGGCACGTCGAGGCAGTGCTCGGCGAACCCGAAGGTGCCGGACGGCCACGAGAATCGGTAGACCCACGTCGGCGCGGTGCCGCGGTCGGCGACGACGCGCAGGATCGCACGACGGAACATCTTGTCCGTCAGCACCCTTCCGGCCAGGCGTGCCTTGCCCTTCGCCACCACGTCGGCGTTCGCCGCGAGGTAGGCGCGGCGCGCGGGCTTCGGCACCCCCAACCTGCCCAGCAGCATGCCGGTCGGCACCCAGCGCAGCATCTTGGCGGCATCGCCCATCGCCATGGTGAACTCGTCGTCCGTCGCGCCGAGCACGAGCGGCTTGTCCGATCCGACACCCGCGCGGAACGACTCCGGCGTCGGACGCCGCAGCAGCTCCCCGTCGACGGTGGGGCCGAGCGGCAGCCCGTCCTCGATGATCGACGACATGTCACCGCCCTCGAAGGCCGTCGCCTTCTTCTGCAGTTCGAGCACTGTGTCCTGATCCAGCGTGGACCATCCGGCGCGGGTCGGAGCGACGCCCGCGGTCGCGGCGAGCTCGCGGCCGAACGCCTCGGCCCGTGCGGCCGACACGTCGGCGAGCGCGCCGGAGATCGCGTACACGCCGTGGAACAGGTGCTGCGCCCGCTCCATGCCGAGCAGGGTCATCACCGCTCCGCCGCCGGCCGACTGTCCGGAGATCGTGACCCGGGCCGGATCCCCGCCGAAGGCCGCGATGTTCTGCTGCACCCATTCCAGAGCCAGCAGCCAGTCGCGCACACCCCGGTTGGACGGCGCGTCCTCGATCCAGCCGAAGCCGTCGAAACCGAGCCGGTACGAGATCGTCACCGTCACGACGCCGTCGCGGTTGAAGTTACGGCCGTCGTACCAGGGGCTGGCCGGGGATCCGGCGAAGTAGCCGCCGCCGTGGATGTAGACGAGCACCGGCATGCCGGCCGCACCTGCAGTCTCGTCGGCCGGGATCGCCGGCGTGTAGACGTTCACGTTCAGCGTGCTGTCGCCCTCGATGCTGGGTTCCGGGATCAGCGTCACGCCCGGGTCGCCGCGCTGCGCGGTGGGCCCGAAGGAGGCCGCGTCGAACACGCCCTGCCACGGGGCCTTGGGCACCGGCGCGGCGAAACGGAGCTCGCCCACCGGAGCCTCGGCGAACGGGATGCCGAGGAAGGCCGCAGAGCGCGGATTGCCGCGTGCGCCCGATCCGGACGCGGTGGTGTCGCGCCAACGACCGCGCACACGGCCGGCGGACGTCTGCACCTCGGGGTGCGCGGAAGCGGAAGCGACGTTCGCCGCCGCGACGGTTTCGGTGTTCTCCATCGGGGTTCCTTTCGTGGAGGAGGTTGTTCCCTGTCCCGGGGACGGGGTGTTACTTCACGCCTCGGATCGGCGCCGTCGCCACGGCGGCGAGGACCGCGAAGACGCTCGCGAAGACGAACAGCATCGGGTATCCGCCGAACGACGAGATGATCACCGCCGCGATCGGCGCGCTGAGGGCCTGCGGGATGTTCGTGGCGACGTTGAGGATGCCGAGGTCCTTGCCCGCCGAGGCCCCGCCGCCGGGCAGCACCTCGGTCATCAAGGCCGCGTCCACCGACATGTAGATGCCGAAGCCGACCCCGTTCACGATGGCCATCCAGATCATGCCGCCCATGTTCGGCTGGAACAGCGGGATCAGCAGCCCCGCGACCATCACCACGGTCGCGGCGTAGATGAACACCTTGCGGCGGCCGATCCTGTCGCTCCACCAGCCCGAGAGCGCGATGGCGACCAGCGTCGGCACGAAGGCGACCAGCGACAGCGTGACGACCGCGCCCTGCGCGGCCGCGAGCGAGAGCTTGATGTAGTCGGTGAGGATGTAGAGCTGGTAGGCCGACACCACGAAGTAGCCGAGGATCAGCAGGAAGCGCGCAGCGAAGGCCCAGGCGAAGTCGGGGTTCTTGCGCGGGTTGATCCAGAAGCCCTTGAAGAACGAGCCCCAGCGGAACGGCTCCACCGCCGCATCCTTGGACGACCAGTCGTGGTTGATCAACGCGAAGAGCACGGCGACGACGATCACCGCGATGCCGAACACGGAGTAGCCGATGCCGACCTGCCCTGCCACGGCGGCCGCGAGCATGACGCCGAGGGTGCCGCCGATCTGCGTGCCGACGCCCAGCATCGCGCTCGCGCCGCCCCGCTTGGCGCGGGGGAACCGGTCGGCGGTGATGGTCGTCAGCGGCGCCTGCAGGAAGTTCAGCGCGACCTGGATGATCACCCAGAACACGGTGATCCACACGATGTCGGTGAGGGATCCGATGCCGAGGCAGAAGATGCCGCCGACGAGGGCGCCGATCACCATCCACGGAGCGCGGCGGCCGAACCGCGAGCGCGTGCGGTCGCTGAAGACGCCGGCCAGCGGCTGCGCGAAGAGGGTGAAGATGAAGGACGTCGTGGTGACGATGGCGAGGTTCTGCACCTTGTTCGCCGGATCCAGGAGGGCGATCTGAGTCGGCAGCAGGATCGCGATCAGGCCGCCGTAGGTCGCGAACAGGGTCAGCGAGGCGATGAGCATGCTGGGCAGCAGCCGCTTGTTCGCAGGCGGGCTGGCGGCGGGCTCACCGGCCACGGGCGGTTCGGTGCGGATGACACCGGTCGGGGCGATCTCCGCGGTGGGATCGGGCGGGGTGATGGTCATGGCGGGGCTCCTCGTTGAGCGGATCCGGCGGGATCGGGTGCGGTTCGGGTGCGGTTCGGTTGCGGACTCAATCCCGAACTCTGTTTGGTATTGGACTCGCGTCGATTGTGACACCGAAATATAAACAGTGCAAGGCTTTCGTGCCATAACCCGACCATCGTTCGAGTTTCGTGACGGACGGATATCCTGACTCCATGGCCAAACGAGGTGCGTACGCGAAGGGCGTCGTCAAGCGTGAGGAGATCCTCGAGGCCGCGCTCGAAATCGTCGGGCGTCGCGGCTACCGCAACGCCTCGGTGCGCGAGATCGCCGATGCGGTGGGCCTCAGCCCCGCGGGCCTGCTGCACTATTTCGGCACCAAGGAACAGCTCTTCGTCGAGATCCTGCGGGCGAGGGACGCGCACGATTTCGCCGGACCGGCCGATGCGGACTTCTTCGAGTCGTTCCTCGCCGTCATCCGCCACAACGCCGAGGTCCCGGGCCTCGTGCAGCTCTACACGCAGTTGCAGGCGGCTGTCGCAGATGTCGAGCACCCGGCACGGGCCTTCTTCCTCGACCGCACCGCGGCCGTGCACGAGGCGGCCCGGGAGGAGTTCGTGGAGGCGCAGCGGAAAGGACTCATCCGCGACGACCTGGATCCGGAGTGGATCATCCGCGCAGGGCACGCCCTCGCCGACGGGCTGCAGAACGCGTGGATGCTGGATCCGAGCATCGACATGGCCGCCGACGTCGAGCAGTTCTTCGCGCTGCTGAAGCCCTGAGCCCGGCTGGTCGGGTGTGGTCGGGTCGGGTCAGCCGCGCGGCCCGTTCCGAACTCAGTCGATTCGGTCGCGCACGGGGAGAAGTCCCGCCGAACGCACCTGTTTCGACTGAGTTCGACACAGGGACCGGCCGGATACGCTGATCGGGTGACCGCCGAAGCCCCCCTCGCCCAGACCGGATCCGGTCCCGTCCGGGGATTCTGGCGGGGCGAGCCCGGCACGCCGGGCGCCTCCGCCGCGTTCCTCGGGATCCCGTTCGCCGCGGCACCCGTGGGCGAGCGGCGCTTCGCCGCCCCGCAGCCGCCTGAGCCCTGGACGGAGGCGCGCGATGCGACCGCGTTCGGGCCGACCGCGCAGCGCGGCGACAAGGGCGAGACCCTCATCCCGGAGCCCAGCATCCCCGGCGCCGCGACGTTGAACGTGAACGTGTTCACCCCGTCGCTCGAGGGATCCCGACCCGTCATGGTGTGGATCCACGGCGGCGGCTACGTCGACGGCTCGCCCGCGAGCCCCTGGTACGACGGCGCCGCGTTCAACCGCGACGACGTGGTGACCGTGACGGTGTCGTACCGACTCGGCTTCGACGGCTTCGGCCTGATGCCCGGTGCTCCCGCGAACCGCGGAGTGCTGGACTGGATCGCGGGGCTCGAGTGGGTGCAGCGCAACATCGCCGCATTCGGCGGGGATCCGTCGCGCGTCACGATCGCGGGGCAGTCCGCCGGCGCCGGCGCGGTGCTGACGCTGCTCGGCCTGGAGCGCGCCCAGCACCTGTTCCACGCGGCGATGGCCTTCTCCCCCGCACTCGCCGACATCGACCCTGACCTGGCATCGCGGCGCACGCGGGCGCTCGGCGTCCTGCTCGGCTGCGCTCCCGATGCCGCCGGCTTCCGCACGGTCCCGGAGCGCACCCTGCAGCGCGCACAGCCGAAGGCCGCTCTGCTCGGTGCGACGCGACTGAAGGCGCTGCTCGCCCCGCTCGCCGACGGACTGCCCTGGGGTCCCGTGATCGACGGCGAGGTCGTGCCGCGCCCGGCCGTCGAGGCCCTCCGGGCGGGCATCGGCTCCGACAAGCCGCTCCTGCTCGGCGCGACCGACGACGAGTTCACCATGACGATGGACCAGGCTCCCGGCGTGCTGCGGCTCATCCCTGCCGCGCTGGCGCTGACCCTGCTCTGCCGCGACCGCGCCGTGCGTCGCGCCTACCTCGCCGCGAACGGGCCGCAGCGCCGCCGCGGCACCCCGGCACTGCTCGGGCGATTCGTGACGGACCGGGTGTTCCGTGCGCTCGTCGTGCGGGCGGCGCAGGCGCGGGGCGACGCCCCCACCTGGGCGTACCGCTTCGCATGGGTCTCCCCGGTGAAGGGGTGGTCGTGCCACTGCCTCGACGTGCCGTTCTGGTTCGACGTGCTCGAGGATCCATTCGTGGAGGGCTTGGCCGGCCCCACCCCGCCGCAACACCTCGCGACCCAGATGCACACCGCAGCCGTCCGATTCGTCGAGGACGGCGATCCCGGCTGGCCGCAGTGGCGCACGGATCCGGGGCTCTCCCGCGTCTTCGGCGGCGGCCCCGCCGAACCCGCGCTGTCGGCAACCGCCTACGACGGAGCCCTGGCGCTCGTCTGATCGGTCAGCGCCCTTCGTCTCGTCGCTGCGCTCCTCGCTCAGGGACCGAAAACGGAGCCATCGCGAGGCCCGGTTCCTGAGCGAGCGCAGCGAGACGAAGGACGCCCTTCGTCTCGTCGCTGCGCTCCTCGCTCAGGGACCGAAAACCCGCCGATCCTGGGAGCAGGACGGCGGGTTCGTCGGTCGGTGCGGGATCCGGATCCGATCAGGCGATCGGATCGAGCAACGGGATCTCGTAGCGGTGCGGCGTGCCGAAGCGGTGCGCGGTGACCGAGACCGCCTGCTCGCGCAGGAAGGTCAGGATCTCCACGCGGCCCGCGGCGACCACCGGGTTCGCGTACAGCGCGAGGCTGGGCGACCCGTTCACGGCCTCCGCCGTCGAAGCCGCGGCGGCGCCGATGAGGCGCACCCGTCCGTCGCGCGCCGCGAGGCGCTGCGCGTGTGCGGCCCACGCGGCGGCATCCTCGGTCGCGACCGTGACGTCCTGCGTTCCGAGCCAGGTCGCGACGGCGGCCGGCAGCGCGGTCGCCGTGCTGACCGTGACCCGCGCGCGGGCGCGGCGTCCGGCGGCGACCACGCGCACGAGCTCGGCGACGCGGGAGCCCTCGAAGCGCACCGTGACGGGCACGGCCTGGTAGCGCAGCGCGTTCTGCTCGGTGGTGAGGCCGGTCGCATCGCGCACGACCCCGAACTCGTCGGCCCACGCGTCGATGTCGGTGGCGAGCGCCGCGCGCAGCCAGGCGATGTCGCCGTCCGCGTCGCCCGCTGCGGCCAGCGCACCGACCGCGCCGGTCGCGAGCGCGTCGAGCTCTCGCGTCGAGGAGACCGGAGCGTCACTCCACTCCGAGAGGCCGACCAGGTAGTTCGGGCCGCCCGCCTTGGAGCCTGCGCCGACGGCCGCCTTCTTCCAGCCGCCGAACGGCTGGCGCTGCACGATCGCGCCGGTGGTGCCGCGGTTGACGTACACGTTGCCGGCCTGGATCGAGGCGAGCCACTGCTGGATCTCGTCCTCGTCGAGGGAGTGCAGACCCGAGGTGAGTCCGTAGTCGATGTCGTTGACGACGTCGATCGCCTCGGTGAGGGAGTCCGCGGTCATGATGCCGAGCACCGGACCGAAATACTCCACGCGGTGGAACTCGGATCCGCGCTTGACCCCGTCGCGGATGCCGGGACGCCACAGCTGCCCCGCGTCGTCGAGCTTCTCCGGCTGCAGCAGCCAGCTCTCGCCCGCGTGCAGCGTGGTCAGAGCGCCGAGAAGCTTGCCCTCGGCCGGGCCGATGAGCGGGCCGATGCGGTTGGATCCGTCCTCCGGAGAGCCCACATCGTAGGCGCGGACGGCGTCGACGAGCTGCCGACGGAACCGCTCGGACTTCGCGGCGGATCCGACGAGCACGACGAGCGAGGCCGCGGAGCACTTCTGACCCGCGTGACCGAACGCGGCGTACGCGACGTCCTTCGCGGCGAGGTCGAGGTCGGCCGAGGGCGTGACGATGATCGCGTTCTTGCCGCTCGTCTCCGCCAGCAACGGCAGGTCCTGACGGAAGCCGCGGAACAGCTCAGCCGTCTCGTAGCCGCCGGTGAGGACCACGCGGCCCACGGCCGGGTCGCTCACGAGCTTCGTGCCCAGGTCGCGGCCGTCGAGCTGCACGTACTGCAGAACCTCGCGCGGCACGCCGGCCTCCCACAGCGCCTCGACCATGACCGCGCCCGAGCGGCGGGCCTGACGGGCGGGCTTGATGATGACCGGGGATCCGGTGGCGAGCGCCGAGAGGGTGGATCCGGCCGGGATCGCGACCGGGAAGTTCCACGGCGGGGTGACGACCGTCAGCCCGACCGGCTGCATGGTCGCGCCGTCCACGTCGGCGAGCTTCTTGGCGCTCTCGGCGTAGTAGTGCGCGAAGTCGATTGCCTCGGAGACCTCGGGGTCGCCCTGTTCGATGACCTTGCCGGCCTCGGATCCCATGACCTCGAGCAGCTCGGCGCGACGCGCCTCGAGCACATCGCCGGCGCGGTGCAGGATCGCGGCACGGCCCTCGGCGCCGAGCGCGCGCCAGGCCTCGCCCGCGGCGACGGCGGTCGAGATCGCGGCGTCGACCTGCTCCGGCGTGGAGAGGGTGTTCGCCTCGACGGTCGCGTTGCCGAGCTCCGAGTCCTTCATGCGGGCGCGGATCGCGTCGCCCCAGGTGCGGTTCGCCGCGAGCGACGGGTCGGTGTCTGGAGCGTTCAGGAAGCMGTCCGTGAGGCCAGGCGCGGCGGGAGCGGTGCGGTCCTGCACGCGGTTGGTGCCGGGCACCTCGGTGGGCATCGAGCGCACGGAGGCGAGGAAGCGCTCCTTCTCGCGCTCGAAGAGCGCGGGATCCGCGTCCAGGTCGAAGACCGCCGACATGAAGTTCTCCTGCGACGCGCCCTCCTCGAGGCGGCGGATGAGGTACGCGATCGCGACGTCGAACTCGTCCGGGTGAACGACCGGCGTGTAGAGCAGCAGGGATCCGACCGTGCGCTTGACGACCTGCGCCTGGGCGGACGCCATGCCGAGCAGCATCTCGAACTCGATGCCCTCTGTCACGCCGCGCTGGGAGGCGAGCAGCCACGCCATGGCGATGTCGAAGAGGTTGTGGCCGGCGACGCCGATCCGCAGATTGCCGATGTGCTCGGGGCGCAGCGCGTACTCGAGCACGGCCTTGTACGACGCGTCGGACTCCTGCTTGGTCGACCAGGTCGCGAGCGGCCAGCCGTGCGACTCGGCGTCGACCGTCTCCATGGGCAGGTTGGCGCCCTTCACGACGCGCACCTTGATCGGCGCACCGCCGTCGGCCACGCGCTTCGCCGCCCACTCCTGCAGGCGGATCATGGCGCCGAGGGCGTCGGGCAGGTACGCCTGCAGCACGATGCCGGCCTCGAGGGTCTTGAACTCGGGACGGTCGAGGATCGACGTGAAGACAGCGATCGTCAGGTCGAGGTCCTTGTACTCCTCCATGTCGAGGTTGATGAACTTGGCGGATCCGTCCGGCATGCCCTTGAGCGCGATCCGGTACAGCGGCAGCAGCGCTTCCGCGGCGTCCTCGACAGCGGCGTCGAACGCCCACGGGCTGTGCGGGGCGACGGTCGAGGAGACCTTGATCGAGACGTAGTCGACGTCGTCGCGCTCGAGCAGTCGGCGGGTGCCCTCCAGGCGACGCGCGGCCTCCTCACGGCCGAGGATGGCCTCGCCGAGCAGGTTGATGTTGAGCTTCACGCCCTGCGTCTCGCGGATGTGCGCGATCGACTTGCCGAGCTTCTCGTCGCGGGCGTCCACGATGAGGTGGCGCACCATCTGACGCAGCACCGTGCGGGCCGCGGGAACGACGATGCCTGGGACCATGCCGGCGGTCGCGCCGCCGAGGCCGATCGCGGCGCGCATCGGAGCCGGGAGGAAGCCCGGGGTGAGCGGCACGAGCTCCTTCAGCTTGGCGGCGGCGACCTTGAGGTCCTCCGGGCGCACGACGCCGTCCACGAAGCCGACCGTGAAGTCGAGGCCGTGGGGGTCGCGCAGCACGCCGGCGAGACGCTGGCCTGCGGCGTCGACGGGGACCTCGCGGCTCTCCGCGAGCCAGGTCTTGACGAGGGCGACGGCGTCGTCGGCGAGAGCGGAAAGGTCGTCGATGCCGGCTGCAGTGCCGACAGGGCTTTCGTTGGCGGTCATGGTTCCTCGTGGGTTCGGTGCCGGGGTTCGGGGGATCGCGCACGCGCGCGGGATGCTCCCAGCATGGATCCGATCTCCCTGCAGGAAAAGCAACCTTTCACACCGAGTATCCTTCGCTATTATCGACGTATCGCACCCCCGGCCCGCTGCACCCGCCATCAACGCCTCTACCCGCGAGACCGAACCTGCGTCCCGAGACCGACGATCCCATCGCCGGTTTCGGGACGTGAGTTCGGTCTCGCGGTCACCGGGAACGGCGAGCGGGGCGGGCGCGGGGCGGGCGCGGGGCGGGCAAAAAGGAGAGAGAGAGAGGGGTAACTTGTTCGAGTTGCGTCGGTTGCGACTGCTGCACGAGTTCGCGCTGCGCGGGACGATCGCGGAGGTTGCGCGCTCCCTCGCGTACAGCCCGTCCACGGTGTCGCAGCAGCTGGCCCTGCTGGAGCGCGAGGCGGGCGTCGCACTGCTCGAACCGGACGGGCGGCGTATCCGGCTGACGGCCGAGGGACGGGTGCTGGCCGCGCACGCCGCCCGCGCGCTCGAGCTCGACGAGCAGGCAAGGCAGGAACTCAGCCAGGCGCCCGCCGAGGCCGTGCGGATCAGCGCGATGCCGACCGCCGCCGAGACCATCATCCCCGCGGCGCTCACCGCGGTCGCCGCGTCGCACCCGCACCTGCGCGTCGAGATGTCCGAGGCGCCTCCCGAGGTGGGACTGTTCGAGCTGACCGCGCGCCGCTTCGACCTCGTCATCGCCGAGCAGTACCCGGGACACACGCGTGAGCGGCATACGGGCAACGTGCACGAGCTGATCGGCGAGGATCCGATCCGGCTCGTCCTGCCGCCCGGCGAGGACACGGTGTCGCTCCCCCAACTGCGGGATCGCGCCTGGGTGATGGAGCCGATCGGATCCGCCGCACGGCAGTGGGCCGTGCAGCAGTGCCGGGCGGCGGGGTTCGAACCCGACGTGCGCTTCGAGGCGGCGGATCTGACGGCGCACGTGCGGCTCATTGAGTCCGGTCACGCGGTCGGGATGCTGCCCGATCTCATCTGGGGCGACGCCCCCGCGCGGGTCGTGCTGTCCGAGCTGCCCGGATCCCCGGTGCGCGAAGTGTTCACGGCGGTACGCGAATCGGCGCGCGCCTCGGAGGCGATCGGCGCCGTCCGCGGCGCACTGACGGACGCGTTCGCGCAGCACCGCCGGCCACGGCAGCAGGGCTGAGCGCGGCGCACTCCTCCCGACCGCGGCGCGGCCCGGCGCGAACGAATCTGCGCTGCCCCGGGGCGACGCCGGCGGGGTCAGGCCTCGCGCACGCTCGCGTGCGGGATCCGCTGCCGCATCACCCGCACGGCCTCGGGGCTCACGTCGACGAGCAGGGCGTCGCGGCCGAGCGCCGCGGCGACGGCACCCGTCGTGCCGGATCCGGCGAAGAGGTCGAGCACCCGGTCGCCAGGACGGCTGGACGCCTGCACGACGCGGCGCAGGATCCCCTCCGGCTTCTGCGTGGGGTAGCCGGTCTTCTCCCGCCCCGTGGTCGGGACGATCGTGTGCCACCACACGTCGGTGGGCAGCTTGCCGCGCTCGCGCTTGGCGGCGCTGACCAGGCTCGGCGCCATGTACGGCTCGCGCTCGATGTCGTCGACGTTGAACACGTGCCCGCCCGGCGTCTTGACGTAGACCAGGATCGTGTCGTGCTTCGTGGGCCAGCGGGTGCGCGGCTTGGCGCCGTAGTCGTAGGCCCAGATGAGCTCGTTCAGGAAGCAGTCCCGCCCGAACACCGCGTCGAGCATGACCTTGGCGTAGTGCGCCTCGCGGTAGTCGAGGTGCAGGTAGAGCGTGCCGTCGTCGGCGAGCAGGCGCCACGCCTCCTCCAGCCGCGGCATGAGGAAGTCGCCGTAGTCGTCGAAGCGGTCGTCATAGGCGTGCAGCAGCTCGCGCACCCGTTCGTACCGGTGCCCGTGGAAGCCGTGGTTGACCTCGCGGGGGCGCGTCTCCGCGATGCTGCGTTCGGAACTCAGTCGATTCTGCACAGGCACGTCGACGGATCCTCGGAGTTCCGCGGATCCCTCCGCATGCGGGTCCGGATTTGACTGAGTTTCAGACGCCGGACGGTCGGCACGACGGGTCGAGACCGCGTGCCGCTCCTGCGTGCGGCCGGTGTTGAAGGGCGGATCCAGATAGACGAGTGTGAAGGATCCGTCGGGCAGGGTCCTGGCCACGTCGAGCGCCTCGCCGTGCACGATCTCGACGGATCCGGTACGGGTACCGAGCGCTTCGTTCCCCGCCTCCCCCGAACCCGCAGTGCCCACGGAGCCCTTCGCCGCCGGGCTCACGGAACCCGATGCAGCCACGCTTCGGTGGCGAACTTCGTGCGCACGAGCTCCTCCGCGGCCTCGTATTCGTCGTCGGCGATCGCGCCGTCCTCGGCACCTGTGATGCTGCGAAACGTGTCCTTGAACCGCTCGATGATCTCGGCGCGGCTGAGGCCGGTCTGGCTGCGCAGCGGATCCACCCGCTTCGCGGCGGAGGCGGTGCCCTTGTCGCTGAGCTTCTCCCGCCCGATCCGCAGCACCTCGGTCATCATCTGGCCGTCGATGTCGTAGGAGAGCGTGGCGTGGTGCAGGACTCCGCCGTTCGCGAGGCGCTTCTGCGCGGCGCCGCCGATCTTGCCGCTGGGGCCTGCGATGTCGTTGAGCGGCTGGTAGACCGCGTCGATGCCGAGCGAACGCAGCGCCTGCAGCACCCAGTCGTCGAGGAACGCGTAGGAGTCGGCGAACGTCATGCCCTGCACGAGCGACGCCGGCACGTACAGCGAGTATGTGATGATCTGCCCCGCGGCCATCATCATCGCGCCGCCACCGGAGATCCGCCGGACGACGTCGAAGCCGTGCTTCGCCGCCCCCTCCGGATCCACCTCGTTGCGATAGGACTGGAAGGATCCGATCACGACCGCGGACTCGTCCCACTCCCAGATCCGCAGCGTGGGACGGCGCCGGCCCTCACCGGCGCGCGTGGTCAGCACCTCGTCCAGGGCGAGGTTCATGCGCGGCGAGACGGCCTTGTCGTGCAGAATCTCCCAGTCGAAGTCGCCCCAGCCCGGCGCCGTCACGAGGGCGCGACGCACCGCGGTGCCGACCGCCTCGGGCGTGAGGCCGAGCAGCTGCGCACCCTCGGGGAGCGCTGCGCGCACGGCCGCGGCGATCGCGGATGCGTCCGTCTCGACGGGCAGCCCCGTGACCGCGGCGTTGATGTCGTCGAGGGCGTCGTCGGGTTCGAGGAAGAAGTCCCCCGCCAACCGGAAGTCGGCGATCGCGCCGTCCGTCACCTCGAAGTCGACGACGACCAGCTTGCCGCCAGGAACCTTGTACTCACCGTGCACCGCTCCAGACTACGCGGCGGCGTGAGGACGCGGATCCGCGCGACTCAGTCGCGGCGCGGGATGTGCTTGTCGAGCCAGGCGAGCAGATCCGCCCGCACCTCGTCCTGCTGCAACTCGTTGAAGATCTCGTGGCGCGCTTCCGGATAGACGAGCGTGGTCACGTCGCCGAGGCCGGAGCGGTTGCGGTAGTCGTCGGCGAGCCGGTGCACGCTGCGCGGTCCGCCGACCGGGTCGTCCCGGCCGACCATGAGCAGCACCGGCACGTCGTTCGGGAAGTCCTTGCCAGGGCGGCCGTAGAGCCGCGCGGCCTCGATCGGACCGAACAGCTTCAGCAGCGGCACCTCGGTCGTCAGCGGATCGGCGCGGAACGCCTCCCACACCGCGGGATCGCGGGTGAGCCACTCCAGCCCGTGCGCGTCCGGTCCCTTCCACCGCGCGTTCAGCGGCAGCGAGTTGAGGTCGGTCGGAGTGCGGTGGGCGGATCCGGTCAGGATCACGGCGTCGTAGCCGTCCGGGTGCGCGTTGAAGACCATCTGCGCGAGGAACGACCCCCAGGAGTGACCGAGCAGCACGAGCGGGAGCCCGGGGTTCTCGTCGCGGATCAGCTCGGTCAGCTGCCACTCGTCGGCGACGACCGCGCGCATGCCGCCGGGGCCGAGCCGTCCCAGTTTCGCCGCGTCGCCGTGCTGCTTCATGCCCGTGCGCCCGTGACCGCGATGGTCGTCGGCGTAGATCGTGAAGCCGGCGGCCGTGAGCGCGGCGATCAGCGCGCCGTAGCGGCCCGCGTGCTCGCCGACGCCGTGCAGCAGCTGCACCACTCCACGGGGGGCGACGCCGACGGCGGGGTGGACGTCGTAGACGATCGCGATGCCGTGTGCGTCGGTGAACTCGGCGGTGCGGGGCTCAGCCATGCCCCGAGTCTACGGATCCGGACCGCCGCGCGCGGACCGGGTCCGCAGATGACACGGTCAGAGCCCGACCGCGGCGCGCACGGCGAGCGCCTCGACGAGGTCGGTGACCTCGTGGCCGCCGCCGTCGTCGGCCGCGGAGCCCATCCGCACGGATCCGGCCGCAGCGACCGTGCGCTTGGCCGAGAAGTGCAGCGCGTCCACGCCGGTCGCGGCGATCTCGGCCGCGTTCGCCGCGGTGATCCCGCTGCCTGCCATCACCTCGATCCGCCCTCCGGCGGCCGAGACGAGGGCGCGCAGCACGCCGATCCCGTCGCGCGCGACCGACGTGCCGCCCGAGGTCAGCACGCGGGTGAGGCCGAGGGCGAGCGCCACGTCGAACCCCGTCCGCGGATCCGGGGTCGCGTCGATCGCCCGGTGCAGCGTCACCTCGGCGTCGACGCGCGTCTCGCGGGCCGCATCGCGCAAGCGGGCCAGGACATCCGCATCGAGTTCTCCTCCGGCCGTCTGCGCGCCGATCACGACTCCGGCGGCGCCGTGCGCGAGCATCCACCGCACGTCGCGCACCGCGGTCGCGATCTCGTCCCCGTCGTAGTGGAAACCGCCTGCGCGCGGACGCACCAGCACATGCACCTCGGGCCCGCCGTGCGCCGCCGCCTCGACGGCGAGCTCGAGCGTCGCCGGCGACGGGGTGAGCCCTCCGAGGGCGAGGGCCTGCGTCAGCTCGACGCGACGCGCGCCGATCTCACGGGCGATGCGCACCCCTGCGGCATCCTGGACGGCGACTTCGAGCGCGAGCGGCATTGGTCCATTCTCACCGGTCGACGAGCCAACCGGAACGGACGCGCTGGCGTTTGTTCAGCCTCTTGCATAACCGGTATCGGTCCGATTCGGCGCCACGCGGTCCCGATCAGCATCCTCTGTCTCGAATACTTAGTTAGGCTATCTAAGCAATGACTTCTGAGAACCTGCACGAGACCGCCACCGAACTGCGCCTCGCCACCTTCCGGCTCGCCCGACGTCTGCGCTCCGTCCGCGCCGTGGACAGCCGGAACACCGCGATGAGCGACGCCCAGCTCGGCGTGCTCGCCGCGCTCCGCGCGCATGGCCGCCACTCCCTCACCGCACTCGCCGACCGCGAGCGCGTGACAGCCCCGACCATGAGTGCGCTCGTGACGGGCCTCGAGGAGCAGGGCTACGCGATCCGGATCCCCGATGACCAGGATCGCCGCCGCGTGCACGTGGAGATCACCCCGGCGGGCGAATCCATCGTGGTGGAGACGTTCGAGCGGCGCACCCAGCTCCTGATGACCGAGATCGACGAGCTGGACTTGACCGAGGAGGAGCTGCGGACCCTGCACGAGGCCAGCATCCTGATGCGGAAGCTGGCCGAGCTGTGAGCCAGATGTTCCGCTCCTTCGGAGTGTTCAACTACCGGGTCTGGTTCTTCGGCGCAATCGTCTCGAACATCGGCGGCTGGATGCAGTCGACCGCGCAGGACTGGGTCGTGCTCACCGAGCTCACGCACAACGACGCCACCGCGATGGGCGCGACGATGGCGCTGCAGTTCGGGCCGCCCCTGGTGCTGGTCGGCCTCACGGGCCGGGTCGCGGACCGCTTCGACCGGCGCCGGATCCTGCTCGTCACGCAGACCACGCTGATGCTCCTCGCCATCGGGGTGGCCGTGCTGCTGCTCACGCATGTGATGACGCTGCCTCTGATGTTCGTGTTCGCTGCCTGCTTCGGCATCGCGAACGCGTTCGACGCCCCGGCCCGGCAGGCGTTCGTGTCCGACATGGTGGCGATGGAGAACGCTTCGAACGCGGTCGCACTGAACTCCGCCTCTTTCAACATGGCTCGCCTGATCGGCCCCGCCGTCGGCGGCCTCGCGATCGTCGCCCTCGGATCCGGCTGGGTGTTCGTCGCGAACGCGGCCACGTTCCTCGCGATGATCGTGGCGCTGCTCATGATCCGCACGCGCGAACTCATGCCGCGCCCGAAGAACCGCCGCGCGGGCGGGCTCATGGTGGGCGTGCGGTACGTCGGCAGCCGCCCGGACCTCCTGGTCGTCTTCGCGATGGTGTTCCTCATCGGCGCGTTCGGCATGAACTTCCCGATCTTCGCCTCGACCATGGCGCTCGAGTTCCACAAGCAGGCCGACGGCTACGGCGTGCTCAGCTCGGTGCTCGCGATCGGATCCCTCACCGGGGCGCTGCTGGCAGCCCGGCGCGATCGCGCCAGGGTGCGGGTGCTCATGATCGCCGCCGGCGGGTTCGGGGTCGCGTCGATCGTGTCCGCGCAGATGCCGACCTACGTGTCCTATGCGATCACGCTCGTCTTCGTGGGTTTCTCCACGGTCACGATGCTCACGACCGCGAACGGCTATGTGCAGACGACGACGGATCCGGCCCTCCGCGGCCGGGTGCTCGCGCTCTACATGGCGGTCGTGATGGGCGCGACCCCGATCGGCGCCCCGATCGCGGGCTGGGTGGCGGACGCCTTCGGACCGCGCGCGGCGATCATGGTCGGCGGCGCCGCAGGTCTCGTGTCCTTCGCGATCGGCGCCGGCTGGATGCTCCACTCCGGGCGGCTGCATCGCCGGGAGGACGCCCGCTTCCTGCTCACCCTCGACGAGACCCGCCCGGTGCGGGTGGTCGAGGCGATGCAGCGCGCCTTCGTCCCGCCGATCACGAGCGCGACCACGCCGATCCGCGTCGAGCCGCGCACCGACCCCACGAAGCGCGACGGATCGGGCGACGGCGCGTGAGCGGCGCCGCCGGAGTCGGCGACGCACGCTCCCGTCGTTCGCTGCTGCCCGCGCTCGGCGCGCTCTCGGCGTTCGGGCCGCTCTCGATGGACCTGTACATCCCGGCGCTGCCGGAACTCGGCCTCGAGCTGCACACCACCGAGGCGCTCGCCCAGGTGACGATGAGCGCGTGCCTCATCGGGCTCGCCCTCGGCCAGCTGCTGTGGGGACCGATCAGCGACCGCTATGGCCGCCGCCGGCCGCTGCTGTGGGCCGTGGCGGGCTTCGCGGTCGCCTCGTTCGTGTGCGCGGTCTCGCCGTCGATCGAGCTGCTGATCCTGGTGCGCCTGCTGCAGGGTCTCTGCGGCGCGGCCGGGATGGCGATCGCCCGCGCGGTGGTGCACGACGTGTACAAGGGTCCGGAGGCGACGGCCGGGTTCGCCACGCTCACGGCGATCTCGGGAGCGGCGCCCGTGCTCGCACCGCTGCTGGGCGGCGCCCTGCTGACCTTCACCGACTGGCGCGGCCTGTTCGTCGCGCTGGGCGTGATCGGCGCGCTGCTGCTGCTGACGGCGGCGCTGTGCGTGCCGGAGACGCATCCCCTGGCCGAGCGCACCACGGGCGGGCTCGGCAACGACCTGCGCGGCATCGGGGCGGCGCTCGGCAACGGTCCGTTCATGGTGTTCGCCCTCACCCTCGGCCTGGCCTCGGCCGGATTCTTCTCCTATCTGCAGATGTCGTCGTTCGTGCTGCAGAACCAGTTCGGCGTCGATGCGCAGGGCTTCGCGCTCATCTTCGCGATGAACTCCGGAGGCATCGTGCTCGGCGCCTGGATCAGCCGCCGACTTGCCCGTCGCACCGGAGAGCGCCGCCTCGACGGACGCCGCATCGTGCTGACCTCGCTCACGCTCGGGACCGCGGCGGCCGCGGCGGTCCTGCTCAGTGCACTGCTGCACAGCCCGCTCCCCTGGCTGCTCGCACCGCTCTTCGTGCTCGTCGGGCTGCACGGCCTGAACAACCCGACACTGACCGCGCTCGCCCTGTCCCGCATCACGCGCGGAGCCGGATCCGCCTCCGCCGTGCTGGGCACCCTCGCCGCCCTGCTGGGTGCACTTCTGCCGCCGCTGCTGTCGCACGCCGGAGTCTCGGCGACCCTGATGGGCGCGACGATGCTGATCGCGTTCGCGGCCGCGCTGGCGCTGCTGGCCGCGACCCGACGCGTCACCCGCGCCCGGGACTGATGCCGGGAACTTCTTACGAATCCGTGATCTCGACGCCCCGGTCGCGACGCAGGTTCCTACGCTGAGAACATGATCGGATCCGCGTCGCGCGACAGAGCGCTGGCCGCCTCGGCCGGCGTCGCTGCGGCCTTGCTCGGCATCGGCGCCGGCGAGCTCGCAGCAACCCTGCTCGCGCCGTCGTCGAGTCCGTTCGCGGTCGTCGGCGGATTTCTCATCGACGCCGCCCCTGCGTGGGCGAAGGACACGGCGATCGCGTGGTTCGGCACCGGGGACAAGGGTGCGCTGCTCACGGGGATCGCGATCGTGCTGCTCGCCGCGGCCGCCGCGCTCGGGCTCGTCGAGCAGCGCTGGCGCGGTATCGGCGTTACCGTGTTCGTGGTGCTGGGAGCCGCCGTCGCCGTGCTCGCGCCGCTGCGCGCGGACGCCGCCACCCTCTCGTGGCTGCCCGCACTGCTGGCCGGCATCGTCGCGGCCGTCGTGCTGCGGATGCTCGCGCGACGTCTGAGCGAGTCGATCGCGGCGTCGGGCTCGGGGGCCGACCCGGGGGCCGGCTCGGCCGTGGCGTCGGCCTCGGGACCGGGATCCGGATCGAGGCGGGGTTCGGGCTCGGGCTCCGCCGCACCGGCCGCGCACGCCGCGACCACGACCGGTGACGGCACGTCCCGCCGCCGCTTCCTCGCCTGGACCGTCGGCACCGCCGCGATCGGGATCCTCGCCGCCGTCGCGGCCACCGCGGGCCGGGCCGGATCCATCGCCGCCGGAGCGGTGCGCGCCGCACTGCACCTGCCGAAGCCGGCCGTTGCCGCCCCGCCGATCCCCGCCGGCGCCGCGCTCGAAGTCGCCGGGATCACCCCGCTGATCACCCCGAACGCCGATTTCTACCGCATCGACACGGCCCTGATCGTCCCGCAGGTGGATCCGGCGCAGTGGCGGCTGCGGATCCATGGGCTGGTCGCGCACGAGGTGACCCTCACCTGGGACGAGCTGCTGGCGCTCCCGCTCGTGGAGTCGGCCGCGACCCTGTCCTGCGTGTCGAACGATGTCGGCGGCGACCTCGTCGGCAACGCGGTGTGGCTCGGCTACCCGATCCGCGAGCTGCTCGCCAAGGCGCAGCCTTCCGCCGACGCCGACATGGTGCTCTCCACCTCGGTCGACGGCTTCACGGCTGGCACGCCGCTGGAGACGCTGACCGACGACCGCAACGCGATGCTCGCGATCGGCATGAACGGCCAGCCGCTCCCGCTCGAGCACGGCTTCCCGGTGCGGATGGTCGTGCCGGGCCTGTACGGATACGTCTCGGCCACGAAGTGGGTCACGGATCTGGAGGTCACGCGCTTCGACCGCGCCACCGCGTACTGGACAGACCGGGGCTGGTCCCCCCGCGGCCCGATCAAACTCTCCTCGCGCATCGACGTGCCGCGCCCGAACCGTCCGATCCCCGCGGGCGACGCCGTGATCGCCGGCGTGGCCTGGCAGCCGCACGCCGGCATCTCCGCGGTCGAGGTGCAGGTCGACGACGGCCCGTGGCAGCGCGCCGAGCTCGCCCCGGCGATCTCGGCCGACACGTGGGTGCAGTGGCGGCTGCCCTGGAGCGCGGCCGCGGGGCAGCGCGTGCTCCGCTGCCGGGCGATCGGCGCGGACGGCACGGTGCAGACCTCGCAGATGGCACCCCCGGCGCCGGACGGCGCGACCGGCTGGCACACCGTCAGCGTGACGGTGAACGCCTGACCCGCCCCAGCCCGGTCGTCTCGCCTGGTTTTGGGGCGCACCACCTCGTTTTGGGGCGCCCCTCGTCACGGATTCCCGGCACCGTGCGCCCCAAAACGGGAAAGGGCGCCCCAAACCGGGCTCCCGGCACCGCCCCGAACCTCGCCGGGGATCCTCACGGAATCCATACGCTTCACTTCCTTCACGAATTTGTGAAATTGGCGTAGCATCGCGGCCATGAACACGATCATCCGCACGGACGGCCTCACCAAGCACTACGGCCGCGTGCATGCGCTCGACGGGCTGGACCTCAGTGTCGACGAGGGCCAGGTGCACGGCTTCCTCGGCCCGAACGGGGCCGGCAAGTCCACCACGATCAGGATCCTGCTGGGTCTCGCGCGCAAGACCGGCGGATCCGCCACGGTCTTCGGGGACGACCCGTGGACCGCGGCCGTCGGCATCCACCGCCGCGTCGCCTACGTGCCCGGCGACGTGAGCGTCTGGCCGAACCTCTCCGGCGGCGAGGCGATCGACTTCCTCGCGCGACTGCGCGGCGCGACGACGAAGGACCAGGGCTACCGCGCCGAGCGGGAGCGGCTGATGACGGCGTTCCAGTTCGACCCGCGCAAGAAGGGTCGCGCCTACTCCAAGGGCAACCGGCAGAAGGTTGCGCTCATCGCGGCGTTCGCCGTCCCGGCCGACCTCTACATCCTGGACGAGCCGACGAGCGGGCTGGATCCGCTCATGGAGGTCGTGTTCCGGGACGAGGTGCAGCGGATCCGACGCTCCGGCGCGACCGTGCTGCTGTCCAGCCACATCCTGTCCGAGGTCGAGCTGCTCTGCGACCGGGTCAGCATCATCCGCGCCGGGAGGATCGTGGAGTCCGGCACTCTCCCCGAGCTCCGCCACCTCACCCGCACCGAGGTGTCGTTCGAGGCCGCGGACGCATCGGCTCTGGCCGGGATCCCGGGGGCGCACGACGGCATGATCGACGACGGCCGTGCGCGATTCACGGTCGACAGCGACGCGATCCCCGGAGTGCTCCCCGTGCTCGCCCAGCGCAGCGTGACGGGTCTGCGGATCGAGCCGCCGTCCCTCGAGGAGCTGTTCCTGCGGCACTACGGCGACGACCTCGCCGCCCTCCGCGCCGCCGAGGACGACCCTTCGGCAGGCTCAGGGACCACGACAGGCTCAGGCACGCGCGCATCGCGCCGGGCCGCCGCGAAGGAGTCATGATGGGCGCCCTGCTCCGGCAGCGCCTGCGCCGCGACTGGCTGCAGGTGCTCCTGTGGATCCTCGCCACGGTTCTGATGGCCTTCGCCGGCTACGCCGGCGTCACCCAGTCCTACGCCACGCACACCGATCGGGTCGAGGTGCTCTCGGCCGTGATGGCGAACCCCGTCATCATGATGTTCCGCGGCCTCCCCTCCGGCGCATCCGAGGGGCAGTTCCTCTCGTTCGAGATCCTGCCCTGGCTGACGATGCTCGCGGCTCTGATGAGCACGTTCCTCGCCGTCCGGCACACGCGCGGCGACGAGGAGTCGGGCCGGACCGAGCTCGTCGCGGCCACACCCGTCGGGCGCGCGCTCCCCACCATCGCGACGATCATCCACGGCGTCGCCGCGAACGTCGTCCTCGGCGTGCTGGTCGCCCTCGCGCTGATCGGATCCAAGCTCGACGCTCCCGGATCCTGGCTCATGGGCGCGACCTCCGCGGCCACCGGCATCGTGTTCCTCGGGATCGGTCTCATGGCCGCGCAGCTCATGCGCACCTCGCGCGGGGCCAATGCACTCACGGTGTGGATCCTGGTCGGCACGTTCCTCGTGAACGGGATCGGCAACGTCGCGGGCACCCCCAGCGACGATCTCACCCGCATCACGAGCTCCGGCCTGGTCTGGGCCTCGCCCTTCGGCTGGGCCGAGCAGGCCCGCCCGTACGACACGGACAACGGATGGCCGGCGCTGCTCGGGCTCGTCGTCGGCGTGGTCCTCGCGATCGTCGCCGTGGCGCTGCAGTCGGTCCGCGACATCGGCGAGGGCTTCGTCCCGGCCCGTCCTGGCCGGGTGCATGCGCGTCCCGCGCTGTCCACGCCGCACGCGCTCG
Organism: Microbacterium sp. 05N427; assembly: GCF_056397105.1. Taxonomy (NCBI): domain Bacteria; kingdom Bacillati; phylum Actinomycetota; class Actinomycetes; order Micrococcales; family Microbacteriaceae; genus Microbacterium; species Microbacterium sp. 05N427. Next base: position 69,396 of record NZ_JBFTMT010000006.1, read on the forward strand.
TCTGGCGACTCACCAACGGCGCGATCATCGGCTGGGCCATCGGCGGCGCCCTCACGGGCCTGCTCGCGACCACGCTGTCCGGGCTCGCCGGGCAGATCTCCGGGCAGAACCCCGCGGTGCAGCAGATCCTCGACAAGATAGGCAAGGCCGGCAGCCTTGAGGAGACGGTCGTCTCGGTGTTCTTCACGATGATGGGGATCCTGGCAGCCTGTGCCGCCGTGCAGATCGTCGCACGCGCACGACAGGAGGAGGCGCACGGCACGGCCGAGATCGTGCTCGCCCAGCCGGTCGGCCGCGTGCGATGGCTCCTCGACTATCTGCTCGTGGCGACGTTCGCCATCGCGATCATCGTCGTCGCGGCGATGCTCGCGGCGTACACCGGACTCGCGGGCAGCAAGGACGCGTCCTCGCTCGCGCAGGTCGTCACGGTGGTCGGGCTCGGGCAGGGGCTCGCCGCCTGCGTGTTCACGGTGCTCACCGGCCTCGTGTTCGTACTGCTCCCCCGCGGCACCGTGGGCATCGCCTGGGCGCTCGTGCTGCTCGCCACGCTGTTCGGACTGTTCGGACCGCTGTTCGGGCTGCCGGAGTGGACCACACGGTTCTCGCCGTTCTCGGTCACTCCGATCGTCATGAACGGCGGCGTCGACCTGCGCGGCACCTGGTGGCTCGTCCTCGTCGTCGCGGCCGGCGCCGCCGCGGGGCTCACGCTCATGCGTCGCCGCGAGCTGCATGCTGCGGGCTGACCCCGGCCGACCGCGGGAAGATGGTGTCATGAACGAGCAGGATCCGGCAGCCTCCGTGCATCACGGGGTCGATGCCGCCGAGGCCGCGGCGGCGATGATCGCCGCCGTCGGCTTTCCGCGTATGCCCGGCCGTGTGCTCATGGCGCTCATCGCGGCGCCCGCCGACGGCTATACCGCGGCAGAGCTCGGAGACCGTCTCGGGGTGAGCCCCGCGGCGGTCTCCGGCGCCGTGCGCTATCTGCAGACGATCCAGGTCATCCGCCGCGTCTCGCGGCCCGATCGCCGGCGCGACCATTACCTGATCATCCCCGACACCTGGTACGGGCTCATGACGAACAACGGGCCCATCTACGATCGCCTCGCCGCGCACATCGAGGCGATCGGCGCGGAGCACGACGACAACGCCGCCCAGGACAGGGCATCCGAGATGGCGGAGTTCTTCCGCTTCATGGCGCGGCGCATGCCGGAGCTCGTCGACGAATGGGAGGCCTATCGCGCCGGACTCCGCGGGCGCTGACCGCGCTGCGGATCCGCTCAGGCGAGGAACCGGGATCGTCCGGCGAGGAACCGGGATCGGACGCGCTGTCAGCTCGCCCGGCGACGCCCGTCGGCTTCCGCGATCGGGAGCATCTCCACCGTGAGGCCGTCGAGCAGGCTGCCGGGCGCGATGCCCAGGGCGTCGGCGATCCGCACGAGCGTCGGAACGCTCGGCATCGCACGGCCCGTCTCATAGGCGCGGATGTTCGACGAGTCGATCCCGCTGTGCGCGGCGACCTGATCCTGCGTCAACGTGGCGGCCAGACGGGCCCCGCGGATCTTCTCGCCGATGAGCGAGGCAGCGGCGGACGGAACTCGGGGCACCCTTCAAGAGTCCGAAATACCGGCGAGATGTGCCAGGGCGCACCTACCCGGGCTTTAAGCACCTGCGACGATTCGGCGGCGTGAGGCCGGCGGGCCCGCCTCAGCGGGCCCGCCGAAGTCTCAGCCTCCGAGCACCACGCGCAGCTGCTCGAGGGCCCAGTCCAGCTCGGTCGCGCGCACCACGATCGGCGGGGCGATGCGGATCGTCTGACCGTGCGTGTCCTTCACGAGCACGCCGCGATCGAGGAGCTTCTCCGCGATCTCCCGGCCGGTGCCGCGGGACGGATCGATGTCGATGCCGGCCCAGAGACCTGCCACGCGCACTTCGCTCACCCCGCGCCCGAGGAACGCCTCGAGCCCTTCGCGCAGGTGCGCCCCGAGCACGCGAGCGCGCTCCTGGAACTCGCCCGACTCGAGCATCTCGACCGCGCGCAGCCCGACGGCCGCGGCGAGCGGGTTCCCGCCGAAGGTGGATCCGTGCTCGCCGGGGCGGATGACGCCCAGCACATCCTCGTTCCCGACGACGGCCGACACGGGCAGGAGCCCGCCGCCGAGCGCCTTGCCGAGCAGGTACAGGTCGGGCACGACGCCCTCGCGGTCGCAGGCGAAGGTCTCGCCCACGCGTCCCAGGCCGGACTGGATCTCGTCGGCGACGAAAAGCACGTTCCGCTCGTCGCAGATCTCGCGGATCCGCCGCAGGTACCCCTCGGGCGGGATGACGACGCCGCCCTCGCCCTGGATCGGCTCGATCAGCACGGCGACCGTGTCGTCGGTGATCGCGGCGGCGATCGCTTCGGCGTCGCCGTACGGCACTGTGTCGAAGCCGGGGGCGTACGGGCCGAAGTCGTCGTGCGCGGCGGGATCGTCGCTGAAGCCGACGATCGTCGTGGTGCGGCCGTGGAAGTTGCCCTCGGCGACGATGATCCGGGCGGCGTCAGGGCGCACGCCCTTGACGCGGTAGCCCCAGGCGCGCGCGACCTTGATGCCGGTCTCGACGGCCTCGGCGCCGGTGTTCATCGGCAGCACCAGATCCTTGCCGCACAGCCGCGCGAGGGCGGCGGCGAACGGCTCGAGGCGGTCGCTGCGGAAGGCGCGGCTGGTCAGCGCGACCCGGCCGAGCTGCTCCTCGAGCGCGGCCACGAGCGCCGGGTGCCGATGCCCGAAGTTCACGGCCGAGTACGCCGCAAGCAGGTCGAGGTAGCGCTTGCCCTCCACGTCGGTGACCCAGGCGCCCTCGCCGCGGGCGATCGTCACCTCGAGCGGCGCGTAGTTGCGCGCGACGTGTGCTTCGGGTCGCTCCGCACCGGCATGCGGATCCTGCCCGGCGATCGCCCCGTGCTCCGGGAAGTCCAGATCCGGCACYTGAGCCGGTCGAAGGTCGGCCGTCATCATGCGCCCCGGTTCGTCTCGCTGCGCTCGCTCACCGCACCGCGCAGTTCCAGCGTGCAGCACTTGATGCCGCCGCCGCCGAGCAGCAGCTCGCTGAGGTCGACCATGATCGGGTTGTAGCCGCGCTCGCGCAGCTGCTTCTCGAAGCCCGTGGCGCGCGGCGAGATGATGACGTTGTAGCCGTCGCTCGCGGAGTTCAGCCCGAACACGGCGCCATCCTCGTCGGAGACCAGGATCGCGTCAGGGAAGCGCTCCTCGAGCGCCTTGCGGCTGGCGTCGTCGAAGGCGTGCGGCAGGTAGGCGATGTTCGCGGCGGCAGGTCCGCCGTTCTCTTCCCCGACGACCGGGTCGAGCACGGTCAGCGCCGTGTCGAGGTGGTAGAAGCGCGGGTCGACGAGGGTCAGCGTCACGACCTCGCGGCCGAAGACCTCGCTCACCTCGCGGTGGCTGTCTCCGGCGGAGCGGAAGCCGGTGCCGGCCAGGATCACATCGCCGGCGAGCAGGAAGTCGCCCTCGCCCTCGTTGATCTCCTCGGGCATCACGGTGTCGAAGCCGTTCGCACGGAACCAGTCGGCGAAGGCGGGCGCCTCGCCCTGGCGCTGCGCGTAGTAGAACGAGGGCACGTACGCACGGCCGTCGATCACGAAGCCGCCGTTCGCGGTGTAGACCATGTCGGGGTAGCCGGCGAGCGGCTCGATGAGCTCGACCTCGTGGCCCAGCTCGAGGTACAGGTCGTGCAGCTTCTGCCACTGCGCGACCGCCTTGGCCGTGTCGGTCGGGTTCGCCGGCTCCATCCACGGGTTGATGCTGTAGTTCACCGTGAAGTGCTCTGGCTTGCACATCAGGTACCGGCGGTGGTGCGCGGTACGGGCCGGCGTGGCGGTGGCGGTGGCGGTCTCAGGCGTCGACATGAGGCTCCTTGCGAATCTTCGGTCGCGGCGGACGCTGTCCTGAGGCCCGGCGGTCCTTCGATCCGGCACATCGTGGATGCGAGGAGAAGATGCGACACGGGCACGCCGTCGTCCATTGTCTCACCCGAGCCTGGGCGTGACCATCACGGCGCGGTGCCGGCTCAGATCACCCCCGCGCTCCAGTCATCGGGGTTGCCGTAACGGTGCGCCGTGATCGCGATCGCCTGCTCGTGCAGGAACGGCAGCAGCTCGATCCGGCCGGCCGTGGTCACCTCTCCGGCGAAGATCGCCAGATCCGGATCCCCCTGCACCGCCTCGGCGAGCGCGGCATGCAGTGCCGCGACGTCCTCCGCCGCACCCACGATGCGCACGCGCGAGGCCCGCGCCGGCGTCTCCCCCACGGCCGGTTCCTTCTCGCTCCCGTCGCGATTTCTGCCGCTTTCCGCCCGGCTTTCCGGCAGTTTCTGCGACGGGAGCGGATCGGATCCGTTCGCGGTCGGCGTCGCCGCCGGTCCGGTGAACCGCTGGGTCCACTCCGCGTCGCTCTCCACGAACACGGTGACGCCGGCCTCGCCCAGCACGCGGCGCACGGCGGCGGGCAGGCCGATCGGCGAGGACAGCGTGAACGCTCCCCCGCCGCGGATCGCCGCGATCGCCACTCGCAGCAGCGCCCGCAGCGGCGCCTCTCCTGTGGCGCGCACAGCGACCGGCACCGAGCGGTACCGGAACAGGTTGCGCTCCACGCCGAGGCGCGAGACGTCGCGCACCCGGCCGAACTCTCGGTCCCAGGCCAGCGCATCCGAGAGCGCCGCGCGACGCAGCCACTCGAACGCCGCGTAGTCGAGCGACGGCTGCGCGGCCTCGATGAGCGCCGTGATCCGCGAGTCCAGCCCGCGCAGATGCAGGGTCGTGGATCCGGCGCCGCCGGTGTCCCGCCAGGATCCCAGCCCGATGAGATGGTTCGGCCCGCCCGCCTTCGCACCGGTGCCGACCGAGGAGCGCTTCCAGCCGCCGAAGGGCTGACGCTGCACGATGGCGCCCGTGATCCCGCGGTTCACATACAGGTTGCCGGCCTGCACCCGATCGAGCCAGAGCGCGAGGTCGCCCGGATCCTGCGTGTGCAGTCCCGCGGTGAGCCCGTAGTCCACGGCGTTCTGCAGGTCGACGGCCCGCGCGAGCGTCGGCGCGTGCATGATGCCGAGCACCGGGCCGAAGAACTCCTCGCGATGGAAGCGCGATCCCGGCTGCACGCCGAGGCGGATCCCGGGCGTCCACAACCTCCCCTCGGATCCGGGGATCTCGCGCGGCTTCAGCAGCCACTTCTCGTCGGGGGCGAGTTCGGTGAGCGCCCACTTCAGCTTGCCCTGCGGCGACTCGATCACCGGCCCGACTTCGGCGCGCGGATCGTCGGGCCACGCCACGCGCATCGAGCGGGTCGCGTCGACCAGCTGGCGCGCGAACCGCTTCGAGCGCCCCACCGGACCGACCAGGATCGCGAGCGATGCGGCGGAGCACTTCTGCCCGGCGTGCGCGAACGCGCTCTTCACGAGGTCGGCGACGGCGAGATCCAGATCCGCGGACGGGGCGATCACGATCGCGTTCTTCCCGCTCGTCTCGGCATGCAGTGCCAGGTCGTGCCGCCAGCTGCGGAACAGCGCGGCGGTCTCGAAGGATCCGGTGAGGATCACCCGGTCCACGTCCGGGTGCGAGATGAGCTCCCGGCCGAGCTCGCCCTCGGAGATGTCGACGAACGCGAGCAGGTCCCGCGGGATCCCGGCGTCCCAGAGCGCGGCGGCGATCACCGCGGCCGAGCGACGCGCCTGCGGGGCGGGCTTGAAGACGACGCCGGATCCTGCGGCGAGCGCGGCGAGCACCCCGCCGGCGGGGATCGAGAGCGGGAAGTTCCACGGCGGAGCGACCACGGTGACCCTGGACGGCACGAACGCGGCCCCACCGATCGCGTCGAGCTCGCGGGCCTTGGCCGCGTAGTACCGCGCGAAGTCGACGGCCTCGCTGACCTCGACGTCCCCCTCGGAGATCACCTTGCCGGTCTCGGCGGCCGCGACCTCGATGAGCTCCGCCCGGCGCGACTCGAGCACGGCTGCCGCCCGCAGCAGCATCTCGCCGCGCTCGGCGGCCGGACGAGCGCCCCACGCCCCCGCCGCCGCGCGCACGCGGGACAGGATCCGCTCCAGCTCCGCCTCCTCGGTGACGCGGGCGCTGCGCACGATCCCGTCGCCGGCGGTCGACACGGGGATGCGGGCGAGGATCTCGCGCGCCCACTCCCGGTTCGCGGGGAGGGCCGGATCACTGTCGACGGCGTTGCGGAAGCCCGGGGCGCCCGCAGCGATCGCAGACTCGTCCTCGCGTTCGGCGAAGACCGCCGTCTCGACGAAGGTGTCGCCGGGATCCACGGCCTCCGCGATCCCGAGCACCGCCTGAGTGAGCGCGGCGGACTCCGCATCCGGATCCGTGGTGAGCGCGGCCGACTCGTGCACCGGAGCGAGCCGGTTCTGCCGGCGGCGCGGCCGTGCGGGCAGCGCCGGATCGGCGGAGCGTTCGAGCGAGAGCGCGAAGCGGTTGATCTCGCGGTCCAGCGCATCCGCGTCCTCATGCAGCCGGAAGGCGGACGAGAGGAAGTTCTCCGGCGAGGCGGTCTCTTCGAGCCGCCGCACGAGGTAGCTGATCGCGACGTCGAACTCACGCGGCTTCACGACCGGCACATAGAGCAGTACGTGCCCGACTTCGCGGCTCACCGCCTCGACCTGGCCCTGCGCCATGCCGAGCAGCATCTCGAACTCGATCGGCGCGGGTCCCGTCGCAGAGGCACCTGGCTCGCTGCCCGCCCCTTCGACGAGCTCAGGGACCGACGCGCGCACGCCGCGGTCGCCGGCGAGGAGCCACGCGTACGCGATGTCGAAGAGGTTGTGACCGGCGATGCCGATGCGTACGGCCCGAACGGATTCGGGCGTGAGCGCCTCGTCCAGGCAGCGCAGATAGTTCGCGTCGGTGTCGATCTTGGTGTCATAAGGCGCCGGCGTCCAGCAGTGCAGAGCCGCCTCGACTCGCTCCATCGCGAGGTTCGCGCCCTTCACGAGGCGCACCTTGATCGGCGCGCCGCCGTGGTCGACGCGGTCCTTCGCCCATGCGGTCAGCTCGCGCAGCGCCGGCAGGGCGTCGGGCAGGTACGCCTGCAGCACGATTCCCGCTTCGAGATCCTTGAGCCGCGGATCCTCCAGGATCCGCGTGAACACCGCGATCGTGAGATCGAGATCGCGGTATTCCTCCATGTCGAGGTTGATGAAGGTCTGCGTGCTCTTGGGGCTCGTCCAAGGGTCGGTCCCTGAGCCCGTCGAAGGGCCGGCCGCCGTCAGGTACAGCGGCAGCAGCCGCTCGGCGACCTGCTCGACGACCTCGTCGAACGCCCACATCGAGATGCGGCTCACGACCGCCGAGACCTTGACCGAGACGTAATCGACGTCGTCGCGGCGGATGAGCTCGTGGATCCCGTCCAGCCTCCGCTGCGCCTCGTCCTCCCCGAGCACGGCCTCGCCGAGCAGGTTGAGGTTGAGCCTGGCGCCGCCCGCGCGCAGCTTCGCGATCGTCGGGGTGAGCTTGGCGGGGCGGGCATCGGCGATGAGGTGGCCGACCATCTCGCGCAGCACGGTGCGCGCGATCGGCACGGTGGGCGCGGGGAGCCCCTGCGCCACGAGTCCGCCCGCGCGGACGGCGGCGCGCAGGTACCAGGGCAGGAATCCGGGCACGAGCGGCGCCACGCGGTTGAGCCCGGCGGCCGCCGCGCCCAGGCTCTCCGGCCGCATCACGTCGTCGACGAAGCCGAGGGTGAACGGCAGCCCGTTCGGGTCGCGCAGCACCCCGGCGAGCCGCTCGGCGGCGGGATCCGCGTGCGCGGCGGCGGCCTCGTCGATCCAGCGCTGGGCGAGGACGACGGCCCGACGGGCACGCTCGGTCTCCGCGGCGTTCAGCCACTGCGGCATCGGTTCCGTCCTTCCCGCCTCGCGCCTTCGGAGTGGGCGCGGAATGCTCCCCTCCAGCATGGCGCTCCTCGCCGCGCACAGCCCGGCGGCACGCCCTCCGCACCTCTCTATATGCTGTGCACGTGGGGGAACAGCAGGAGGCGGAGCCCGCGACACCGGCGGAGGCGGACGCCGCCACGCGCGCGGCGTCGGAGGCCCGTGCGGCGGCCTGGGCGCGGAAGATGGCCGACAAGGTTCCGACGGCCTGGCTCATCAGCGGCGCCGGCGCAGTCCTGCTCGCATCCACGGCGGCGTTCGGGGGACTCGCGGACGTCCCACAACCGAAGCCTCCAGAGCTGCACGCCGGGCAGCACTTCGTCGGATCCGACCTCGACATGTCGGTGGTGAGCGTCGGCGTCGCCGACGGCGAGGTGCGCGGTGCCGGGGTCACCCCCGAAGAAGGTCAGAGCACCGTCATCGCTGTGCTCGACGTGACGAACGTCTACACCGCCCCCCGCCCGGTCCGCGTGAAAGACACGCTCGGCGGCGTCAGCCTGGACGGGATCGAGACCGATCGCTACGACGTCAACCGCACGAGCGACGGCAGTGGCGCCGGCTTTCTCCAGCCCGATGTGCCCACGCGTGTCCGCATCGCCTGGACGGTCGATGCGGATGCGGTCTCACCCGGTGACGAGATCCGGGTCGTGCTGCCCGACTCCACGCGCTTCACAGGCAGCTTCGTGACGCGCGGCGACTATTGGGATGACGTCCACCCCGGTGCCTACGTGACGGTGCGCGTCGATGACCTTCCCGCGGACGACGAGGGCACGTCATGAGCACCCCTCCTCCCCCTGGCCCCTTCCCGTCACCCGCCCCGGGTCCCGCCCCCGCCGGCCTGGCCGTCGAGCCTGCGCCGCGGCGCGGTGTTCTGCGCCGCGCCGCTCCTTGGGCTCTCTCCGTCGCCTTCGTGGCCGCTGCATGGGGGATCACCCAGGTGCAGAAGCCCGACGATGCCCCTTATGACAGTTTCGTCACCACGGCTGGAGTCGGCGAGCATGCCGTGACCCGCAACCTCGCCGTGACCGTGACCGGAGTCCACGCCGCGCTGTCGGTGTCCGACGGCGATCGCTGGCATGCCGAGGGGACCTGGCTTGTCGTCGATCTCGACGCCGCCGCCGTGCAGGATCAGTTCGGGGCCCTGTTGTCCACCTCCGATCTGCGCCTCGGCGGACGCACATTCTCCGCCACGGAGCGCGGGGAGACCGCCAAAGGCATGACCCTCGTCACCGGCGTCCCGCGGCATGGCAGCATCGCGTTCGAGCTGCCCGAGGGCAGTCTGAAAGGCCCCGCGACGCTGGTCTTCGCCACCGAGTACGATCCCTCCGCCGACGGCGTGATCGAGGTCGACGTCGATCTGGACGATCTGGCCGTGCAGAACGAGGTCGTCCTGGATCCGATCGGATGGGCTCGCTGATGGCCGGCGCGCGAGGCTGGTGGAGTCGCAACGCCCTTGCACTCGCAGCGGTGGCCGTGCTGCTGCCGGCGACCGTGCTCGGCGCGGCGTGGTGGGAGTGGAAGTACGCCTACCCCGACTCCGGCATGCCGCTCTGGGCGATCGAGCCCGGCACCTCGGGGACCGTGGATCTCAAAGGGGCGACCTGGGGGCCGGTCAAGGCCAAAGTGATCAGCGACACCGCGGGGCTGGACATGCCCGAGAACACCACGCTCATCGGCGTGACCGTGAAGGTCACCCCTCACGGCGACGAGGGCCCGAGCTGCTGGGCGCCCGAGCTGGTGCAGCAGAGCACCGGACGCGTCTGGCAGTCGGTGCGCGGCGAGCTCGGCCTCCCCTGGAACTCCGACGAGCCCGAGGACTGCGTGCCCACGTTGGACGGTGAGAAGGCGGAGCCCTACCAGCTGGTCCTGCCGTACGTCGTGCCCGACGACGTCGAGGGCCCGTTCTGGGTGGACATCGACCCCGGGCAGGCCCAATCCAAGTTCGTGCGCTTCAGCATCGACCCGTGAGCGCCGGTCATGCCGGCGGGCCGCCGGCCGGCAGCGGAGGGGCGCCCGGAGGCAGTGCCGCTTCGGAACTCAGCGGCCCGCTCGGCAGAGCGCCTGCAGCCGCGGTGATGGCCGCGGCGTCGGCCTCCTCCGTGGTGGTCGGGGCCGCCGCATCGGTCCTCGCGTCCTGTGCGCGACGGAGCATGCCGAACGTCGTGTCGTAGGCGCCGGCTACCAGGGCGAGACGGATCGGCTCGATGATGAGCGGCGGGATCAGGAAGATCACCGGCCAGTACACGGTCCAGAACGCATCGATGTCGTGAGGACCGATCCAACGACTGACGCCGTAGCGCAGCCACGACTGCGCCACGATCACGATCGTGTACAGGAGCGCGTATGCCCCGATGATCACAGGCCCGGCACGCCACATCAGCAGGATCGCGCGCCAGATCGGCAGGAAGCGCGAACCGAGCTCGGTGCCGAGATCGCGCAGCCGGCGCATCACGGGGTTCGGCACACGCGCCGCGCGCTCGCGCATCTGTGCGACCAGCCGGTGCTGGAGCTGCAGCTGCTCCGCGACGATCGCCTGCCCGTAGACGACACCCGCGACCGTGAGCCAGGACAGCGGGGCGAGCAGGACGGGGCCCGCCTGCGAGAGGATCCAGCCGATGCCGTCGCCGGCCCACACCAGCGGCGCGAACCAGCCGGCGAGCGTCGCACGCACGTCGCCGAGCCACACCATCACCATGCGGGCATCGACCCACGCCGACGCCGCAGCGGTGAGGTCCTTCAGTAGCAGCAGCGAGAAGAACACCCAGACGACCTCGCCGTACACCGCTATCAACGCGAGCGCCTTCGGCAGCCTGCCCGACCAGCGGCCCCACGCCCATCGCGCGGCGAAAGCGACGACGATGATGAGTACGGTCCAGACGTTGAACGAGAGCTCCGTGACGTTGTCACCGGGGTCGAAGACAGTGTCGGTGAGCACTCGCGAATAGTGCTCCTCCTTGACCTTCGCGAGTGCGCGCAGCGTGTAGGCCTGCACGTCCTCGCGCAGCAGCCCCTGCGCGGCGTAGACCGCGAAGAACGGCAGAATGCTCGCGAGCAGGGCGGTCAGGAAGCTCCGACGCCGTTCCACGGCGGACTCGGGAAGCGGCGCCACGCTCTGCAGGGAGAGCAGGCCGTCACGCAGCACCAGCAGCATGCCGACCAGGCTGATCAGTCGCGCCAGCACGGCGAGCGGCAGGATCAGCAGTCCCCCGACCGAGCTGTAGGCACCGACGAAGCCGGCCAGCGCCGTCACCCAATAGTGGGCGATGGTCCCTGCCAGGAACCAGGCGAGCAGAGCCGGCCAGTGCATCCACAGCACCCGGCCGGTCGTCTTCAGCATCGCCCCCACGGGCTCAGATTAGCGTCCAGCGGGCGCCGCACGCTCGCCCCTCCGGATGCGAGCCGTCCTCAGTCGGCCCAGACGCTCGGCGCGGGCGCCTTGGTCGGCGGCAGTGCGGAGGYGGCGGCCCAGTCGTGGATCCAGTCCTCGACGCCCGGCACGTCCTCCGGGCGCCCCAGAGCGCCGAAGAACTCCTCATGCGAGACCGTCCCCCCGGTGCGGCGCAGCATGCGGGCGCGCACGATCACCTTGGCGTACACCTCGCCATCGACCACCGCGCGGTGCTCCATGAACAGCGCCTTGTCGTCGTGACCGATGAAGCGGGACTCGACGTCGAAGCGCTGCCACAGCTCGAGGGACTTGCGGAAGGTGATCGTCTCGCTCGAGACCACCGCGTACCAGCCGCGCTCCTTCATCGCGTCGAACAGCCCGGTGCGGATCAGCAGATCCCACCGGCCGAGGTCGAACAGGGAGAGATACCGGCCGTTGTTCATGTGCCGCAGGATGTCCAGGTCCGTCGGCAGCGTCGTCAGACGGATCCGCCCGACGGCCGTCGGCGCCAGGGTCCGTCCCCGGCGGGAGCGCCGGCGTGCGGAAAGGACGACGAGCAGGGTGCGCCAGATCACGTTCACACCAGGAGCGTAGTGAATCCGGCACGGATTCCTCTGATCGATTGTCGGATCCATACAGTCGTGACACACCGTGTCGCACGCCGAAACAGGCTCGTAACGCTCGATTTCGCGTCCGCGCACGGCGCGCGTAGAGTCGCGAACATGAGCGCCGAAGCCCTTCCCACCGTCACCGTCCGGCCCGTTCGCGATGTCGATGCCGAAGCGCTCGGCCGTGTGCACGCGAAGTGCTGGCACGAGACCTACGACCACCTGATCAGCACCGCGACGCTCGAGGCGGTCTCGCCCAAGCGGCTCGCCGAGCTGTGGACGCACTGGGCCTCCCAGGGCGAGGAGTACCGCATGAGCGCGGCGCTCGTCGACGGCGAGATCGTGGGCTTCGTCGGTTCCGGCCCCGCCCGGGACGAGAACCCCCCGGCGGAGCGCGAGCTCTACTTCATCTACCTCCTCGACGCCTGGCACGGCACCGGCATCGGCCAGCGCCTGTTCGATGCGGCCGTCAGCGCCGGCGAGAACTCCTACCTGTGGGTCGCCGAGGACAACCCTCGTGCGCACCGCTTCTACGTGCGCAACGGCTTCGCCCTCGACGGCGCCTCGCAGCAGGAGCCCTTCCTCGGCGAGACCATCAAGGAAGTCCGCTTCGTGCGCTGACCCGCTGCCGCGCCTCTGCACCGAGGCCCCCTCTGAGCACCCACGCCCCCACAGGCGTGCGCCGCTGGGAGGGGGCCTCGATGCTGCGAGGGGGCGCGGACGGATCCGACCACGGCAGCACCCGACGACGGATCCCGCCACGACGGGCGCGGATCTACCGGCCTGACACCTGGCCGAACACCTTCGCGATGGGGGCGATCACGAGCGGGCGCGCGGCCACCCATCCCCCGGCGATCACCGCGAGCGAGAGCACGAACACCCAGAACCCGGTCCAGGTCACCGCATCCTGCGAGGCGAACATGTGGTTCAGGTTGCGCAGCATTCCGGTGAGCAACACGAGCGCGACGTGCACCACGATGAACGCCGTGAAGAACAGCATGGTCGGGAAGTGCACCGCCCGTGCGAGCTCGATGGGATACGCCTTCGACAGCCCCTCCGCCTTCTTCGGCCACAGCCCCGACATCCGGAACCCGGTGGCGATGGCCACGGGTGCGGCGAGGAACACGATCGTGAAGTAGGCGAGCTGCTGCAGGCTGTTGTAGTTGACCCAACCGTTCTCGGTCGGCCAGTCGAACGACACGTACTGCAGGGCGGCGGAGAGCGCGTTCGGGAACACATCCCAGCTCGTCGGCACGATCCGCATCCACTGCCCCGTGACGAACAGCAGCACCACGAAGATCACGCCGTTGATGATCCAGAGCAGGTCGAGCCCCTGGTGGAACCACAGGGTCAGACTGATCTTGCCCTTGGGGTTGCCGCGCGGCGTCCAGAACGCGGTCGGACGCTTCTGCGTGCGCACCTGCAGGCCCGAGCGGATGATCAGCGTCATCAGGAACACGTTGAAGAAGTGCTGCCAGCCGATCCACCCGGGGATCCCGACGGGCGCACCCTCCGGCAGGTGGTACTCGCCCGGGTAGGTCGTGAGGAAGTCCTGCATGAAGGGCAGGCTGAGGAACGCGCGCACGAGCACGATCGCGGCGCCGGCCAGGACCGCGAGGCCCGCCGCGGCGAACAGGCCGCCGATCGCCTGCAGCCAGGTCGGGCGGAGCTTCGAACCGACGGGCTCCGCGACGGCACGGCGCGGGGCCGAGCCGTTCCAGACGGTGCGCGTGAACGGCAGCGGTGCGGAGACATCGGGCCGCGTGACGACGGCGGTCGAGGGTACGGAGGGGGACGCTGCGACAGCGGTCGACGGCTCCGCCGGAGCCTCCGCGACGGCGGGTGCGACGACGACGCTCTCCGTCGCCTCGGACGGAGCGGACTCGACCACACTCCGGGCCACGACGACAGTCCCGGCCGGGGGCCAGGGATCCCCGCCGGACACGCGCGGCAGACCGCGGCGCAGGGCGGATCCGGTCTGCTGCGGCGCAGCGGTGGCAGCCACGCCCGCGGCGACCGCCGGGGCGCTCGCGCTCACTGAGCCTGCCTCGGCCACTGAGCCTGCCTCGGTCGCTGAGCCCGTCGAAGCGCCCGAGACGACGAGAGGGGCCCCTTCGACACGTTCAGGGGCCGGGCTTGCGGCGGCCAGGACTCCAGCCGCGCCCGCGGGAGGCCAAGGTTCTCCACCCGCGGTGCGTGGCAGTCCGCGGCGCAGGACGGATTCCGGGCCGGTTCCTGCGCGTCCTTCGTCTCGTCGCTGCGCTCCTCGCTCAGGAACCGGGGTGACAGGGAGCTCAGGCACCGGGGTGGCGGCGGCCTCAGGAACCGGGGTGGCAGGGAGCTCAGGCACCGGGGTGGCGGCCGCCTCAGGCACCGGGGTGGCGGCGGCCTCAGGAACCGGTGCGGCGGCGGCCACAGGGGTCGTGGCGACCGACTCGGCGACCGCGGCCACGAGGGCCGCAACGTCCACGGCGGGCTCGGCCTCGGTGCCCGCCACGATCACCCCGGAGGGCGGCCAGGCCTCGCCTCCGCGGGTGCGGGGCAGCCCCCTGCGCACGGTCGTCATCGCTACTTCTTCCGCGCCCGCAGCGCCTCGATCACCTGCGGCACGACCGTGAACAGGTCGCCCACGATGCCGAAGTCCGCGACGTCGAAGATGGGCGACTCCGGATCCTTGTTGATCGCGACGATCGTCTTGGCCGTCTGCATGCCGGCGCGGTGCTGAATCGCCCCCGAGATGCCGAGCGCGATGTAGAGCTGCGGCGAGACCGAGACGCCGGTCTGGCCCACCTGGTGCGCGTAGGGGATGTATCCGGCGTCGACGGCGGCGCGGGAGGCGCCGATCGCTCCGCCGAGCTCGTCGGCGAGATCTTCCACGAGGGAGAAGTTCTCCTTGGATCCGAGTCCGCGTCCTCCCGAGACGACGACCTTGGCGCCGCGCAGCTCAGGCCGGGACGAGGCCGCCTCGACAGCCTCGATCGGGTCGCCGGTCGCGGCGGCGACACCGGAGGCATCCACTGCGAGCGTCTCGACGCGGGCGTCGGTCACGGCCTCCGCCCTGGCGTCGATCGCGCCCTGACGCACCGTGATCACGGGGGCGCCGAACGTCGGAGCGGAATCGGTGAGGAACGCGCCGCCATAGACGGAGTGGTGCGCCACCACGCCCTCGTCGTCGCGGGAGACGCCGATCGCGTCGACCGACAGCGCCAGGTGCTCGCGCACGGCGAGGCGCCCTGCGGCGTCGCGGCCGGCGATCGAGTTCGACACGAGCACCGCATCGGGGCCGACCGCGCGGTACGCGGMCTGCAGCGCGTCGACCACGGGGACGGTCACGGACCCGCCGTCGACATCCGCAGTGAGCACGACCTGCGCACCGGCGGCCGTGGCGGCGTCGACCGCCGCCTGCGCGGTTCCGGCGGGAGCGGCCACGAGTGCGACCGGCGAGCCCAGCTGCGCCGCGGCGCCGAGCAGGCCGGCGGTCGACGGCGCGGCCGCACCGGCCGGAGTCACGTCGATGAGGACGAGGATCGCCTTCTCGGGGTACGCCATGGTCACACCAGCCTGTTCTGCGCGAGGAACTCGACGAGCTGCGCGGCCGCGTCGCCCTCGTCAGTGATCTTCACACCCGCGGCGCGAGGAGGCTTCTCTGCCACCGCGGTCAGGATCGTCTGCGGCGCCTCCGCCGGATCCGCGCTGATGCCGAGGTCCGCCAGGGAGAGCACCTCGAGCGGCTTCTTCTTGGCCGCCATGATGCCCTTGAAGTTCGGGAAGCGCGCGTCGGGCAGCGCCTCGGTGATCGAGATCACGGCGGGCAGCGGCGCGCTCACCTGCTGGGATCCGAAGTCCGTCGCGCGGGTGCCTGCCACGGCGTCGGCGCCGATGGTCACGGCGCTGAGCACCGTCGCCTGCGCGAAGCCGAGGTGCTCGGCGAGCATCGCGGGGATCACGCCTCCGGATCCGTCCGTGGAGAGGTTGCCGGTGATGACCAGATCCGGCGCGCCGCGCCGGATCGCCGCCGCGAGCACCGCAGCGGTCAGCCCCAGATCGGCGCCGTGCAGCGCCTCGTCGGCGATGTGCACCGCGGATCCCGCGCCGATCGCGAGCGCCCGGCGGATCGACGCAGTCGCCGACTCCGGGGCCATCGACAGCGCCACGACCTCGGTCCCGGGGTTGGCATCGGCGTAGCTCAGTGCAACCTCGAGCGCGCGCTCGGTGATCTCGTCGAGCACGACGTCTCCGGCGCCGCGATCGGCCAGACCCGTCTCCAGGTCGAGCTTGCGGTCCCCGTAGGTGTCGGGCACCTCTTTCACCAGGACGTAGATCTTCATTGAACCTCCGTTTGCGCTTGCGACGAGTCTAGCGGGCGACGGATGTGGAATTCGATCTCAAGATCTGTGACATTCAGTGTCAATCCTTAAGGCTGACGAGCACCTCCGCACGGCGCCGCGCAACGCATCGGCCGCCGCCTTCCCCGGCCACGAGGACTGTGCCTTTCGGATGCCAGCGAGCCGACGAGGATCCGATTCCCGCCCCGGTAACGTAGGGGAATGGCCCGTCCGCACCCTCTGCCCGTCGACCCTCTCGCCGAGGCGAAGCGGCAGTGGCTCGCGCACGGCTGGGACCACGCCGCCGATGGCATGTCGCTCGTCACCTCGGTCATGCGGGCCCAGCAGTTGCTGCTCGCGCGGGTGGACGCCACGCTGCGCCCGTTCGCGCTGTCATTCGCGCGCTACGAGGTGCTGCGCCTGCTCGCGTTCAGCCGCACCGGCACGCTCCCGCTGTCGAGCGTGGTCGCGCGACTGCAGGTGCACGCGACCAGCGTCTCCAGCACCGCGGATCGGCTGGTCCGCGACGGCCTCATCGCCCGGCACCGCGATCCCCACGACGGCCGTGCGGCGCTGCTCGAGCTCACCGAGGTCGGCCGCGAACTCGTCGAACGCGCCACCACGGCGCTCAACGACGAGGTGTTCGCCGCCCCGGGCATCTCCCCCGAGGACTCGGCAGACCTCGTCGCGATCGTGGCGCGCATGCGCAAGGCGGCCGGGGACTTCGCGGATCCGCGTCCGCAACCGGATCCGCTCTGATGGGCCCCGCTCGCCGCCTTGCGCTCGCCGTCCTGGCGGAGCGGTCGTAGGCTGGCGCGCATGAGCGAACTGCGGATCCACACGGCCCTCGAAGGCACGGGCGCGGCCGGCGCCATCGTCCTCAGCGACGAGCAGGTCGCCGAGCTCAGCACCGCGAAGGCCTTCCCCGTGGTCGTGACGGTCGGCGGGAGCACCGCGCGCCTGCGGCTCTCGCGGATGGGCGGCAGAAACCTCATCGGCTTCAGCAAGGCGAACCGGGCCGCGATGAGGCTGGAGCTCGGCGCCGAGTTCGACGCGGTCATCGCACCCGACACCGCCGAGCGCACGGTCGACGTGCCGGAGTCGCTCGCGGCCGCCCTCGCCGATGCCGGCCTCACCGCCGCGTACGACGCGCTGAACTTCACCCGCCGCAAGGAGATCGCCGTCTCCGTCGCCGACGCCAAGCAGGACGCGACCCGCGACCGCCGCATCGCCAAGGCCCTGGACGACCTCCGCGGCTGAACGAGGTCCCACCCGGCAACGGGTCGCCAGCCGACGGCGCCACCACACGGATTCGTCCGTGGATACGGGTGCGACAGGCGCGACTCCTCCGAGTAAGTTGTGCACAACTGACTTGTGTGCAATCCTTACCTCATGGCTGCAACCGATGAGATGGTGTGCTTCGCGCTCTACGCCGCGACCCGCGCGACGACCCAGGCCTATCGCGCGCTGCTGGAACCATGGGGCCTCACCTACCCGCAGTACCTGGTGCTCGTGACCCTATGGCTGGACGGCGAGCAGACGGTCTCGTCGCTCGGCGACCGCCTGCAGCTCGACTCCGGCACACTGTCGCCGCTCCTGCGCCGTATGGAGAACAGCGACCTGATCGTGCGCGAACGGCGCTCCTCCGATGAGCGGGTCGTCTCGATCGGGCTGACCGCTCACGGTCGCCGGCTGCGCGAGGAGCTCCGCGAGATCCCCCGGCAGATCGCCGAGGGGTTCGCCCTCCCCGATCGCACCAGCGCCGAAGATCTCATCCGCCGACTGCACACGATCTCCTCCTCCATGCACGCGGTCGCCGCCGGCCGCGCACCGCAGCAGTGACACCCTCGACCACCCGCGCCCCGATCTGAAGGAGATCCCCCATGGACGTCCTCTACACCGCCGAAGCCATCGCGACGGGAGCCGGCCGCAACGGCCGGGTCGTCACGACCGACCGCCGAGTCGAGCTGGATCTCGCGATCCCTCGGGAGATGGGAGGCTCGGGCGACGGCGCGAACCCCGAGCAGCTCTTCGCCGCCGGGTACAGCGCGTGCTTCCACTCCGCCCTCCAGTCCGTGGCCCGCGCGCAGAAGGTGTCGATCGCGGACTCCTCGGTCGCCGGCCGTGTGCAGATCGGCCCGAACGGCCACGGCGGCTACCAGCTCGCGGTGCGCCTCGAGGTCGTCCTCCCGGGGCTCGAGCAGTCGCAGGCCCAGGCTCTCGCAGACGCCGCGCACCAGGTCTGCCCTTACTCGAATGCGACCCGCGGGAACATCGAGGTGACGGTCGTCGTCTCGGAGGACTGACGCCATCGCGTCAGCGGCTCAGTCGCCGTCGTACACGTAGGCGTCGAAGCGGGCGGGGATGTTCATACGCTGCCAGGCGAGCTCCTCGTCCCGGCGGGAGCGGTCGCCCGGGAACGCCCGCGCCGTGTGCCGCGGCACCTGCCTGCTGTGTCCGGCGAGATGCGCGACGGCCACCGCCTGGCCGCACACACGTGCGGCGGCGACGGCACTCGGATCCTGCGCCTGGCGGGCGGCCTCGTGGCACGCGAACGCCTTCTCCCGCACGGCATCGATATCGAGCTCGCCGCGCAGGAACGCCTCCGCCGCGGCGAGCGCCTGGTACGGGCGCTCGTCGTCGGGCCGCTCCGCCTGGAACAGCGGCAGGAGCCGCTCGGCGCAGGCGA
This sequence comes from Microbacterium sp. 05N427, assembly GCF_056397105.1. Taxonomy (NCBI): domain Bacteria; kingdom Bacillati; phylum Actinomycetota; class Actinomycetes; order Micrococcales; family Microbacteriaceae; genus Microbacterium; species Microbacterium sp. 05N427. The sequence goes on from NZ_JBFTMT010000006.1 coordinate 88,344, forward strand.
TGGTCCAGCTGACCAGTTCGCGCCGGTCGTCCTCTGAGAGGCGCAGATCTTCGATGTCGGGCAGAGCGCCGTCGGCGAAGAGCGGCACCACGTTCGATGCCTGGTCCTCGCGTCCCGAGGCGCCCTGGCGAGACGGATCCGCGAAGGATCCGAGGGAGTGGATGTCGGCCACGGCGATCACCGGTTCACGAACTGCGGCGGACGCTTCTCGCGGAAGGCGGCCATGCCCTCCTTCTGGTCGACCGTGTCGAACAGGGACGCGAAGGTCTCGCGCTCGATGTCGAGCCCGACGGCGAGCGTGGTCTCCATGGCCGCGTCGAGGGTCGCCTTCGCGGCGATGATCGACGGCAGCGACTTCGACGCGATCGTCTCGGCGAGCGTCGACGCCTCGGCGAGCAGCTCGGCGGCCGGCACGATGCGCGACACCAGGCCCGCGCGCTCGGCCTCCTCCGCGCCGATGATCCGCCCTGACAGCACGAGTTCTGCGGCCTTGTAGTACCCGACGGCGCGGATGAGACGCTGCGTGCCGCCCATGCCGGGGATGACGCCGAGGTTCACCTCGGGCTGACCGAACTTCGCGTTGTCCGCGGCGAGGATGATGTCGCACATCATCGCGAGCTCGCATCCGCCGCCCAGGGCGAAGCCGGACACGGCCGCGATTACGGGGGTGCGCACAGCGGCGAAGTCGCGCCACACGCCGAAGTGGTCGGTCGCGGTGATCTCCGCCGCAGACATCGCCTCCATCTCCTTGATGTCGGCACCCGCGGCGAAGGCCTTCTCGGATCCGGTGACGACGATCGCCCCGACGCCGGGATCCGCGTCGAACGCGGTGGCGGCGGCGGTGACCTCCTCGGCGACCTGCGAGTTCAGCGCGTTGAGCGCCTGGGGCCTGTTCAGGGTGATCCAGCCGACTCGTCCGCGCTGCTCCGTGAGGATCGTCTCGTACTCGTTCATGGCCATGGTCATCCTTTCGCCGCACCGTCGTGGCGCTTCCAGTATCTCCGATGTCGGTGAACGGACGGTGTCCCCCGCCCGCGCCCCGCCCACCCCGATAACCGCGAGACCGAACCTCCGTCCCGAGAACCACGATCGGATCGGCGGTCTCGGGACGGAGGTTCGGTCTCGCGGCCACAGACGTCCGGGGTGGGATCCGGCTGCGACGGATCCGGTCAGGACGCGTCGCGGATGTCGGTGATGATGCCGGAGAAGTCGCGGGCGCCGCCGGGGCCGGCAGCGAACGTCGCGTAGATCTGCTGCGCGAGGCGGCCCATCTGCGCGTCGGTGCCGGTGCCCTCGATGGCCTGCAGCGCGAGTCCCAGATCCTTCGCCATGAGCGTCCCCGCGAACCCCGGCTGGTAGTCGCGGTTGGCGGGACTCGTGGGCACGGGACCCGGCACAGGGCAGTTCGTCGTGATCGACCAGCACTGGCCCGACGCCTGCGACACGACGTCGAACAGCGCCTGGTGCTCGAGGCCCAGCCGCTCGCCGAGCACGAACGCCTCGGCCACGGCGATCTGCGAGATGCCGAGGATCATGTTGTTGCAGACCTTCGCGGCCTGGCCGAGCCCCGGACCGCCGCAGTGCACGATGCGCTTGCCCATGGTCTCGAGCAGCGGGAGCGCGGCGGCGAAGTCCTCGTCCGAACCGCCCACCATGAAGGCGAGCGTGCCGTTTTCCGCGCCCACCACGCCGCCGGAGACCGGCGCGTCGACGTTGCGGTGCCCCGCCTCGATCGCCAGCTCGTGCGCGGTGCGCGCCTCGTCGACGGCGATCGTCGAGCTCTCGATGAACAGGGTTCCGGGATCGGCCGCAGCCAGCAGCCCGTCCTGATACGCGGCGATCACGTGCTTGCCGGCGGGGAACATCGTGATGACGACCTCCGCGCCGGACACCGCATCCACCCCGAACTGCGCGACGGGCAGCCCCGCGGCGGAGGCGGACTCGACCGCGGCGGGCACCACGTCGAAGCCGACGACCTCGTGCCCCGCGGCGAGCAGGTTCTTCGCCATCGGAAGTCCCATGTGGCCGAGCCCGAGGAAGGCGATCCGCGTCATGACGCGCTCCGCTGGTGCTGGCTGTCGCCGCTCCGCGTCTGGTTTTCCCCGCTGCGCTGGAGCGACGCGGATCCGGAGGGACGCAGCATCTCGCGTCCGACGATGAGTCTCATGATCTCGTTCGTCCCTTCCAGGATCTGATGCACCCGCAGATCACGGACGACCCTCTCGATCCCGTAGTCCTGAAGGTACCCGTACCCGCCGTGCAGTTGAAGGGCCTTGTTGGCGACGTCGAAGCCGGCGTCGGTCGCGAAGCGCTTCGCCATCGCGCAGCGCATCGTGGCGTCAGGGGCCTTCTCGTCGACGGCCTGCGCGCCGTCGCGCACCATGAGCCGCGCGGCCTGCAGATCCGTGCGCATATCGGCGACGGCGAACAGGATCGACTGCTTCTCGGCGAGCGGCTCCCCGAACGCCTCACGCTCGTGCACGTACTGCACCGCACGATCCAGCGCCCACTGCGCACCGCCGATCGAGCAGGCGGCGATGTTGAGCCGGCCGCCGTTCAGCGCGCTCATCGCGATCGCGAACCCCTGCCCCTCGGATCCGAGCATGCTGGTCGCAGGAACCCGCACCCCGTCCAGGATGACCTGGCGGGTGGGCTGCGCGTGCCAGCCCATCTTCTTCTCCAGCGCGCCGAAGCTCAGACCTGCGGCGTCGCCCGGGACCAGGAAGGCGGAGATGCCCCGCGCGCCCGGGGCTCCGGTGCGGGCCATCACGATGTAGACCGCGGCCTCCCCGGCGCCGGAGATGAACTGCTTCACCCCGGTGAGCACGTATTCGTCACCGTCGCGGATCGCGCTCGTCGCGAGCGCGGCCGCGTCGGATCCCGCGCCCGGCTCGGTGAGGCAGTAGCTGCCGACCCCCTCCATCGAGATGAGCTCGGGCAGCCAGCGCGCGAGCTGCGCGTCGGTGCCGTAGCTGTCGATCATCCAGACCACCATGTTGTGGATCGAGATGTAGGCGGCGATCGTCGGGTCGCCCTGCGCGAGCTCCTCGAAGATCGCGACGGTGTCGACGCGGGGCAGCCCGACGCCTCCGGACTCCTCGCGCACATAGATGCCGCCGAGGCCCAGCTCGCCGGCGACGCGCAGGGCGTCCCGTGGGAACAGGTGATTCTCGTCGCGCTCGGCGGCGAACGGGGCGAGCTCGGTCTCGGCGAATTCGCGGACGGCGTCGAGGATGGCGGCGCGCTCTTCGCTGGTCATCGTGATCGGGGTGGCGACGGTGGTCATGTCGTATTCCTTCTGGCGTTTCGGCGTAGGTGCGGCCGGGTCAGTGCATCGTGGGGATGACGAAGCTGGCGCCTTCGCGGACGCCCGCAGCCGGCCACCGCGAGGTCACGGTCTTGGTCTTCGTGTAGAAGCGGAAGGCGTCGGCGCCGTGCTGGTTGAGGTCGCCGAAGCCGCTGCGCTTCCAGCCGCCGAAGGTGAAGTACGCGATCGGCACCGGGATCGGCACGTTCACGCCGACCATGCCGACGTTCACGCGGGCGACGAAGTCGCGGGCCGCATCGCCGTCGCGTGTGAAGATGCCCACGCCGTTGCCGAACTCGTGCTCGGACGCCATGCGCAGCGCCTCCTCGTAGTCGGCCGCGCGGGCGATCACGAGTAGCGGGCCGAAGATCTCCTCGCGGTAGATCGACATGTCGGTCGTGACCCGATCGAACAGCGTGGGGCCGAGGTAGAAGCCCTCCTCGTGTCCGGCGACGGAGAAGCCGCGCCCGTCGGCGAGGAGCTCGGCGCCGGCGTCGACTCCCTGCTGGATGTAGTCGGTCACGCGCTCGACCGCGGCGCGGTTCACGAGCGGGCCGTAGTCCATGCCCGGCTCGAGCGAGGGCCCGACCCGGAGCGCGGCCACGCGCTCGGCGAGCTTCGCGGCGAGCGCGTCGGCGGTCTCCTCGCCGACCGGAACAGCCACCGAGATCGCCATGCAGCGCTCCCCCGCCGAGCCGTAGCCGGCGCCGATGAGGGCGTCCGCGGCCTGGTCCAGGTCGGCGTCGGGCATCACGACGAGGTGGTTCTTCGCCCCGCCGAAGCACTGGGCGCGTTTGCCGTGCGCGTTCGCGGTCGTGTAGATGTACTCCGCGATCGGGGTGGATCCGACGAAGCCGATCGCGCGCACCCGCTCGTCGGTGAGCAGCACGTCGACGGCCTCCTTGTCGCCGTGCACGACATTGAGGATCCCCGCAGGCAGACCCGCCTCGAGGAACAGCTCGGCGATCCGCACCGGAACCGAGGGGTCGCGCTCGCTGGGCTTGAGGATGAAGGCGTTGCCGGCGGCGATCGCCGGGCCCATCTGCCACAGCGGGATCATCGCGGGGAAGTTGAACGGGGTGATGCCGGCCACGACGCCGAGCGGCTGACGGAGCGAATAGACGTCGATGCCGGTGCCGACACCGGTGGAGTACTCCCCCTTGAGCAGGTGCGGAGCGCCGACGCAGAACTCGATCACCTCGACGCCGCGCTGGATGTCGCCCTTGGCGTCGTCCAGCGTCTTGCCGTGCTCACGAGAGAGCAGGGCGGCGAGGTCGTCCATCTCATCGCGGATCAGCTCGAGGAAACGCATGAGCACTCGCGCCCGCTTCTGCGGGTTGGTCGCCGACCACCCTGGCTGCGCGGCTTCGGCATTCGCGATCGCGGCGCGCACCTCGTCCCCGCTCGCGAGCGGCACCCGCGCCTGCACGGCGCCGGTCGAGGGTTCGAACACCTCCCCCCAGCGTCCAGAGGTGCCGGGGACCGAGGATCCTCCGATGAAGTGGGTGATGTCGCGGACCATCGTGTGCTCCTGGTTCTGCGTCGTCGTCGGCGCTGCATTCAGATTACATGGCCATCCATCTAGTTAGTAGGGGTTCCATGTAATTCATCGACACCTGGCAGCCCGTTCACCTTCCCGTCACCTTCGACACGTACAAAAGACTCTGCGCGGGCTGCGGACGCTGACCGGATCGGGTGCTCGCCTTCCCCGCGCAACGGGATGCGCCCGGCTTTCTCGCACGGGCGCCTACGCGGTCACGAACCGCAGGACCCCCGCCGAATCGGGTCGGCGGGGGTCCTCTTTTCTCTGCGGATCTCCTCGGGGACGAGGCCGGATCTACTCCCAGGTGACCGTCGGGGACGCCGCCCCGAAGTCGACGGTCGGTGTGCTGAGATAACCGCCGAACGTGACCGAGTAGGTCTGCCCATCGCTGCCCTGCAGCGTCATGTCGACGCTGATCGAGTCGTAGCTGGACACGACCGTGGGCGAGGATCCGCTGGACTCCGGCTTCAGGGTGCCGAGCGCGGCGCTGCCGTCGGCGGTCAGCGTGCGGGTGACGGTGCCCTCCACGGGTGTCGCGCCGGAGAGGTCGATCGCCGTGATGTCCATCCCGCACGGCGTCGCCAGCGTCTTCATCGCCACACAGGCCTCGACCGCGGAGCGCACGAGCGAGCGGAACTCCGTGACGCCGGCGTCGTTGAGCGCGGTCTTCACGTCGTACAGCGCGGCGGCGTCCTCGGGAGAGGCGATCGTGAAGGTTGCGTCGCCGTCGATCGAGAAGTACTTCGAATCCAGCGCGATCTCATAGGTGCCGGGGAAGACGTACGCGTCCGTGATCTTCGCCGTGGGCACTCCGTTGAACGTGGCGTCGAGGCCACGCAGCCCGTCGAGCGAGACCGGGCTCACGCCGTTCACGATCTTCCACGCATCCTTGATCCGGTAAGCCTCGTACGCCATCGAAGACACGGCCTTGTCGCCGATCCGGTACGACGCGATGACGGTGGCCGTGCTCTTGCCCTCTCCGCCCTTCGCCACGGAGATGTGAGTGATCGGGGCGAGCTTGTTCGATTCGTTGAGCACGGCATCGGTGAGCAGCTGCTTGTTCGAGACGCCCTCGAGGTATCCGAGTGCGGCTTTCGCATCACCCTGGGAGACCGCGGTCAGGTAGGCCTTGACCGTGTCGGCGGCCGTCACCGAGGACCGCGTGATCGCCGGCACCACGAGCAGCGCCACGACCAGGATCGCGGCGATCAGCAGGGCTGCGCCGCCCCCGATCAGGCCCCAGAGGAGGCCCTTCGAGGACTTGCGCGGCGGTTGCGGCCCCGAAGCCTGCGCGGCGTAAGGCTGACCAGCGTATGCCTGGCCCGGCTGCGCGGTGTATGCCTGGCCCGGCTGCGCGGGGTATGCCTGGCCCGGCTGCGTCGGGGCGGTCTGCCCCGCATACGCGGGCTGCCCCGGATACGGCTGTCCCGGCTGCGCGCCGTACGGCTGCCCCGGCTGCCCCGAATACGGCTGCGGCGGCGAGGGCTGACCGGGCGGCGGGAAGGCGTGTTCCGGCCCCGGATGCGGCTGTTCCGGAGCAGCCGGCGGAACAGATGCAGAGTCCCCTCCCGGCGCCGGCGGCGCGGCCGGTGACGGCGGGGTCGGATCCTGCGATCCGGATCCGAAATCGAGCTCATGCCCGCCCTGCGGCGGTTCCCCCTCGGTAGCCATGGACTCAGACTACCGAGCAGCCCGCCGCACTTCGATGGGCAGAACTCCCCGCGGTCCCGGGGATGCCGCGCGCCCTCTGTTCGAGCTCAGGGCGCGTCGGCCGGCAGAGCGAGGATGCGCCAGCTCGCGGAGTGCGCGGAGCCGGGATCCAGCACGACGAGACCGGCGCCGGAGGTGAAGGCGTCGGGCGCGCACGTCATGGGCTCGACCGCGAGCCCTCGGCGATGCGTGGCGGGATCGGCCGGGGTGTCRGCGGTGTGGATCTGCACCCAGGGACAGGTCTCGTCCCACACCATCGCGACCCCGCTGCCGTCAGGGCCGCGCACCTCGACCGTCGTGGCGCCGTCCATGCGCGACAACGCCGTGAAGGCATGGTCGATGAAGGTGGATCCGATCCGTCGCGGCGTGCGGAAGTCCCACTCCGCGTGCGCGTCGACCGGCTCCAGAGCCACGGGGCTGAGGCGATCGGGGGTGACCGTGAGCACCGCCGATGCCGGAAGCAGCAGTGTCCAGGCGTCGACGGGGGGCGCGGCGGGCTCGGGCCCCGTCCGTCCGACCCCGTCGGCGCCCTCGGCGGGCCCGGCGACCAGATAGGGATGCGGGCCGGTCCCCCACGGCGCGGCATCCGCCCCGAGGTTGCGGCCGGTCACGGTCTGCGTGAGTCCACCGGCGTCGAGGCGGTACTCCACCTCGACCTCGACGCGGAAGGGATAACCGCTCTGCGGCGAGATGGTCGCGGCGAGCACGACCCGATCGGAGTCCACAACCCGATCCGAGAACTCGCTCCAGGCGACCAGCCCGTGCAGGGCGTGGCCGCGCTCCGGCTCGGTCAGGGGCAGTCGGTGCTCGACCCCGGCGAAGACGTAGCGCCCGTCGACGATGCGGTTCGGCCAGGGCGCGAGCGTCGCCCCGCGGTAGGTCGGGCGCACCTCGTCCGCGGCGAACGGCACCACGAGGTCGCGCCCCTCGAAGCGCAGTGCGCGCAGCGTCGCACCGACCGCGGCGATGTCCGCCTCGTAACCGTGCGCCGCGATGCGCAGCTGCCGGCCGGAGCGCGGAACGACGACGCGGTCGGCCGGTGCGGCTGAGCGATCTGTCATCGTCAGAGTCCTTGCGCGAGCCGGTAGTACGCCTGGTTCCAGCGCACCTGCTTCTGGAACTCGGGCAGCGTCGTCCCCTCGTCGATCACGAGCAGTTCGACCTCGGCCATCTCCGCGAAGTCGCGGAACGCCTCGATCCCGACCGCGGTCGACATCACCGTGTGATGCGCGGCGCCCGCGATCAGCCAGGCCGATGCCGAGGTGGTGAAGTCGGGTCGCGGCTTCCAGACGGCGCGGCCCACGGGCAGCTTCGGCAGCGCCTCGCGCGGCGCCACGTTCTCGACGACGTTCGCGGTCAGACGGAACCGGTCACGCATGTCGCTGAGCGCGACGACGACGGCGGATCCGGGATCCGCGGTGAAGACCAGGCGCACCGGGTCGTCCTTGCCGCCGATGCCGAGCGGGTGGATCTCCAGCGTCGGCTTCTGGGTCGTGAGCGACGGCGAGACCTCGAGCATGTGCGCGCCGAGGATGAGCTCGTCCCCTGGCGTCATGTCGTAGGTGTAGTCCTCCATGAGGCTCGCCCCGCCCGGCAGGCCCGCACCCATGACGTTCGCGATCCGCACGAGCACGGCGGTCTTCCAGTCGCCCTCCGCGCCGAAGCCGTAGCCGGAGGCCATGAGGCGCTGCACGGCGAGGCCGGGCAGTTGCTTCAGCGCGCCCAGGTCCTCGAACGACGTGGTGAAGGCGCTGAAGCCGCCCTCTTCGAGGAACGAGCGCAGCCCCAGCTCGATCGCCGCGCCGTCCCGCAGGGACTGGTGTCGCTCCCCTCCCTTGCGCAGCTCGGGAACGACCTCGTACAGCTCCTCGTACTCGGCGACGAGGGCATCGATGTCGGTCTCTTCGGCCGCCGCGACGGCGTCGGCGAGCTCGTTCACGCCCCAGGTGTTCACCTGCACGCCGAAGCGCAGCTCGGCCTCGGTCTTGTCGCCCTCGGTGACTGCGACGAAGCGCATGTTGTCGCCGAAGCGCGCCAGTTTGAGGTCGCGGCTCGCGGCGAGACCTGCGGCGGCGCGCTGCCAGGTGCCGAGCTCGCGCTGCACGCGCGGATCCGAGGCGTGACCGACGACCGTCTTGCGAGGAACGCCGAGCCGGGTCTGGATGTAGCCGAACTCGCGGTCGCCGTGCGCGGCCTGGTTCAGGTTCATGAAGTCGAAGTCGATGTCGGCCCAGGGCAGCTCGACATTGGCCTGCGTGTGCAGGTGCGCGAGCGGCTTCTGCAGCGCGTCCAGACCCGCGATCCACATCTTCGCGGGGCTGAACGTGTGCATCCACGCGATCAGGCCGATGACCTTCTCGTCGGCGTTGGCTTCGAGCGCGGTGCGCTTGATGGCAGCCGAATCCGTGAGCACCGGCTTCCAGACGATCCGCACCGGCACGTCATCGGCCTGGTCCAGGATCCGCGCGATCTGCTGCGACTGCTCGGCGACCTGCGCGAGCGTCTCGGGGCCGTACAGGTGCTGGCTCCCGGTGAGGAACCAGACCTCGTAGCCGTCGAGGGAGGTGGTGAGCTTCGGCATGTGCGTGTCCTTAGAGCGAGGCGACGGCGGCGGCTTCGATGGCCAGGCCCGCCCGGTAGCGGTCGAGGTAGGTGGAGAATCCGGCGACGTCGGCAGGATCCGGATCCGCGACGGCGAGCGTCGCCGCGGCGAACACGTGCCGGTCGAGGTAGGCGCCGAGGCTGAGCTCGTCGGCGTGCGCCAGGTAGGAGGCGAGCACCGCGATCCCCCAGGCTCCGCCTTCGGAGGCTCCCTCGCCCACAGCGACGGGGGCGCCCAGAGCGCCGGCGAGGAAGCGCTGTGCCACACCCGCCGTGCGGAACATGCCGCCGTGAGCATACATCCGGTCGATCTGCACGCCCTCGGCGGCAAGCGTCTGCATGCCCAGGGCGAGGGTGCCGAACACCCCGTAGAGCTGCGCCCGCATCGCGTTCGCGAGCGTGAAGGCGCTGTCGGGCGTGCGCACGAACAACGGCCGGCCCTCGGTCAGTCCGGCGATCGGCTCGCCGGCGAGATGGTTGTAGGCGAGCAGACCGCCCGCGTCCGCCTCCCCCGCGAGCGCCTCGCGGAACAGCACCTCGAACACGGCGTCGTCGTCGAGAGGCTGTCCCACAGCGGACGAGAAGCGCGAGAAGAGGCCGGCCCAGGCGGCGAGCTCGCTGGCACCGTTGTTGCAGTGCACCATCGCGACCGCGTCTCCGACGGGAGTCGTGACGAGGTCGAGCTCGTGGTGCGCGCCCACGAGCGGACGCTCCAGTACGACCATCGCGAAGACGCTGGTGCCGGCCGACACGTTCCCGGTGCGCGGCGCGACCGAGTTCGTCGCGACCATGCCCGTGCCCGCATCGCCCTCGGGCGCGCAGAACGGGATGCCGGCGGTGAGGGATCCGGTCGGGTCCAGCAGCCGCGCCCCCTCGGCAGTGAGCGCGCCGGCATCGGCGCCCGCGGGGAGCGCCTGGGGAAGCAGCGCGGTCAGGGGCACGGGAAGCCGGCCGGCGGCGAGCGTGTCGTACGCCGCGACCATGGCCGCGTCGTAGCCACCGGTCGCCGAGTCGATCGGGAACATGCCCGAGGCGTCGCCGACGCCGAGCACGCGACGGCCGGTGAGGCGCTCGTGCACGTAGCCGGCCAGCGTGTTCACACTCGCAATCCGCGACACGTGCGCCTCGCCGTCGACCACGGCCTGGTGCAGGTGCGCGATCGACCAGCGCAGCGGGATGTTCACGCCGAGCAGCGCGGTGAGTTCGGCCGCTGCGACGCCGGTGTTCGTGTTGCGCCAGGTGCGGAACGGCACGAGCATCTCCCCCACCGCGTCGAACGCGAGGTAGCCGTGCATCATCGCCGAGACGCCGATCGCGCCGAACCGCTCGGGGCGCACGCCGTAGCGGTCGTGCGCGTCGGCGACGAAGTCGGCGAAGGCCGCCTGCAGCCCCGCCCAGACCTCGTCCAGCCCGTAGGTCCACAGGCCGTCCTCGAGCCGGTTCTCCCAGGCGAAGGATCCGGTCGCGAGCACCTCGGCAGGGTCGGATCCGACCAGGCAGGCCTTGATCCGCGTGGACCCCAGCTCGATCCCCAGACTCGTACGCCCGGCGAGAATGTCATCGCGAGCACTCACCTTCGGCACCTTCCTAGGGGCTCCCGTCGCGGTTTCCGTCGCTTTCCCGCCGTCTTTCCGGCCGTTTCTGCGACGGGAGCGGATCCCGGCCACGCCATCCCGGCGCTCATCGGCGGGCGTCCGTGTTCTGGCCGTACACGTTCTGGTAGCGGTTGTAGAGGCTGTCGATCGCCTCCTGCGGGATCGGGATCAGCGGTCCTGCTTCACGGGCGAGATGCACGGTGCGCGCCACGTCCTCGACCATCACCGCGGCCTTGACCGCATCCTTCGCATCGACGCCGATCGTGAACGGCCCGTGGTTCTGCATGAGCACCGCACGACTGCGGTGCCCATGCAGGGTCTGTACGATCCCCCGGCCGATCGAGTCGTCGCCGATGATCGCGAAGGGACCGACCGGGATCGGGCCGCCGAACTCGTCCGCCATCGCGGTGATCACGCAGGGGATCTCCTCGCCGCGCGCGGCCCAGGCGACCGCGTAGTCGGAGTGCGTGTGCACGACCCCGCCGACCTCGGGCATGTGCCGGTAGACATACGCGTGCGCGGCGGTGTCGCTGGACGGGCTGCGGTCGCTGCCGGGGGCGCCGGGGATCGCTGTGCCGTTCAGGTCGCACAGGATCATGTTCTCGGGGGCGAGATCGTCGTAGCTCACGCCGGAGGGCTTGATGACGAAGAGATCGTCGACTCCGTCCTCGGACAGCCGGACGCGTCCCGACACGTTGCCGCCGGTCCAGACGACCAGGCCGTAGCGGACGAGCTCGGCGTGCAGTCGCGCGACGTCGGCACGCACGGCGGCGATCGCCTGCTCGACCTCGGGGGCGAAGGAGGGCATTCGGATCCTCTCGGAGTTGCGCCCGAGGTTCCCCTGGACGCCTGTGACCGGTCACGGCCGATTCTGACACCCCCAACCTCCCCCGTCAACCCCGCCCCCTCCTCTCTCCTCTCCCGTCGCCGGGCGTCCAGGTCGCACTTTTGGCCCTGTATCGACCCCTCCGGGAGCCGAAACCGCGACCTGAACCGAGGGAATGCGACCTGAAGCGGATCCAGCGGATCCGGCGGGTCAGGAGCCGAGCGCCCGGCGGACACGGCGGAGCAACTCACGCGGATCCGCCAGCAGCTCGGCCGTGACCTCGATCACTGTCCACCCGGCCGCACGCAGCCGCGCGAGGCGCTCGACGTCCGCTCCCCAGCTGCCCGCGTGCACCCGGCCGAGGTATTCGATCGCCACCTTCTGAGCGCGGTAGATCATGTCGACGCAGCCGAGGAACGCCCCTCCCTCGAAGAGGTCCACGTTCAGCTCGGGCTCCGGCAGCCCCGCGCCGACGAGCAGGCAGCGCAGCTCGGACTCACGGGGCGACCAGGAGTCCAGACGGATCCACTCGAGCGCCTCGCGCAATCCGGGGGCGCCGGGTCGACGACCGGCGGCGACCGCCGAGCGCAACTGCGCGAGGGTCGCCAGCGGTGCGCGCCCGGGTTGCGGACGGCCCACACCCCGGCGCCACACCCGGCAGACGAAGTCTCCGAGAGCGACCAGGTCCGAGAACGGCAGGCGCCCCAGCTGCGCCCAGGCGGAGACCGGCGAGGCGACGGGCACGCCGAGATCGGTGCGCACCCGGACGAGCCGCGGATCGCCGCGATGCCGCTCGACTCCCGCCGCGCGCACGAGCGGCCCCTCGCCGAGCGTGCTCACGTGCACCTGGATTCGCCGTCCGGGCGGGGCGAGCGGAAGGGGTCCACCCCAGAGCGCGGCGGCGGTCTCGTGGCTGAAGTACTGGCCGGGGCGCAAGCGAGGTGCGTATCGCAGCGCCTGCTCGATCCGCACCCGCCGCTGCGCCGCATACGGATCCTCCTCGCGCTCGGGCGTCGACCGGATCCGGGAACGGACACCGGAGTAGGGCCGAAGAAGGTCCGCCCCGCGCAGCCGACCTGCACCCACTCCGAGATCGCGGGCCTCGCTGACCGTGAACGAGGCGCCCAGGTCCTCCGGGAGCGGTGAGAATCGCGGCATTCCCCCACGGTGTCAGCTCCGACGCGCCCCCTCGACGTTATCCACAGCCCCCGCCCCTCATCCCGGGCTCAGGTCGCACTTCCCGCGCTGTATCGGCCCCTTCGTGAGCCGAAACCGCGACCCGAACCGAGGGACTGCGACGAGGCCGGCCGGCGAGGTGGCGGAGGGCGGTCAGAGCGGGGGCGGGACCACCGAGTCGCGGAGGATCAGCACCGGAGGGATCGGATCCGACGTGCGGGGGGTCGGCGCGTCCGCATCGGCCCCGCCCGCTCCGGATCCGCTCTCCGCGATGACCTGCGCGACCGCACGCCGCGCGAGCTCCTCGAAGTCCTGGCGCACGGTCGTAAGCGGCGGCCAGGCGTACGCCGCCTCCGGCACGTCATCGAAACCCACGATGCTGATCCGCTCCGGGACGGCTACCCCGGCCGCACGCAGGCCGCCGATCAGGCCGAGCGCCATCTGGTCGTTCGCCGCGAACACCGCGGTCGCCCCCGAGGCGATCACGGACACTGCGGCCTCGTGCCCCGAGCGCGGGCTCCAGTCGCCGCCGAGCACCACGCCGGGCGGCAGACCGCGGGCGGCGAGCTCCTCGGCGAATCCGGCCGCGCGCGCTTCCGCCTCGAGCCAGTCCGCGGGGCCCGCGAGGTGGGCGATCCGCTGGTGCCCGGCATCCGCGAGGGTCGCCACCGCCACTCGCGCTCCGGCACGCTGATCCACGGAGAAGCCCGACCGCTCCGCGGCATGCAGGATGACGACGGGGATCCCGAACCGCAGCGCGTCGAGCACCTCGAGCGTGTGCGCGTGCGGTGCGAACGCGATCATCCCGTCCACGGATTGCGCACGAAGGTGCTCGATCGCGGCGGCGACCGATGTCTCGTCGCCGGAGTCGGCGAACGCCGCGGTGATCCAGTAGCCCGCTTCGCGCGCCGACGCCTCGATGGCGGCCATGCTCCGCGACGGGCCGTATTGCAGGGCGTCCGAGGCGAGCACCCCGATCGTGCGCGTGCGATGCGTGCCCAGCGCCCGCGCAGCGTTGTTCATCCGATAGCCGAGCTCGTCCATCGCCGCCACCACCCGGGCGTGCGTCTCGGGTGCCACATCCGGATGATCGTTGAGCACGCGCGACACGGTCTGCCGCGAGACCCCGGCCCGCGCCGCGACGTCGCGCACCCCCACGGCGCGCTGCGGCTTCGACTCACTCACGCCTGAGAGTGTACGGGCCGCTCGCGGATCGCCACGGCCGGCTCGGGTCGCATTCGTCGTGTTCAGGTCGCTGTTCCTGCTCCGCCAGGGGCGTCTGTGCCGCCGAAACTGCGACCTGAGCACCACCCTGCGCCACAGAGAGGGGAGGGGGCAGCCGGCTACAGGCCCAGTCGCTGCAGGTGCGCGTTGCGGAAGCGGGCGGGGGGATCCATCCGCTGCGCGAGCGCCGCGAAGTCGGCCCAGCGGGGGACGCGGCGACGGATCTCCGCAGGATGCAGCGTCGACAGCTTGCCCCAGTGCGGGCGGGCGGTGTCGGGAAGCGCGGCTTCGAGCGCCGGCAGCAGGGCTTCGACCGCGGGCTGGTCCCGTCGCCACGTGAAGTGCAGGCCCACCGCGGCCTCTCCGTACGACGAGCTCAGCCACAGGTCGTCGGCGGCGACCGTGCGGATCTCGTTCACGAGAAGGAGCGGGGCGATCCGGTCGGCCAGCCCGCGGACCGCCTCGATCGCACGCACCGCGTCGCGGCGCGGCACGAGGTACTCGCTCTGCAGCTCCTCCCCCGCCGACGGCGTGAAGTCCCGCCGGAAGTGCGGCAGCCTCTCGTGCCATGGGCCGGACTCGCCGAGCTGCGGAGTGCACGCCTCGGCGGGGGCGCCGAGGATCGGGTGCCGCTGGATCGTGGCCGGTGTCGTGCCGAGCCGCTCCAGCAGATCCCGATCGAGAGCCGGTCCGTCCGCGCGGTTCTTCACCCACAGCTGGTCGGCGTGATCCCGGTCGGTCCAGCGGCTGAAGATGCTGACGCTGGTGCCGAGTGCGGTGACCCGGTCGAACTCGGCGAGCACGCCATCCCACTGCGGCCCTTCATGCACCGTCTGCGCCACGTCGTACATCGGCTCCACGTCGAGTTCGAGCTCGACCATCACCCCGAGCGCGCCGAGCGAGACGACCGCCCCGGCGAAGTCGGCGTCGCCGCGACGCAGGGTGCGCTCTCCGTCCGGTCCTGCGAACGTGACGGCGCGCACGGCCGTGGCGAGGGATCCGATCCCGTCGCCGGAGCCGTGCGTCCCCGTGGAGACGGCGCCCGCGACGGAGATGTGCGGCAGCGATGCGAGGTTCGCCAGGGCGAGCCCGCGGCGCTGCAGTTCGACCCCGAGTTCGCCGTAGCGCATGCCCCCTGGTACGCGCACGGCATCAGGCGCGGTCTGCTCGACCACCGCCGGCATCGCGGAGAGGTCGATGAGGGTGCCCGTCGTGTCGGCGATCGCGTTGAAGCTGTGCCGGGATCCGAGCGGGCGGAGTGGGCCCGGTGCCGAGAGGACGTCCTGCAGCTCCTCGCGTGTTCGCGGGAGCGCGATCGCCGCCGCGCCGTAGTGCAGGTTCCCCGCCCAGTTCGTGCCGATGCCCATCGCCACATCATAGGGCCAGTGTTACATCGTTGAATCAACGTCGGTCCGGCTGCCGCCCATCCGGGCATAGGCTGAGCGCATGGCAGCCGGGACGCGCGCGACGATGCGAGACGTCGCGTCGCTGGCCGGGGTCTCGGCGAAGACCGTGTCCAACGTCGTGACCGGCGCGACCTTCGTGCGCGAGGACACCCGCGAGCGGGTCGAGCAGGCGATGCG
Source organism: Microbacterium sp. 05N427 (assembly GCF_056397105.1). Taxonomy (NCBI): domain Bacteria; kingdom Bacillati; phylum Actinomycetota; class Actinomycetes; order Micrococcales; family Microbacteriaceae; genus Microbacterium; species Microbacterium sp. 05N427. The sequence continues at coordinate 103,909 of NZ_JBFTMT010000006.1, forward strand.
CAAGCTCGACTTCGTGCCCAACCTCAGCGCCCGCAGCCTGCGCAACGGCCGCTCTGGCGTGATCGCGGTGGCGCTGCCTTATCTTGCGACGTCGTTCTCCGCCGAGCTGCTCGACCACATCGTCCAGGCCGCCAGGCTCAAGGGCTTCGCCGTGCAGGTCGAGCAGACCGGATCCGAGCCGCGCCGCGAACGCGAACTGCTCTCCCGCGCTCGCTCGCACCTCGTCGACGGCCTGATCCTGAACCCGATCCGCCTAGAGGACAGCGCCCTCACGGACGAGGACCGGCAGCTGCCCGTCGTGCTCATCGGCGAGGTCGAACAGCAGCTCGCCGACCACGTCGGGATCGACAGCGTGGCGGGGGCGGCCGATATGGCCCGGCACGTCATCGCTCGCGGCGCCCGCCGCATCGCCGTCGTCGGCGGCGATGACCAGCACGCGATCGCGACCGCGACCAGCCGGCTCCGCCTGCACGGCGTGCGTCAGGCCCTCGCCGAAGCCGGCCTCCCCGCCGACCCCCGGCTGACCGTCAACCACGCCGAGTGGACCATCGCGGGCGGAGCCGAGGCTACTGCCGAGCTGCTCTCGCGCGGCGTGCCGTTCGACGCCATCATCGGCTTCACGGATTCGCTCGCGACCGGAGCCCTGCACGTGCTGCACGGCCGCGGGATCCGGGTGCCGGACGATGTGCTGGTCACCGGCTTCGACGACGTGGAGCTCTCCCGCTTCACCGAACCGGCCCTGTCGACCGTGCAGATCGACAGGGCCGCCTTCGCCGGTTCCGCGGTCGACCTGCTCGCCGAACGGATCGCGGATCCTGCCGGGACGCCGCGCTCGATCACCGTGCCGCATCGGCTCGTCGTACGCGACAGCACGGGCGCCGCGCCCCGCGGGTGGACCCCCGGGTCCTGAGCTCGTCTGCTCCCGGATCAGGTCGGCGCGGTGCCCGTGACCGGTCTCAGAAATCTCTTGCGCGGGCCATTCCATCGATGTAATGATGTCCGCATCCCCGATCGTCCACGAAGGAGTGACGATGACCCCACCTCTCGATCTGAACCGGCGGCAGTTCCTCGGCGCCGCGGGCCTCACCGCCGGTGCCGCCCTGCTCGCCGGCTGCGCTCCGTCCGCCGCTGTCCCCTCCGGCCCCCGTACCCTGCAGTTCTGGCACCTGCTCTCCGGCGGCGACGGCGTCACGATGTCGGGCCTGCTCGACGCCGTGAACAAGAAGCAGTCCGCCTATCGGATCCGCCCCACCGTGCTCGCCTGGGGCACCCCGTACTACACGAAGCTCGCCATGGCCGCAGCCGGCGGGCGGGCCCCCGACGTCGCGATCATGCACGCCACCCGCGTGCTCGGCTGGGCCCCCGGCGGCCTCCTCGACGCCTGGGACACCGGACGCCTGGCAGACCTCGGCGTGGACTCGTCCACGTTCCCGGATCCGATCTGGAAGAAGGGCGAGGTCGACGGCAGGCGCCTCAGCATCGCCCTCGACGCGCACCCCTTCGTGCTCATGTACAACACCGACGTCTGCCGGAAGGCGGGCGTGCTCGACCAGGACGGCCGGCTGAAGGAGGCGACGACCTCCGAGGAGTTCCTCGCCATGGTCGATGCGATCGCCGGCGTCACCGGCGGGCACGGCCTCTCCTACGGCTACCTCGGTGACGGCTCCCAGATGTGGCGGCTCTTCTACACGCTGTACACGCAGCACGGCCTCGAGATGGAGATGCCGCAGGGCGGTCCGGCCGTCATCGACAAGGACGCCGCCGTCGCCTCGCTCGAGTTCATGCAGAAGCTGCTCGACGGCAAACGCGCAGCCAAGCAGGCCGACTACGGCACCGCCGTGGCGGAGTTCGCGACCGGCAAGAGCGGCATGTTCCTCAGCGGAGTATGGGAGCTGCGCACGATGCAGGCCGCGAAGATCCCCTTCGACATCGCGATGATCCCGCCGATCTTCGGGACCAGGACCGCCTATGCGGATTCCCACTCCTTCGTGCTGCCGCATCAGACCCGTCCCGACGCCGCGAGCCGCGACCTCGTGTACCGCTTCGTCGCGGACATGCTGAAGGGCTCGTTCGGCTGGGCAGAGGCGGGGCACATCCCCGCCTACCTTCCGGTCACCGAGTCCGCGAAATACGCCGACCTCGTCCCCCAGGCGCACTACGCCGAGGCCGCGAAGTTCGTGCGCTACGACCCGCCCGCATGGTTCACCGGCTCCGGCTCCAATTTTCAAGGGCAGTTCGGCGCCGCCGCGCAGCCCGCGCTCCTCACGGGCGGCAGCGCCTCCGATGCCGTCGACCGCTTCGAGCAGGCCGTCAAGGGCTTCCTCGGCCAACCCAATCCCGCCGATCCGGAAGGAGCACGGAGATGACCGCGACCGCCACCCCCACCACGACGACGATCGTCACCGGCCGCGCCGCGTCCCGCGCCACACGACGGCATGCGGGCGGATCCAAGGGCACCGAGCAGCTGATCGGCTGGGCGTTCCTCACGCCGTTCTTGATCGCGTTCGCCCTGTTCCTCGCCTGGCCGATCCTGCACGGGCTCTACCTGAGCTTCACCGACCAGTCCCTCACCGGCTCCGGCGGAGGGTTCATCGGGTTCGCGAACTACGTCGAGGCGCTCACCGATCCCGTCATGTGGGGTTCGTTCGGCAACACGGTGTGGTTCACCGTGCTCTCGACCATCCCGCTCGTCGTCATCGCGCTCGTCATGGCCGTGCTGGTCGACCGCGGCCTTCCCGGCCAGTGGCTGTGGCGGCTCTCGTTCTTCATGCCGTACCTGCTGGCCTCCACCGTCATCTCGCAGATCTGGATCTGGATCTTCAACCCGCAGATCGGCGCCGCGAACAACGTGCTCAAGGCCTTCGGTCTCGAGCCGATCGCCTGGCTGCAGGATCCGAAGATCAACATGCTCGCGATCGTCGTCGCGACCGTGTGGTGGACGGTCGGCTTCAACTTCCTGCTGTACCTCGCCGCGCTCCAGAACATTCCGCAGCAGCAGTACGAAGCGGCGTCGCTCGACGGCGCGGGCGGCTGGCGGCAGTTCTGGTCGATCACGCTCCCGCAGCTGGGCCCGGCGACGACGCTCATCGGCCTGCTGCAGATCCTCGCCTCGCTCAAGCTTTTCGATCAGGCGTACCAGATGCTCGGCGGCCTCTCCAGCGACACCACCCGCTCGATCGTGCAGTACATCTACGAGACCGGCTTCGTCGGCTACCGGTTCGGCTACTCGGCGGCGATCTCGTACGTCTTCTTCGCGATCATCATCATCCTCGGYGTCGTCCAGACGCTGATCACCCGTCGGCGGAAGGACGCCCGATGACCACCGCGACCCGCACTCTCGTCGCCCCTGGCGCCCTGCGCGCCCGCACCCGCCGGCCGATCGGCCGCCGGTTCACCGTCCTCACCGTCCTCGCCTTCGCCGTGCTGCTGATCCTCGCGATCGGGTGGCTGCTCCCGTTCCTGTGGGCGGTCGCCACGGCGTTCAAGACCGAGACCGACGCCGCGTCGGGCGACCCGGGCTGGATCGGCGCGAGCGGACCGACGGCGCAGGCGTTCACCGCGATCCTGTCGCAGGGCAACGTGTATCTCTGGGCGTGGAACAGCCTGTGGACCGCGACCGCCGTGACCGTGATCACGGTCACGATCTCGGCCCTCGCCGCCTACGCGTTCTCCCGGCTCGACTTCCGCGGGCGCAAGTGGCTGTTCGTCGTGGTCATCGCCGCAATCGTCGTGCCGCCGCAGGTGCTGATCATCCCGCTGTTCTACGAAATGCTGGCGTTCAACCTGGTCGACACGCACTGGGGCCTGATCCTGCCGCAGGTCGTGGCGCCGGCGATGGTGTTCATCCTGAAGCGGTTCTTCGACGCGATCCCCGTCGAGCTCGAGGATGCGGCTCGCGTGGACGGCGCGAGCAGGTTCCGGGTGTTCTGGTCGATCGTGCTGCCGCTGAGCCGCCCGATCCTCGCCTCCGTCGCGATCTTCGTGTTCATCGGCGCGTGGAACAACTTCCTGTGGCCCTTCCTCGTCATCAACGACACCAGCCTGATGACCCTTCCGGTCGGCCTGCAGACCGTCATCAGCGCCTATGGAGTGCAGTACGCGCAGGTCATGGCCCAGGCCGTGCTCGCCGCGCTCCCGCTCATCATCGTGTTCCTCATCTTCCAGAAGCAGATCGTCAAGGGAGTCGCCACCAGCGGCTTCGGCGGTCAATGACCCGAACGGATCCAACCCCATGCCCCACGCCCGCATCACCATCGACCGCGACTTCACGATCGCCGACGTCCCTCGCCGCCTGTTCGGCCAGTTCGTCGAGCACATGGGCCGCTGCGTCTACACCGGGATCTACGAACCGGGCCATGCCGCGGCCGATGCTCGCGGCTTCCGCACCGACGTGCTCGAGCTCGTGCGCGAGCTCGGCCCGACTGTGATCCGCTACCCCGGAGGGAACTTCGTCTCCGGCTACCGCTGGGAGGACGGCGTGGGACCTGCCGAGGACCGCCCGGTACGGATCGACGGCGCCTGGCACACCATCGAGACGAACGCGTTCGGTCTGCACGAGTTCATGGACTGGTCGCGCGAAGCCGAGGTCGAGGTCATGGAGGCGATCAACCTCGGCACCCGCGGGGTCGAGGAGGCGCGCGCGCTCGTCGAGTACGCGAACCACCCCGGCGGCACGTACTGGTCGGATCTGCGCCGCCGCAACGGCGCGGAGGATCCCTTCGGCATCAAGCTGTGGTGCCTCGGCAACGAGCTCGACGGCCCGTGGCAGATCGGCCACAAGACGCCCGCCGAGTACGGACGCCTCGCGCAGGAGACCGCGAAGGCTATGAAGCTCGTGGATCCGAGCATCGAGCTCGTCGCCGTCGGATCCTCGAACCGGCAGATGCCGACCTTCGGCACCTGGGAGCACACCGTGCTCACGCACGCGTACGACGAGGTGGACTACATCTCGATGCACGCGTACTACCAGGAGCACGACGGCGACGCGGCGTCCTTCCTCGCCGAGGCGGTCGACATGGACGCGTTCATCGACGGCGTCGTCGCGACGATCGACGCCGTCAAGGCCGCGGGCAAGCACACCAAGCAGGTGGACATCTCGTTCGACGAGTGGAACGTCTGGTATCAGTCGGGTCTGGACTCCGAGGACCAGCCGCACCAGGTGGAGAAGTCCTGGCGCGAGCACCCGCGCCTGATCGAGGACACCTACAACGTCACGGACGCCGTGGTCGTCGGAACGTTCCTGCACAGCCTGCTGCGGCACGGCGACCGGGTGAAGATCGCCAACCAGGCCCAGCTCGTGAACGTGATCGCTCCGATCCGGTCGGAGGAGGGCGGCCCCGCCTGGCGGCAGTCGATCTTCTGGCCGTTCGCCCGCATGGCTCGGATGGCGAAGGGGCGGATCCTGCGTCTCGCGGTCTCCTCCACGAAGGCCCCGACCGCGCGCTACGGCGATGTGGACGAGGTCGACGCCGTCGCGACCTGGGATGAGGAGTCGGGCCGCCTCGCGCTGTTCGTCGCGAACCGGTCGCTCGATGCCGACGCCACGGTGGACCTGGATCTGCACGGACTGCGCGCGACCGCCCTGCGCTCGGCCGAGGTGCTCTCGGTGCCGGAGGGCGGGGATCGGCACACCGCCAACGTGCTCGACGCGCCGGATGCGGTGGGGCTCCGCCCGCTGGAGGGCGTGGCCCTGGACGACGGCGCCGTGCGCCTGACCCTGCCAGCGCTGTCCTGGTCYGCCGTAGAGCTGGACGTGGCACGCGCCTAGCCAGCCCGCAGACGCGCAGGTCGCACTTTCGGCGCTGCCAACGGCTCCGAGCGAGCCGGAAGTGCGACCTGCGCGGGCCAAGCGGGCCAAGTGCGACCCGAGCCGACCGAGTCCGACGAACGGGCGTCAGCCCAATGGATCCGCCAGCAGCCGCTCGAAGGCCGCATCGGCCGCGCCGATCAGCAGGCGGTCCGCACCGAGCGCAGCCGCCGAGATCCGCAGCCCCTCGGCCGAGGGGGCGAGGGCACGCCCGCGGACCTCCTCGTCGAAGGCCTCCGGATCGAGATCCCGCAGGATCCCGAGGAAGCCGCCCAGCACGATCATCGCCGGGTTCAGCACGTTCACTGCGTTGCCGAGGGTCGCGGCCAGGATGCGGCGCTGCCGCGCGACCTCGGCGACAGCAGGACCGTCTTCGGACGCGGCCAGCGTCGCACGGAGCTCGGCGTCATCGGGCGCGACGAGAGCTGCGGCCTCCACGAGTCTGGCGCGGTTGACCTCGTCCTCGAGCACACCGCCCTCCGCCCGGCGATCGGCCGCATCCGCGACGCTCGCCGCCGTCTGCCCCCACTCGCCGGCGTATCCGCCGACGCCGCCGATGAGCCTGCCGTGCAGGATGAGCCCGCCGCCGATGCCGCTGGCGCCGCCGTTCAGATACACCACGTCCTCGTGCTCGCGCGCTGCGCCGAAGAGACGCTCCGCACGGGCGCCGAGCGACGCGTCGTTGCCGACCACGACATCGAGCGCCAGCGCAGCGGCGAGGGGTCCCGCGATGTCGGCGTCGCGCCACTCGAGGTGAGGCGCGAAGCGCACCTCGCCATCCGCGGCGCGAACGAGGCCCGGCACCGCGACGCCGATGCCTTCGATGCGGCATCCCTCCAGCGCACCGGTGCGCCAGCCCGCGACGACGCCGGCGACGATCTCGACGACGTCTGCGACGTCCGGTCGATCGACGGGGATCCGCACCCGCTCGCGCACCGCGCCGCCCAGCGACACCGCGCCGATCTCGACGGCGTCGATCTCGGGGTTCACGCCGATCGCGACGACGCCGGGACCGGGCACGACCACAGGGGAGGGCCGCCCCACCCGCCGTGTGGGATCAGGCTCGTGCTCCTCGACGAGTCCCGCCTCGACCAGGCGACCGACCAGATCCGAGACCGTGGAGCGGTTCAGCCCGGTCTCCGCGGTGATCACCGCGCGCGAGCGCGGGCCCGAGTGATGCACGAGGCGCAGCACTTCGGCGAGGTTGGTGCGCCGCACCCCCTCGACGGTCGTGGCGCGTTCGTTCATGCGGCGTCTCGCTTCCTGCACGCGGTGGGACTCCCAGGCTACCGATCGCCGGGAGCCGGCCGCGCAGGCGCGTACTCGAATCGGGCGATGCGCACCTCGCCCCGCGGTTCCGCGCCGGCGCTCGTCGCGAAGGCGCCGATCCAGAGTCCGAGGAAGCCGCCCGTGGAGGACGCGTCCAGCTCGCGCCCGTCCGCCAGGACGGATTCGGCYCCGCCGCACCGGAACGTGTAGTCGTATCCGCGCCCGCTCAGCCCGAGTTCCACCTCGTCCGCCCCCGGCAGCGTGCCGAGATCCCGCCGCTGCAGGTCGCCGGCACGGCAGCGCTCCGACACGAGTCGCAGTCCCTCCGCGGTACGCACGACCGCGAGCGCCACATGATCCCGTTCGGACTGCCGCAGCACGATGCCCGCACTCTCCCCGTGGACGAGTCCTCCCACGTCCAGCACGCACCGTACATCGACGTCCGCGTGCTGTTGCCGCACACCCAGGAAAGCCTGCGCCGACGGATCCCGCAGAGTCGCGGCGCGCACCGGGATCCGCCATGCGCCGTCCCGTACGGACCCGACCTCGGCGGGCAGGGCGCGCAGCGCCGTCCATCGCGGATCGGAGGGGCCGACGACCCCCGCCACACGGTCGTCGGGCTGCCAGGAGCCGGATGGCGCTGCGCCGACCGCCCAGGGGGCGGGGACCGCGGCCGGCAGGCGTCCCGCGTCCGGGGCGAACACCGGCCAGCCGTCCTCCCACGACAGCGGGCACAGGAACGTCTCGCGCCCGAGGGGGTAGTGCCGCCCGTCGGCCGCGCGCATCGCGAGCATCACGGCGTGCCAGGATCCGTCCGGCGCCTGCACGAGGTCGGCGTGCCCGGCTCCGATCACGGCGCTCCCCCGTCCCAGGTGCCGGTGCGTGAAGACCGGGTTCGCCGGGCTGCCGATGTACGGACCGGTGATCTCGTCGGCGCGCGCCACGCTCACCGCGTGGTGGAACTCGGTGCCCCCTTCCGCAGCGACGAGGAGCCAGCGGCCGTCGATGCGGTACAGGTGCGGACCCTCGGCCCACACCGCGCCACGCACGGCACCGCGCCAGATCACGTGCTCGTCACCGATCAGCACACGCCGCGCAGGCGAGTACTCGCGCACCCACACCTCGGTCTGGTCATGCCATTCCGGCTCGGCTGCCAGGCGGGTGCCGTGCAGCCAGACGCGCCCTTCGTCGTCGAAGGCGATCGACGGATCGATGCCCTCGGCGTCGAGCATGACCGGGTCGCTCCACGGACCAGCGGGGTCCGTCGCCGTGACGAGGAAGTTCCCGCCGCGGGACGGATCCTCCCGGTCGACCAGCGTGCACGCGACCCAGAACCGACCGAGCCCGTACCGGATGGTCGGTGCGTAGAGGCCTCCGGAGGATCCGATCCCGTCGAAGTCGAGCATCCCGGGCCGGTCGACGACGTGTCCGATCGTCTCCCACCGCGCCAGATCGCGCGAGCGCAGCACCGGCAGCCCGGGGAGGTATTCGAACGTCGAGCACACCAGGTAGTACCAGTCCCCCGCGCGGCAGATCGACGGATCCGGGTGACACCCGGGCAGGAACGGGTTGGGGATCTCGATCACGTGAAGGACACCGCCACCACCCTGGCGTCCGCGGCGGTGACCTCGTGCACGCCGCCGGTGAGCACGAGCGGGAGAGCGGCTGTGGCGGTGCCGGGAAGATCCCGACGCTCCGGCGCGCGCTCGTTCGAGATCGCGCCGCCGGTGACCCCGGCGATCTCGGGCACCGGGGCGGCGGCCTCCGCGTGGGAGGCGGCCCACACGCGCACCTCGCCCGGTTCGACGACTCTCCGCATGCGCCGGTCGCTGAACGCGAACCGTGCGGCCGGCACCTCGAACCGCACCGTGCGACGCTCTCCGGGATCGAGCTCGATCCTCGCGTAGCCGAGCAGCTGCGCGACCGGGCGGGTGACGCTCGCGGCGACATCCCGTCCGTACAGCTGCACGACCTCGGCTCCGCGCCGATCTCCGATGTTCGCCACGACCACCGTCGCACCGAACCCGCCGCTCGTGGGCGCTTCGGCCGACACCTCGAACGCCTCGTACGCGAAGGTCGTGTACGACAGCCCGAAGCCGAACGGCCGCAACGGGGTCGGATCCGCGGACGTGACGTCGGAGGGACCGCCGAGGATCGGATGCAGATAGCTGTAGGGCTGAGACCCGGACGATCGCGGCAGGCTGAGCGGCAGTCGCCCCGAGGGCGTCGTGCCGCCGATGAGGACGTCGGCGATCGCGGTGCCGCCGGCCTCCCCGGGGAAGAACGCCTGCAGCACCGCGCCCGGACGCGCGGCCCCTTCGAGCGCCCAGTCGATCGCGTAGAGCCTGCCGGTGAGCATCACCGCGACCACCGGCGTGCCGGTCGCCACCACGTGCTCGACGAGTTCGCGCTGCACGCCGGGCAGGTCGAGCGACTCCACGTCGTTGCCCTCGCCGACCGTGCCGCGCCCGAACAGCCCCGCCTGGTCACCGACGACGACGACCGCGATCTCGGCGTCCGCCGCGGCCCGCGCGGCATCCGCGAAGCCGGACCGATCATCGCCCTCCACCTCGGCCCCGCGCACGTGCACGATCTCCGCGCCGGGCAGGGCGGCGGCCAGCGCCTCGCGCACCGTCGCGATCTCGATGCCGAGATCGTGATCCGGGTGATGGGCGAGCACGTGGTTCGCGAACGAGTAGCAGCCCTGCAAGGCCTCCGTACGATCGGCGTTCGGCCCGATGAGCGCGATGCGCCGGGTCGTCCTCGCCAGCGGAAGGACGCCGTCGTTGGAGAGCATCACGAGCGACTCCGCGGCCAGGCGGCGCGCGACCTCGCGGTGCTGAGGAGTGTCGAGGTCGATGACCGCGGGCGGGTCGTCCTCGAAGACATCGGGCTCGAGCAGTCCGAGCTGCTCCTTCTGGGCGAGGACGCGGATCACCGCGCGATCCAGATATCCCTCGTCGAGCGCACCCGAACGGATCCGCTCGATCAGCGGCGATGCATAGGCGTCGCCCGAGGGCAGCTCGACGTCGATCCCCGCCCGCAGCGCGAGCTCGGCGGCTTCGCCCCGGTCGGCAGCCAGCGCATGCATGATCTCGAGGAAGGCGATGGCGAAGTAGTCGGCCACCACGACGCCGTCGAAGCCGAGCCGCTCCCGGAGCACGCCGGTCAGCAGCTCCGGATCCGAGGCGACGGGCACGCCGTCGATCTCGGCGTAGCTGTTCATCACGCTGCGCACCCCGCCGTCGCGGATCGCCATCTCGAAAGGCGGCAGGAAGACGTCGGCGACCTCGCGCGGCCCCGCGGAGACCGGCGCGTGATTGCGTCCGGCCCGGGATCCGGAATAGCCGAGGAAGTGCTTCAGGGTGGCGTGCACGCCGGCGGACTGCAGGCCCTGCACATAGGCCGTGCCGACCGTGCCCACCAGGTACGGATCCTCGCCGATGCACTCATCGACCCTGCCCCAACGCGGATCGCGCACGACGTCGAGCACGGGCGCGAGCCCCTGATGGATGCCGAGGCTCCGCATCGATGCGCCGATGAGGGCGCCCATCTCCGCGACGAGCTCCGGGTCGAACGAGGCGCCCCACGCCAGCGGGGTCGGGAAGGTCGCGGCCTTCCACGCGGCGAGACCTGTCAGGCACTCCTCGTGCACGAGCGCGGGGATGCCGAGGCGCGTCTCGCGTTTCAGCCGGCGCTGCTCGGCCCACAGCCATCCGGCGCGCTCGGCCGGCTCGACGGGCCGGGTGCCGTACACGCGGGTGTAGTGGCCGATGCCGTGTCGCGTCACCTCCGCGAGGGCGTCGTGGCGACCGGCCGCCGCCATCTCGTTCTGCAGCGGGGCTACGACCTCGCCGCCCTGGTCGAGCCAGTAGCCGACGAGTTGCGCGGCCTTCTCCTCGAGCGTCATCTGCGCGAGCAGTGCTCCGACGCGCTCGGAGGCGATCGGGAAGGCCGGGATCTCCTCCGTCGCGGGGACGGTCTCCAGGGACGTGTCCGAAACCATGCTCAGCCTTTCACCGCGCCGGTCAGGCCGCCGACGATGCGGCGTTCGAAGAGGCTGAAGAAGATGAGCGCGGGCAGCATCGACAGCGAGGTGTACGCGAGCACGCGGGCGGTGTCGACCGAATACTGCGAAGAGAAGTTCTGTACGCCCAGCGGCAGCGTGAACAGGCTCGGATCGTTGAGGATGAACAGCGGCAGCATGTACCCGTTCCAGGATCCGACGAAGGCGAGGATGCCGACGGTGATCACGCCCGGCAGGCTGAGCGGGATGACCATCCGCCAGAAGAAGCCGAGGCGGGATGCCCCGTCGATCGCCGCCGCCTCCTCGAGCTCCTTCGGGATCGCCTTCAGGAACGGCACGAGGATGATGATCGTGCCGGGCAGGGCGAAGGCGATCTGCGGCACGATGATCCCGCCCAGGCTGTTCACCAGGCCGAGGTTGCGGATCAGCAGGTACAGCGGAGTGATCGCGACGGTGACCGGGAACATCAGCCCCGCGGCGAACAAGGCGTACATGACGGGCTTGGCCGCGAACTCGTATCGGGCGAGCACGTACGCCGCCATCACGCCGAGCAGCACGGCTCCGGCCGTCGTCCCGATCGCCACGATGGTCGAGTTGACCAAGGCGGTCCAGAACTCGGATCCGGCGAGCACATCGGTGTAGTTGCCGATCTGCCACGGACCGGGGAGGCCGGACGGATCCTTCGTGATCTGCGAGTTCGTGCGGAAGCCGCCGATGATGATGTAGAGCACCGGGGTGATGCAGATCGTCACGAGCACGAGAGCGATCAGGTACAGGCCCGGGCTTCCCCACGGGGCCTTCGGCGAGCGGCGCACGCCCTTGCGGTCGCGCGGTTGCACGATCGCCGTCGTGCGGAGGATGTCGGTGGTCATCTGCGGGCCCTTCCACTGTCGCCGGTGAGAGCGCCGTCGGTGTCGCGCCGAAGCACGAAGCGCTGATAGATCACCGCGACGACGAGAGTGATCAGGAAGAGCATCACGGCGACCGCGTTGCCGAAGCCGTAGCTGCCGGCCAGATGCCCGTTCTGGTACATGTAGGTCGCCATCGTCGAGGTCCCCGCCGTGGCGGAGATGTACTGGCCCCAGATGATGTTGACGAGGTCGAAGAGCTGCAGCGATCCGATGATGGACAGGAACGCCCAGATCCGGATGGTCGGCCCGAGCAGCGGCACGGTGATGTTCCACTGGATCTTCCAGAACCCGGCGCCATCGATCGCCGCGGCCTCGAAGAGCTCCTCGGGGATGGACTGCATTCCCGCGAGCATGAGGATGACCGCGAAGCCGATGTACTTCCAGGTGATGATGACCATCAGCGTCCACAGCGCCAGTTTCGGATCCGCGAGCCAGGAGTGCTGGAGGAAGTCGAGCCCCAGCTTCCCGAGCAGCGAGTTCACGGCACCGGCATCCTGCATCATCAGATTCCACCCCGTGCCCACGATGACCTCGGAGATGACGTAGGGCACGAAGATCAGCACGCGGATCAGGGACCGCCCGCGGAACTTCTGGTTCAGCAGGAGGGCGAACAGGATCGCGATCGGTCCCTGCAGCACGAGTGAGAGCACCACGATCGCGAAGTTGTGCACGACCGCGTCGCGGAACGTGTGGTCCTGCCACATGTGGACGTAGTTGTCGAGACCGACGAACTGCGTCGGCCAGCCGAAGCCGTTCCACTTGAAGAAGCCGTAGACGGATGCCATCCCCACGGGAAGGATGACGAATCCGATGAACATCAGCAGGGCGGGGCCCGAGAGCAGCGCGATCTCGCCGCGCTTGCGCCAGTCGGCGCGGGGTCGCCGCACCGGAGCCGGGGAGGACCCGGTCCCGGTGCGACGATCGCTCTCAGGCACGGCGTCGGCCATCACCTGGGTGCCAGTCATGGTTCTCGCTCAGCCCCGTGCCGCAGCGTCGGTGATCTTCTGCATGAGCGTCTTCGGGTCGCCCTGCCCGGCGAGCATCTCGACGACCCCGGTGTTCAGGGCGTTGCCGACGTTCTGCCCCAAGGCGGTGTCGAGCCAGAGCGCCACATAGGGCGCGGTGGTGTAGGCCTCCATGAGCGGCTTCAGGGACGGGTTGTCCACGGCGCCCTTCGCGTCCTGGTTGGCCGGGATGGTCTGGAATGCCACGGCGTACTTCTCCTGCCATTCCTTCGACGCGACGAAGTTCAGGAACTTCTCGCAGGACGAGGGGGACTTCTCGGAGCAGGAGTAGCCGTCCAGGCCGCCCATCATCGCGCCCGCCTCGCCCTTGCCCCCCGAGACCTCGGGGAACGGGAACCAGCCGAGGTCGGCCAGCGGCTTCTGGTCCGGGGTGAGGCTGGCGATCACGCCGGGATCCCAGGCTCCCATGAGCTCCATCGCCGCCTTGTGATTGGCGACCAGACCGGCTGAGGAGTTCGCGCCCTGCTGCGCCGAGGTGGTGAGGAAGCCCTCGTTGAACGGCTCGACCTGCGCGAACTTCTGCAGGTTGTTCGCCGCGGTCAGCCAGCACCCGTCCTTGAAATCCTTCTTGGTCGCGAGGTTCGTGATGAGATCCTTGCCGCAGGCGCGCACGGCGAAGAAGTAGTACCAGTGCGCGGCGGGCCAGGCGTCCTTGGCGCCGAGGGCGATCGGCGCGATCCCGGCGGCCTTGAGCTTGGTGATGGCCGCCTCGAGGTCGTCCATGGTCTTCGGGGTCTCGGTGATGCCGGCCTTCGCGAACAGATCCTTGCTGTAGAAGAGACCGCCGGGAAGCACTGCGCTGGGCACGCCGTAGATCTTGCCGTCCACCGTGAAGGCGCTGAGAGCCGCGTCCCCGATCGCCTTCTTGACCCCGGGGTCGATCTTGCCCGTCAGATCCTTGACCTTGCCCGCTGCCACGACGTCGGCGAGCTTGCTGCCGCCGCGGGCCATGAAGAGGTCCGGCATGTCGCCCGAGTTGACGGCGGTCTGCAGCTTGCCGTCCATGTCCTCGTTCTGGATCGAGGTGACCTTCACCGTCACGTCGGGGTTGGCCTTGTGGAACGCCGCGGCCGCGTCGGTCCAGAACTGCTTGCCGTCGCCCGTGGTCGAGTTCTGCCATAGGGTCAGCGTCTGCGCGCCGCCCGTGTCGCCACCACCGGAGCCTCCGGAACAGCCGGTGAGCGCGATCGCCCCCACGGCCGCGACCGCCACGGCGGCGGTCAGCACCTTGCGGATCTTCATGCTGTGTTTCTCCTCATCGTCGAGTTCCAGCACCGAGCCGACAATTTGTTGCCGACTACAGCGAATGTGCCGTCGGCATACTCTGACACCCGGATCCGCCGCATGTCAAACGATATCGATAACGTTTTCGTTCGCTAGGTTGGGCAGATGAGCCGCCGCATCACGATCCACGACGTCGCCCACGCCGCCGGCGTCTCCGTCGCGACCGTCTCGAAGGCGATCAACGGTCGTGACGGCGTCTCCCCCACGACGCTCGAACACGTGCAGGAGGTCGTGGCGCGACTCGGATACGAGAGCTCCCTGGTCGCCACCTCCATGCGGCGGCGCAGGACGGACGTCATCGGCGTGCTCGTCGCGGAGTTCGAGCCGTTCGCCGTGCAGCTGCTGCAGGGCGTCTCGGCGGCACTGCAGGGCACCCGCTTCGACGTCCTCGCCTATGCGGGCAGCGTGTCCGCGGGCGAGCACCTCGGCTGGGAGCGCCGCTCGTTGTCCCGCCTCGGCGGAACGCTCATCGACGGCGCCATCCTGGTCACCCCCACGACGATGCCCGCCGACGCCACCGTGCCGCTCGTCGCGATCGACCCGCACACCGGACCGGACGGCCCGGCCTCGGTGAGCGTGCACAACGCCGAGGGCGCGTTCGCCGCGACCACGCATCTGGCCTCCCTCGGGCACCGCCGCATCGCGCATCTGCGCGGCCGCACCGATCTCGAATCGGCGCACCAGCGCGAGGACGGCTATCGGCGCGCCCTGGAGACCGCTGGGATCGAGTTCGACCCGGAACTCGTCGTCGACGGCGGCTACCGCGCTGCGAGCACGACCGCCGGCGCGCACACCCTGCTGGACCTGGCCGCACCGCCGACCGCGGTGTTCGCCGCGAACGACCTGTCCGGAATCGAGATGATCCGGGTCGCGATCGAGCGCGGCCTGCGGGTTCCCGAGGATCTCTCCGTCGTGGGCTTCGACGACGTGCCCGAGGCTGCGGCGCACGTTCCGCAGCTCACGACCGTGCGCCAGCCGCTCGCCGAGATGGGCGCCGAGGCCGTTCGCCTGCTGCTGGCGATGCTCGACGGGGCCCCGCACGAGCATGTGCGCATGCCGGCGGAGCTGATCGTCAGGAGCTCGACGGCGGCCGTTCGCCACTGAGGCCGAGTTCCGCGGACGTTGCGACCGAGGATCTCCGCTGATATGTTCTCTGCTACAACATTTCATCGAGGACGCTGAAGGCGGATCATCATGGCACTCACCCCCACCCGCGAGGACAAGTTCTCGTTCGGCCTCTGGACCGTCGGCTACAACGGCGCCGATCCATTCGGCGGCCCGACGCGCCCGGCACTCGACGTCGTACACGCGGTCGAGAAGCTCGCAGAGCTGGGCGCCTACGGACTCACGTTCCACGACGACGACCTGTTCGCGTTCGGATCCACCGATGCGGAGCGGCAGACCCAGATCGACCGGCTCAAGGGTGCACTGGCCGACACGGGGCTGATCGTGCCGATGGTCACCACCAACCTGTTCAGCGCTCCGGTCTTCAAGGACGGCGGCTTCACCTCGAACGACCGCGACGTGCGCCGCTACGCACTGCGCAAGGTGCTGCGCCAGCTCGACCTCGGCGCCGAGCTGGGTGCGAAGACCTTCGTCATGTGGGGCGGGCGGGAGGGCGCGGAGTACGACTCCGCGAAGGACATCCGCGCGGCGCTGGAGCGCTACCGCGAGGCGGTGAACCTCCTCGGCGACTACGTGACCGACAAGGGCTATGACATCCGCTTCGCGATCGAGCCGAAGCCCAACGAGCCCCGCGGCGACATCCTGCTGCCGACACTGGGTCACGCGCTCGCCTTCATCGACTCGCTCGAGCGCCCCGAGCTCGTGGGCGTCAACCCCGAGGTCGGCCACGAGCAGATGGCCGGCCTGAACTTCGCCGCGGGCATCGCACAGGCGCTCTTCCACGGCAAGCTGTTCCACATCGACCTGAATGGGCAGCGCGGGATCAAGTACGACCAGGACCTCGTGTTCGGCCACGGCGATCTGCACAACGCGTTCGCGCTCGTCGACCTGCTCGAGAACGGCGGCCCCGGCGGCGTGCCCGCATACGACGGCCCGCGCCACTTCGACTACAAGCCGAGCCGCACCGAGGACGAGACCGGCGTCTGGGACTCCGCGGCCGCGAACATGCGCACCTACCTGCTGCTCAAGGAGCGTGCCGCGGCGTTCCGCGCCGATCCCGAGGTGCAGGAGGCGCTGGCCGCCGCCCGCGTCGACGAGCTGTCCGCCCCGACCCTCGCGTCGGGCGAGAGCTACGACGCACTCCTCGCCGACCRCTCCGCCTACGAGGACTTCGACGTGGACGCGTACTTCGGCGGCAAGGGCTTCGGCTTCGTGCGACTGCAGCAGCTCGCCACCGAGCACCTCCTCGGCGCCCGCTGAGCCCACCATCGTCGCCGAGGCCCCCTCCGAGCATCGACGCCCCCTCGCAGATCCGCTGCTCAGAGGGGGCCTCGATGCTGGGGAGGGGCGTCGGCACATCGCACCGAAGTAGGAGAGAGAGACACATGCCGCTCGTCATGGGCGTGGACTCGTCCACGCAGTCGTGCAAGGTCGTCATCGTCGACGCAGAGTCCGGATCCGTCGTGCGCACCGGCCGCGCGGCGCATCCGGACGGCACGGCGGTCGATCCCGAAGCGTGGTGGCGTGCGCTGAACGCGGCGATCGCCGACGCCGGCGGGATCGACGACGTCACGGCGTGGTCGATCGGGGGCCAGCAGCACGGCATGGTCGCCCTCGACGCGGCAGGATCTGTGATCCGCGACGCGCTGCTGTGGAACGACACGCGCTCGGCCGGCGCGGCGACAGACCTGATCGCCGAATTCGGTGCGACCGACCTGGCCGTTCGAACCGGCCTCGTTCCCGTCGCCTCCTTCACGATCACGAAGCTGCGCTGGCTGCGCGACGCGGAGCCGCACCACGCGGCCCGGGCAGCGGCAGTCGCACTGCCGCACGACTGGCTCACCTGGCGTCTGCGCGGATTCGGGCCCGAGGGCGAGTCGCCGCTGGGGCCGCAACTCGGCGAACTCGTCACCGACCGCTCCGATGCGAGCGGCACCGGCTACTGGTGCCCCGCCGACGGATCCTACGATCGCGACCTGCTGATCGCCGCGCTCGGCCACGATGCGATCCTGCCGCGTGTGCTCAGCCCTTTCGAAGGGGTGACGGATCCTGCCGGTCGCCGGGTGGCCCCCGGTGCCGGCGATAACGCGGCGGCGGCACTCGGGCTCGGCGCAGAACCGGGCGACGTCGTCGTGTCGATCGGAACCTCGGGCACCGTATGCGCGATCAGCCGGGATCCGATCGTCGACCCCTCCGGCACGGTGGCAGGATTCGCGGATGCGTCGGGGAACTTCCTGCCGCTGGTGGCGACGCTGAATGCGGCGCGCGTGCTCGACGTCACCGCCGTGCTTCTCGGTGTCACGCACGACGAACTCAGCAGCCTCGCGCTCTCGGCGGCCGCCGGCGCCGACGGGCTGACCCTGCTGCCGTACTTCGAGGGCGAGCGCACCCCGAATCTCCCTGACGCCACCGCGTCGCTGACCGGCATGACGCTCGCCTCCACCACACGAGCGAACCTCGCGCGCGCCGCGGTGGAAGGCATGCTGCGCGGCCTGGGCGCCGGTCTCGACGCCCTCCGCGACCTCGGAATCCCCCTCGACCGCGCCCTGCTCATCGGCGGCGGTGCGCAGTCCGAAGCCGTGCGCCGCATCGCACCGGAGATCCTCGGCCTGCCCGTCGTGGTGCCGGAGCCCGGCGAGTACGTCGCCCTCGGCGCCGCTCGGCAGGCGGCGGCCCTGACGGGACACCCGCCGCTCCGATCCCGCCGCGCGGATCGCCCCTAGGCTGACGGGCATGCCGCTGACCGATCTCCCCCTCGCCGACCTGCGCACGTACCGCCCCGAGGTCGCCGAACCCGCCGACTTCGACGCGTTCTGGCGCGACACGCTGGCCGGATCCCGCAAGCTTGCGACCACCGCGGACCTCTCGCCCGCGAAGACTCCGATCGACGAGCTCATCGTCGAGGACCTCGCGTTCTCGGGCTTCGGCGGCGAGCGGGTCCGCGGCTGGGTCACCCGGCCTCGCCGTGAGGGGCGCCTGCCTGTCGTCATCGAGTACCTCGGCTACGGCGGCGGCCGCGGCATCCCCGGTGAGCGCCTGCAGTGGGCGGCCTCGGGATACATGCACGTGCTCATGGACACCCGCGGCCAGGGCGCCGGCTGGGGATCGGGCGGCGCCACCCCGGATCCGCACGGATCGGACGGGGCGACGCCCGGCTTCATGACGCGCGGTATCGCCCACCCCGAGGACTACTACTACCGCCGGGTGTTCACCGACGCCGTGCTGCTCGTGGACGCGGTGCAGGACTTCGCGTTCGCCGACCCCGCGCGGATCGCGGTGACCGGCGGCAGCCAGGGCGGTGGCATCAGCATCGCCGCAGCCTCCCTGCACCCCGCCGTCGCTGCGGTCATGCCCGATGTGCCGTTCCTGAGTCACTTCCGCCGCTCGGTCCTGCTGACCCCCGAGAACCCGTTTCGCGAGATCGAGCGCTATCTCTCCGTGCACCGCGACCGCGTCGAGCAGGTCTTCCAGACGCTGTCCTACTTCGACGGCGTGAACTTCGCACGCCGGATCACGCGGCCCGCGCTGTTCTCGGTGGCGCTCATGGACGACATCGTGCTGCCGTCCAGCGTCTTCGCCGCCTTCAACCACCTCGCCACCCAGGACGCGTCGATCGAGGTCTACGAGTTCAACGGCCATGAAGGCGGAGGCTTCGCCCAGTGGCTTCGGCAGACCGCCTGGCTCGCCGAGCGCATCTGATCTGCCCGCTACCGTTCAGGTCGCACTTTCGGCGCCAAGATCCCGGCTTTCGAGCAGAAAGTGCGACCTGAACCGGGCAATGCCACCTGAGCGGGAGCAGGGGCGACCGGTCGGCAACATCCGGGAAACACGGGATGCGTACACTCGGGGACGCCACAAGCACGCACTCCCCGAAGGACCCACCATGTCCGGTACGCCGTCATCCGCGCCCATCACCGTCTCGATCCGCCGCGAGGTCGATCCCGCCCGCATCTCCGAGGCCACGGCCTGGGTGCAGACGGGGGTGAACCTCGCGAGCTCGCACCCCGGCTTCCTCGGATCCGGCTGGGTGCGCGACGGCGAGGACTCGCACCACTGGCACATGCTCTACCGCTTCGCGGACGAAGCGGCCCTGGACGCGTGGGAGGCATCGAGGGAGCGCGCGTGGTGGCTGTCGATGGGCGAAGGCTTCGTGCGCAGCGAGCGCACCCGGCGCCGGACCGGGATCGAGGGCTGGTTCGATGAGCCGTCCACCGAGACGATCTCGGTGCCCTCCTCGACCGGAACGACCACGGTCATGGTCGCGCCGTCGCCGCCGCGGTGGAAGCAGGCGGTCTCGATCTGGCTCGGGTTCTTCCCGGTGAACCTCGTCTTCACGTATCTGATGAGCCCCGTGCCCGGCTGGAACGACCTGCCGATCTGGCTCCGCGTGCTCGCCACCACGATCGTGCTGACGCCGATCATGACGTACTGGGTGCTGCCCTGGGTGACGCGCTCCATCCGCCACTGGCTGAACCGCTGACACCCCCGCCCCACCCTGCCCCGCCCCGCCCCGCCCCGCGCCCAGAACAGAGGACGATTGTCATTCCGCAGGGCGGATCCGATCGGATCCTCCTGCGGAATGACAATCGTCCTGTGATCGTGCAGCGGTCAGGGCGGCCCGATCAGACCTCGATGTGCCGCTCGGCGGGGCCGTCGTAGGCGGAGAGCGGACGGATCAGGGCGTTCGACGCGGCCTGCTCCATCACGTGCGCGGTCCAGCCCGTGACCCGCGACGCCACGAACAGCGGCGTGAAGGTCAGGGTGTCGAAGCCGATGAGGTTGTAGGCCGGGCCCGACGGGTAGTCGAGGTTCGGATGGATCCCCTTGCGCGCGACGAACTCGTTCGCGAGCGTCGTGTACAGCGCCTCGACATCGGGACGGTCGTAGTGCTCCACGAGCGTGTCGAGTGCCGCCTTCATGGTCGGCACCCGGGAGTCGCCGTTCTTGTAGACGCGGTGCCCGAAGCCCATGATCTTGCGCTTCTCCGCGAGCGCCGTGTCCAGCCATGCGTTGACATTCGACGCCTCGCCGATCTCGTCGAAGATGTGCAGGACCGCCTCGTTCGCGCCGCCGTGCAGCGGTCCCTTGAGCGCGCCGATCGCTCCGACCACGGCGGAGTACAGGTCGCTCAGAGTCGAGGTGATGACGCGCGCCGTGAAGGTGGACGCGTTGAACGAGTGCTCGGCGTACAGGATCATCGAGCGGTTGAACGCATCGACGACGACCGGATCCGGCTCGGTGCCGAAGGTCATCCAGAGGAAGTTCGTGGAGTAGTCCAGGTCGTCGCGCGGGGCGACGATGTCCTCGCCGCGCCGACGGCGCTGCCCGTAGGCGACGATCGCGGGGAGCGCGGCGAACAGCCGGACGCTGCGCTCGAGGTTCTGCTCCGGAGTCCCGCTCGCATCGAGCACGGATCCGGATCCCACCGAGTCAGAGGCGCCGAGCAGGCTGACGGCCGTGCGGATCTCGTCCATCGGGTGCGCCTCGACCGGCACCAGGTCGATCGCTGCCTTGACGTTGGCGGTGAGCGCGCGATGCTCCCGCTCGGTCGCGCGCAGGGCCGCGAGCTGGTCTGCGGTGGGCAGCTCGCCGTTCCAGAGCAGGTAGGCGACGGCCTCGAACGGCTGGGTCGCCGCGAGCTCCTGCACGGGGTAGCCGCGGTAGAGCAGGCTGTTGGTCTCGGGGTTGACCTTCGAGATCGCCGTCGTGTCGACGACGACGCCCGCGAGGCCCTTCTTGATGTCGGGGTCGCTCATGGTGCTACTCCTTTACAGACTGCGTCCCAGTTTTGGTCCCTCCTGTGCGTCAGGACGACCACAGGTGGGACATCGCCAAGCCAGAAGTGGGACACGGTGCGGTCACTGCTGGATCGTGAAGTTGAAGACGTTCGTGTCGAAATGGTTGTAGGACTCGTAGTCGATCAGGTCGTACAGATCCGCCCGGTGCTGCATCTCGCCGAGCGCAGAGGTCAGAGTGCCCTCCTCGTTCAGCGTATCCAGCGCGCGCCCGGTCGCACCCATCGCGATCCGCAGCATCGAGACCGGCCAGATCACGATGCTCACTCCGGCATCCTTCAGCTGCGACGTGGTGAACAGCTCGCTCTTGCCGAACTCGGTCATGTTCGCGAGGATCGGCACGTCGAGCGCGGACGCCATCCGCTCGAACTCGGCGAGCGTGCGCATCGCCTCGGGGAAGATCGCGTCCGCCCCGGCGTCGACGAGCGCCTTGGCCCGGTCGACGGCGGCGTCCATGCCCTCCACCGCGCGGATGTCGGTGCGCGCCATGATGAGGAAGTTCGGATCCCGCCGAGCGTCGACCGCGGCGCGGATCCTCTTGGTCGCCGTGGACTCGTCGACCACGGCCTTGCCGTCGAGATGCCCGCAGCGCTTGGGGTTGACCTGGTCCTCGATATGGGTGCCCGCGAGCCCTGCGTCCTCGAGCGTCTGGATCGTGCGGGCCACGTTCATGGGCTCGCCGAAGCCCGTGTCGGCGTCGATGATGGCCGGCAGCTCGGTCATCCGCGCGATCTGCTGTCCCCGCCCCGCCACCTCAGTGAGAGTGGTGAGGCCGATGTCGGGCAGCCCGAGGTCGGCGGACAGGACGGCGCCGGAGATGTAGACCCCGTCGAAGCCCTTGCGCTCGATCAGCCGGGCGGAGAGCGGATTGAACGCGCCGGGGAACCGCAGGAGCTCCCCCGCGGCGAGCCGCTCCCGCAGGATCCGCCGCTTCTCGGCGGCCGGGGTGGTGGCGTACAGCATGGTCAGACTCCCTTCGAAGTGTCGAACTCAGTCGATTCGGGCCGTTCCAGGGGCGGAAGGCGCCGCAACGCACCGAATCGACTGAGTTCGGAACACGGTGGAACTCAGAACAGGCCCTTGGGCGCCGGCGCCGAGGTGAGCACGCCAGGGGCGGCGACGATCGAGAGCTGGGCGACCTCGTCCGCGGTGAGCTCGGGCAGGCGCTGCACGAGGGCGAGGAACCGCTCGATCTCGGCCGGCTCGAGCGCCGGCTCGGCGAGGATCCGGAACTTGCGGATGTAGTCCTCGCGGGCGAACGGCCGTGCACCCAGCGGATGCGCGTCGGCCACGGCGATCTCATCGATCACGGTCTCGCCGTTCGTCAGACGGATCTCGACGCGTCCGCCGAAGGCCTTCTCAGCGGGGTCGATCGAGTGGTACCGGCGGGTCCACTCCGGGTCCTCGGCGGTGGTGATCTTGTGCCAGAGGGCGACCGTGTCCTCGCGCTGCGCACGCTCCGGGGCGTAGGAGTCGACGTGGTGCCAGGCGCCGTCCTGCAGGGCCACCGCGAAGATGTACGGGATCGAGTGGTCGAGCGTCTCGCGGGAGGCGTGCGGGTCGTACTTCTGCGGGTCGTTGGCGCCGGATCCGATCACGTAGTGCGTGTGGTGGCTGGTGTGGATCACGATCGACTCGATGTCGGCCCACTGGTCCGGACCCTGAGCCTGTCGAAGGGCCGGGCGCTCGTTGTGCAGCTTCCTGGCGAGGTCGATCCACGCCTGCGCCTGGTACTCCGCAGAGTGCTCCTTCGTATAGGTGTCGAGGATCGCGCGCTTGGACTCGCCGGTCACGGGCAGCGGCACGTCGTACGACGCGTCGGGCCCGTCCAGCATCCAGGCGATCACGCCGTCCTCGCCCTCGTAGATCGGGCTCGGGGAGGTCTCGCCGCGCATCGCCCGATCGACGGCCTCGACCGCCATCTTGCCGGCGAAGGCCGGGGCGTGCGCCTTCCACGTGGAGATCTCGCCCTTGCGGCTCTGCCGGGTGGCGGTCGTGGTGTGCAGGGCCTGGCCGACGGCCTGGTAGATGGTCTCGACATCGAGGCCGAGCAGGGTGCCGATGCCGGCGGCGGCGGAGGGTCCGAGGTGCGCGACGTGGTCGATCTTGTGCGCGTGCAGACTGATCGCCTTCACGAGGTCGACCTGGATCTCGTAGCCGGTCGCGATGCCGCGGACGAGAGCCCGGCCGTCGGCGCCGACGTGCTGCGCGACGGCGAGGACCGGCGGGATGTTGTCGCCGGGGTGCGAGTACTCGGCGGCGAGGAAGGTGTCGTGGTAGTCGAGCTCGCGCACGGCCACGCCGTTCGCCCACGCCGCCCACTCCGGGCTGGTGCGGCGCTCGAGGGCGCAGCCGAACACGGTGGATCCGGATCCGTTCACCGAGACCGGATGGTCCAGCGCCTGCTGACGGGCGGCGCTGACGGGGGCGCGGGTGAGCGAGGCGGCGGCGACGGACGCGTTGTCGATCACGCGGTTGATGATCATGTCGACGACGTCGGCATCGACCTCGACCGGGTCGGCCGCGATCTCGGCGATGCGCCAGGCGAGCTGCCCCTCGCGCGGGAGCTGCTCGTCGCTGCGGTGCACGCGGAGGTGGTGGGTGACGGTCATGCGCTGGCCTTCTTTCCGGACGGGGTCGTGGTGGGTCCTTCGTCCCGCCGAGCGGTTCCTGAGCGAGCGGAGCGAGACGAAGGACGCTCGGGATCCGCACCGGTCAGCGAGTCGAGGATGCTCGCGAGCGCGTTGTGCAGATGGACGTGGGTGGCGTGTGCGGCGAGGTCGCCGTCACCCGATCCGATCGCCTCGGCGATCAGGCGGTGCTCGCCGGCGCTCGCGGCGAGGCGCGCGGGCTTGTCCCGCGCCATCCGGCGCACGCGCACGAGGTGGGTGCGCACGGTGCGCAGCGCGGCGGTGAGGTAGTCGTTGCCGACGGCCTCGTCGAGGGCCTCGTCGAAGCGGGCGATGAGCGCGTAGTACCGCGCGCGCCCCTCCTCGTCTCCGAGCGCCTCGGCGGCGTGGGCGAAGCGAGCGGCGAGCTCGGTGAACTCCGCACGGTCGGATGCGGGCGCGCCCGCGGCCGCGCGCGCCGTGCTCTCCTCGAGCGCGCGGCGCAGTGCGAACAGGTCACGGATGTCGTCGACGTCGATCGCGGCGACCACCGTGACGCGCGGTGAGAGCTGCTCGACGAGCCCGTCCGCCGTCAGCCGGCGCAGCGCCTCGCGCAGMGGGGTGCGGCTCACGCCGAGACGCTCGGCCTGCTCGACCTCGGCGAGCACGGTGCCGGCGGCGAGGGATCCGGACTGGATCTCCTCGAGCAGCGCACGGTAGGCGAACTCCCCCGCACGCATCCCCTCGGCCACGATGGTCATGACGCCAGTGTATACACAAAGGCAGGCCATGGGGGCCTACTTCTCAGAAGTAGGCTATTTCGTATACATAGATCAGCCGAGCGCCTGCACCGGCTCCGGCACCGCATCGGGATCCACCTCGTCGACGACGGGCTCCCCGAGCTTCACCAGCACCACTCCGACGAGCACGAGCGCGCCTCCGAACGCCTGCAGCAGATCGGGCAGCTGCCCGAGGAGCAGCCAGCCGAACAGCAGCGCGGCGATCACCTCGGAGAGCGCCACGAACGACGCGAAGCGGGATCCCAGCCTCCGCGTCGATACGACACCGAGCACGTAGGCGACCGCGGTCGCGATCACCCCGATCGCGAGCACGGGCACGAACCACGGCAGAGTGCCGAACCGGTAGGTGACGTCGTGCGTGTTCCAGGCCATCGGCAGGATCCCGGTCGCGCCGGCGAGGCTCAGGCCGATCGCGCCGACCAGCAGGCCGAGCCCGGCGAGCGCGATAGGAGGGAGCCCGGTGTCGCTGCGCCCCGACAGCAGGAAGTAGGTCGCGGCGCCCACCATCGCCCCGAGCGCCCAGAGGATTCCCACCGGGTCGATCCGGGAGCCGGTGAAGATCTCCAGCATGAGCACGAGTCCGATGAATGCGACGACGGCACCGACCATGCCTCGCACACCGGGGCGCTCCCCGCGCCGGAGCCAGAGCCAGAGGACGACCGCGATCGGCGCCGTGTACTCGATGAGCAGCGCGAGACCGACGTCCATCACGGCGACGGCTTGGAAGTAACACAGCTGCGCGGCCGTGACGGCGAGCAGCCCGTACACGAGGATCATGCCGGCGTTCTTCCGGACCATCCCCCAGCGACCGCGCAGCGCGAGCAGCGTCGGCACGAGCAGCACGAGCGCGGCGACCCACATGCGCACCGTGACCGCCGCACCGGGGCTCCATCCCACGTCCATGAGGCCGCGGGCCCAGGCCCCGCTCATCCCGAAGGAGAGCGCCGCGCCGAGGGCGAAGACCAGCCCCGAACGCACGCCGGTCGCGCGCGTGTCATTCGCCACAGTGCCCATGGCATGTGACGCTACTCCGAGCAGATGTAAGATGTCAACATGATCTTCACCGATGACACCGAGGAGACCCTCCGGGCCGCCGTGTGGCTCGTGAACTCGGCGGAGGATCCTGACACGCTCACCTCCCTCAGCGACGAGGCGACTTTCCTGAGCCAGTTCGGCTACACCGGCCGGATCGATCGCGATGACGTCGAGCTCGCAGGGTTGCGCGAGATCCGTCCGCAGCTGCGCACGATGCTGCTCGCGCCGCGCGACGAGATGGCCGCCGCCGTCAACGAGGCCCTTGCCGGCATCGCCCTGACGCCCCGCCTCGCCCGGCACGGCACGGTGGACTGGCACCTGCACGCCGTCGCCGACGATCACCCCCTGCCCGAGCGCGTGATCGTGGAGACCGCGATGGCCCTGATCGACGTGATCCGCGCCGAGGAGGGATCCCGCATCTCCGTCTGCGCCGACGACACCTGCGAGGCCCTCGCGCTGGATCTCTCCCGCAACCGCTCCAAGCGCTACTGCTCCACGGTATGCGCGAACCGCAACGCCGTCGCCGCCTACCGCGCCCGCCGGGCCGAGGCGTAGCCCCACCTCTGCCCGTTACCCTGCCCCCGGCCCCTTGCCCGCTTCCGGGTCTCCCCGCTCCGCTTCCGAGTTTGTCCCCGTGAGCGCACCCCCTAGCCGCCGCTGGCGGGGACGAACTCTGTCATCGGAGCAGCCCACATCAGAGTCGTCCCCATGAGCGCACGCTATGGCCACCGCTGGCAGGGACGACACCTTCATGGGAGTGCACCCCACATCCGGGTCGTCCCTGTCAGCGCACGCCATGGCCTCCGCTGACAGGGACGACCCGCAGCAGGGTCCTAACGCGGTGAGTCAGCCGGTTCCCCGGGCTCCCCGTCCACGCCCTCCTCCGCTTCGGCAGGATCCTCCACACGTGAGAGGCGTCCCTCGTCCGCGTCGGACGAGCCGACATCATTGACTCGCGGGATCTCTGCTCGCCGCATCGGCGAGGCCTGGTCAGGATCCGTTGACCACGCAGCGCCGTCCGGACCCGGTTGCTCGGCCGACACCGCAGGTCCGGGCGGCACCTGTCCTTCGCGCGCCACAACCGGCCGCGGAGTCGCTAGCGCAACGCCCTCACGGGCGGCAGCACGACGCCGTTGACGTATCAGGATGACCACGATGCCGCCGATCACAGCCAGTCCGAGGAAAGCAGCCACGGCGATCGAGGTGAGGTTGATTGTGCGCACCTGCACGCCGAACTGCATCGCGCTCGCGCCCTTCCTCGTCGCTACGACCGCGCCGTCCCTCACCTCCGCACCCTCGGGAAGCCTGGAGCGATCCGCCGCGATGCCCGCGAAGAGCGGGGCATGCACCGCGTAGCCGATACCCTGCGTGACCTCGCCCGCCAGGCGGGGTTGCGAGCCGTCGAGGAGGAAGCTCAGCGCCGCATCCTCACCGAAGAGATCGCCGCGCAGAGAAGTCGCTCCGACCCGCGCGCCTGGCAAATAAGTCTCCAGCTTCTGCTGCAAGCCCGCCGCCGTGGGCGCGGTGAACGTGACACGCAAGGTGGCATCCTTGCCGTCTTTCCCCTGCTCTACTGCACCGTGTTTGCCGGGGTCGACCACTGAACGGAGTTCCTTGCCGAAGAGCTTCGCGTACTCCTCGGCGATCGTGTAGTCGATGGTGATCCGGTTCTCCCCACCGACCGATGGATAGACGTCTATTCGAACGGCCTTGAAAGGCACGGTGTACCTGAACTCAACCGGATCCGCTGTCTGCGGCATCGTCCACTTGCCACCCTCGGCGGCCGATACCCCTCCGCTCTGCGCCGACGTTCCCTTCGGCATCGACAGAAGGGAGAGCACCTCGGCGTCCTCGGCGCAGATCGCCGAGCAATCGAAACGGTCAATGACGCTCGTGTGCACAGCGCCGTCACCCTCGGCATCGATCGACCGTTCGACGGCGAACAAGGTGCCGTTCGCCGCGAGCGCCTGGTTGGTGCCCGAAATGATGCCCGCCGCATCCTTTGCCGTGAACCTAATCGTCCAGACGCTGCCGGTCGCATCCGGTTCGGCGAGCGAACCTCCTTCGGGCACAGCCTTCTTGAAGAAGGCATCGAAGCCTTCAGGATCCGTGGAGTACGTCTCCCGTGAGAGGTCGTACGCGATCGTTCGCGTCAGCTTCCCGGTCCCCGCACCCTCGGTGGACACGGTGAGCTTTCGCACACCGTGGTCGGCGATGTTCGAATAGCCGATCTGCGCACTCGTCTGGTGCGCGACACCTCCCAACGACACCGCGGTCGTGCCGGCCGCGGACGCGTTGCCCTTGTCGCTGTCCTTCACGGTTCCCGCCGCGACGAGCGCCTTCACGAGCCAGGCGAGGAGCTGTTGCGAAGTGAAGTTCTCTTTGACGCTCGTGCCCGTTCGGAAGACGCTGTCCGCGACGACGAGCTCTATTCTCGTATCCTCTTCGAGCTGGTCCCCGGCACCGAGGATGGACTGCACCTTGGTCGTGTACTCGGCGGCGTTCGCGAACGTCACGCTGAAGGCGAGCACCGTTGCTCCCTGTCCGTTCGTGGTCGCTCCGCCGTAGTCCAGTCCTTCGGGCCGGTTCGCGTTGATCGCGCTTTCGATCGCCGCAACCCCGCCCGGCACCGTCTCCAGATCCGCGGCACTGATCGTCGCCGTCATGGCCCGCACGCCCGAGCCGTCGGCGTTCACGGTGAGTGTCGTGTCGACGACCGCGCCACAAGCGGTCAGCAACAGCACGGACAACAGACCAAGAAGGGTCAGAAGGCGATAGCGCACGGTGCGCTGGCGCTGCGTGGCTTCAGCGGACGGAGACATACCACGCTCCCCCCCACCTGCGTGAGCGGCAAGGGCGT
Source organism: Microbacterium sp. 05N427 (assembly GCF_056397105.1). Lineage (NCBI taxonomy): Bacteria > Bacillati > Actinomycetota > Actinomycetes > Micrococcales > Microbacteriaceae > Microbacterium > Microbacterium sp. 05N427. Next base: position 132,455 of record NZ_JBFTMT010000006.1, read on the forward strand.
CCGATACAGCTGGAAGTCCGTCCCCGCGATTCCTTCAGGCAAGCCTTTGATGTCACCGAGCTCGACGCGCGCGTTACTGCCATCCACCGCCGCGTCCTCCACGGTCACGCCTTCTATCCCGTAACCCACGGTGTAGTAGGTGCGTTGCTGCTCGAGATCACTCGCGCAGGCCGCGAAGTTGGCCTGACCTTTCTTGAGCGGCATCCCGTCCTTGTCCAGCGCCAGCGCGCAGGCCTTTGCATAGTCCCCGCCCAGTGCCGCGTTGTAAAAGTCCTGGGCCGCCTGTGTCGGGCTGCTCGGCGGGCCTCCCGCGCACCCCGACACGGCCATCATCGCCACACAAGCACCCAACCCAATCGCGCCCGCACGCGCGCCGAACGTCATCGTCTTCATCTTCCCCTCCGATGTCCGAGGGCTGCTGTCAGCGGTGTCTCCAGCACATCGATGCGATCGTCAATGCCCTCTGCTGGCACGCACCCCAGCCCTCGCGGCTGAGCATAGCCAAACGATAGGGATTTACTGCACCGAATAGAGAAAATCGCATTCCTTGGTTTCGGCCAGCCATACCACCGCCTCCGTTGGCCCGAAGCACGGCATGATGCCCGCGCGCATCCCAAACCCGACCTTCCCCCTTCTACCTCGGGTCGTCCCCATGAGCGCACCGCATAGCCGCCGCTGGCGGGGACGACTCGAAAGTAGGAGGGCAGTGCGAGAGCGCTGTGCGGGCGGGCGCGAGGCGCGCGGGCGCGAGGGGCGCGGGCGGGCGTCAGAGGGTCCGGCTACCCTCGTGACATGACCTCCGACTGGACCGGATCCGCCATCGCACTGCTCGAGGCGGACGCGAACCGCAGCGCCGACACGCACCTGCACGTGTTCCCCCTGCCCGCGGAGTGGGGCATCGACCTGTACCTCAAGGACGAGTCGGTGCACCCGACAGGATCCCTCAAGCATCGGCTCGCACGGTCGCTCATCCTGTACGGGCTGGTCAACGGGCGCATCCACGAAGGCACGACGCTGGTCGAGGCTTCGAGCGGATCCACGGCCGTGTCCGAGGCGTACTTCGCGCGAATGCTGGGGCTGCCGTTCGTGACCGTCGTGCCGCGCTCGACCAGCCAGGAGAAGATCGACCTCATCGAGTTCTACGGCGGGCGCTGCCATTTCGTCGACTCCGGAGCGGCAATGTACGCCGAGGCCGAGCGCCTCGCCTCCGAGTGCGGCGGGCACTACCTCGACCAGTTCACCTATGCCGAGCGCGCGACCGACTGGCGCGGTAATAACAACATCGCCGAGAGCGTCTTCAGCCAGCTGAGCCGCGAGCGCCACCCCGTCCCGAGCTGGATCGTGGTCGGCGCGGGCACCGGCGGGACCAGCGCGACCTTCGGCCGCTACGTGCGCTACCGCTGCCACGACACCCGCATCGCGGTCGTGGATCCCGAGGGCTCGGCCTTCTACGGAGGCTGGCGCAACGGTGATCCCTCGTTCACCACGGGCACCCCGAGCCGGATCGAGGGCATCGGCCGCCCGCGCGTCGAGCCGTCGTTCGTACCGGGCGTCATCGACGAGATGATCCCCGTCCCGGACGCCGCGTCGGTCGCCGCAATCCGGCTGCTGAAGCAACACACGCTGCACTGGGCGGGCGGATCCACCGGGACGAACCTCGTCGGAGCGTTCCAGCTCATCGCCCGGATGCTGCGGGCCGGCGAGCGCGGCAGCGTGGTCACCCTGATCTGCGACGGCGGCGCCCGTTATCTCGACACGTACTACTCCGACGACTGGGTCGCGGCTCAGGATTGGGATCTGGCCCCGCATCGCGCGCGCATGGAGCACTTCCTCACGGCCGGGGAGTGGATCGAGGACTGAGCGCACCGCGGGGAATCCCCGTCGACCGCGAGACCGAACCTCCGTCCCGAGACCGACGCTTTAATCGCCGGTCTCGGGACAGAGGTTCGGTCTCGCGGTCCAGGACCACCCTCCCCTACGCTGGCGGCATGACCACGCTCATCCTCACCGTCGTCGGATCCGACCGCCCCGGCCTCGTCGCGACCGTCGCGCACATCGTCGACGAGCACGGCGGCAACTGGGAGAACAGCCGTCTCGCCGAGCTCGCGGGAACGTTCGCCGGCGTGATCCAGGTGTCGGTGCCCGTCGAGCGGGTCGAGGAACTGCGCGCGTCGCTGCGCGGGCTCGATGGGCTGCTGACGGTCGCGGTGCATCCCGGATCCGGATCCGAGACGGCCGAGGCCGCGCGGGAGCTGTCGATCCAGGTGCTCGGCAACGACCGGGCCGGCATCGTGCGTGAGATCTCGAGCGTGCTGAACGCGCATGCGCTGAGCATCGAGAGCATGACGACCGAGGTCCGCGACGCCGCGATGGCGGGTGGGCGCTTGTTCGAGGCGTCGGTCGTCGCGAGGGTGCCCGCGGACGCGGATCCGGAGGCCCTGCGCACCGCTCTGGAGCGGATCGCGCACGACCTCCAGGTCGACATCACGGTCGTCTGACCCGGCGCACCCGCTCCGCACCCGCTCCCGCTCCCGCACGCCCGCTCCGCCCCTCTCCGCGCCCGCTCCGCCCCTCGAACTGACCGCGAGACCGAACCCGCGTCCCGAGACCGCGCATCGCATCGGCGGTCTCGGGACGGAGGTTCGGTCTCGCGGTCAGTTCTCGCGGTCAGCTCCCGCGGTCAGCTCCCGCGGTCAGTTGTCGCGGTCAGTCGTGAAGCGGAGAACCGGGTTCAGACCAGGCGCTGCTTCGGGGAGACCTCGTAGGTGTCCTCGGGGTCGTCGTGGACGACGGAGCCGAGCGCCTCGTCGATCGCGGCGAGGGTGTCGGCGTCGAGCACCACGCCGGAGGCCTTGACCGTGTCGGCCAGCTGCTCCGGGCGGGACGCGCCGACGAGCGCGGCCGCGACGTTCTTGTTCTGCAGCACCCACGCGATCGCGAGCTGCGGCATCGTCAACCCCACGTCGGCGGCGATGGGCTTCAGCCGCTGCACGGCGGTGAGGATGTCATCCTGCAGGAGCCGCTGGATGAAGTGCGCGCCGGAGTGCGGATCCGTCGCGCGCGAGCCCTCCGGCACCGGCTGACCCGGCAGGTACTTGCCGCTCAGCACGCCCTGCGCCATCGGCGACCAGACGATCTGCGAGATCCCGAGCTCCTCCGACGCCGGCACGACCCTGCCCTCGATCACGCGGTGCAGCATCGAGTACTGCGGCTGGTTCGAGATGAGCTGAACGCCCAGCTGTTTCGCCAGGGCGTGACCCGCGCGGAGCTGCTCCGCCGTCCACTCGGAGACGCCGATGTAGAGCGCCTTGCCCTGTCGGACGACGTCGGCGAACGCCTGGAACGTCTCCTCCAGCGGGGTCTCGTGGTCGAAGCGGTGCGCCTGGTACAGGTCGACGTAGTCGGTGCCGAGGCGCTGGAGGGATCCGTTGATCGACTCGAGGATGTGCTTGCGGCTGAGGCCGGTGTCGTTCGGGCCCTTGGGGCCGGTCGGGAAGTAGACCTTGGTGAAGATCTCCAGACTCTCGCGGCGCTGACCCTCGAGCGCCTTGCCGAGCACGACCTCCGCGGCCGTGTTCGCATAGGTGTCGGCGGTGTCGAACGTCGTGATGCCGGCGTCCAGCGCGGCGTGCACCGTCTTGACCGCGGCATCGTCCTCGACCTGCGAGGCGTGCGTGACCCAGTTGCCGTAGGTGATCTCGGAGACCTTCAGACCGCTGTTGCCCAGGTATCGGTAGTTGACCATGGCTCCAGCGTAGGCGCGCCCGCCGATGTCGGGATCCGGATCCGTCATCCAGACACCGGTGTTCCCGTCGCATCCGCTGCCGCTTTCCGGCTGGTATTCCGGCAGTTTTCGCGACGGGAGCGGTTGGGGCCGGGGCCAACCTTTACTCGGACATCTGCTTGCGCAGCCAGTACTCGGTCTGCGCGACGTGCCCGGCCGCGGCCGCGGATGCCGCCGCCGGGTCGCGTGCGACCAGACCGCGGGCGATCGCGCGGTGCCCGGCATCGGAGAGGACCTTGAGCTGCGCCGCATCGGCGTCGTCGAAGATCCGGTACTGACGGGTGCGCGAGCGCAGGACCTCGAGGAGGCTCGTGAGCGCGGCATTGCCGGCGAGCTCCGCGATGCGCATGTGGAACTCGTGATCCAGCCGGGATGCCTCATCGTGATCGGGGCAGTCCGCGATGCGCTCGACGAGCTCGGCCAGCTCTGCGAGCATGCCGTCGTCCGCACGCGCCGCGGCGATCGACGCCGCGTGCGCCTCCAGCGGGCGCCGGATCTCGACGAGCTCCAGGATCGCGTCCAGGGGCAGCACGTCGACCGTCAGCGAGAGGCCACGGATGAGGTCCGCGGGCCGGAGGGTGCTCACATAGCTGCCCGATCCGTGCCGGGTCTCCAGCACGCCGAGGGCGGCGAGCATCCGGATCGCCTCGCGGACCGAGCCGCGGGAGACCCCGAGCTGCTCGCACAACTCGCCCTCGCTGGGCAGCTTGTCGCCGGGGCGCAGCTCGCCGTCAGCGACGAGTGCGCGCAGCCCGTGCAGCGCTGTCTCGAGTGCGCTCATGGTTTCCCTCCCTGGGCGAGTCCTCTCACGAGTGTGGAGCACGGTCAGGTTTGAGAATAGTCGTCGGACAACTTTGGGCCAAAAGTCGCCTAGCTCTGGCCACAGAAGCACCCTTGTGCCAAAGTTGTGCGACAAGTTGAACTTTTCCGCCCCCGCCCTTCAAGGATGAGACCGCCATGGACGACCCCCGCACGGCCGCCCGCATCGCCCCGGTGCCGCTCCTGTCGTACGACAGGGCGCGTGACGCCTGGCCCCTCGACCCTCGGATCGTGCATCTGAATCACGGATCCTTCGGCGCAGTGCCGAGCGAGGTCGTCGCCCACCAGGACGCATTGCGCCGGGAGGCCGACCTCAGCCCGGTCGGCTGGTTCCCCCGGATCGCGGAGAAGGTGGAGGCCGCCCGCGCCGAGGTCGCGCCGTTCGTGGGCGCCCACCCCGCCGATACCGCCTTCGTGCCGAACGCCTCCGCCGCGGCCACGGTCGTCTACAACGCCCTGCAGCTGGATCGCGACGACGAGATCCTCGTCACGGACCACGGCTACGGCGCCGTGACCATGGGCGCGGCCCGGCTGGCCCGCCGGTTCGGCGCCCGCCTGCGCACGGTCGCGCTCGGCCTGCTGGACGACGCCGACACCGTCGTCGCTCGCTTCGCCGAGGAGATCGGTCCGCGCACGCGGCTCATCGTGGTCGACCAGATCACGTCCTCCACGGGCCGGCGCTTCCCCACCGCCGAGATCACCGCGCTCGCGCACGAGCACGGTGTGCGCGTGCTCGTGGACGGCGCCCATGCCCCCGGCCTGATCCCGGACGCCGCGGTCGCCGGTGGCGGCGACTGGTGGTTCGGCAACATGCACAAGTGGCCGTGCGCCCCGCGCGGATCCGCCCTGCTCGTGACGCAGGCGCCCGACCGCGACGAGCTCTGGCCGCTCATCGACTCCTGGGCCGCGGCGGATGCGTACCCGGTGCGCTTCGACACGCAGGGCACGTTCGACGCCACGGCCTACCTCGCCACCCCGGCCGCGATCGCGTTCATCGAGCGCGAACACGGCTGGGACCGCACGCGCGACACGGTCTCCGAGATCGCGGACGCCGGCGCCGGGATCATCGCCGAGGCCTTCGAGAGCGCTGCCGACGAGCCGGCGCTCGTGGACCTGCCCATGCCGGTCCCGTCGATGCGCCTGATCCGGCTGCCGCTCGGCATCGGCCGGACCCGCGAGGAAGCAGACGACCTGCGCATGCGCCTCTTCGACGAGGTCGGAGTGGAGACCGCCTTCACGAGCTTCGCCGGAGCCGGCTACTTCCGCCTCTCGGCGCACCTGTACAACGAGGCCTCGGACTTCGAGGCCTTCGCCGAGCGCTGCGTGCCGCGGATCCTCGAGCTCGCCGGTCGCTGACCCTTCCCTCCTACCTGCACCATCCCTGCAACACCCCAATGAAAGGAAGCCTCATGGTGAAGCGCACCCGACTCGCCTCGATCGCCGGGGTGGGCATCGTCGCCCTCCTGGCGCTCAGCGCCTGCTCCGGCGGAAGCTCGAGCGGAAACGGATCCGCCGACGGCAAGGTCACCCTCCAGATGGTGGAGAGCCTGACGAACCCGGACCGTACCAAGCTCCTCCGCGGCCTGCTCGACGATTTCCAGAAGGCCAACCCGAACATCACCGTCAAGCTGGTCTCGCCGCCGACCGAGCAGGCCGACACCACGATCCAGCAGATGCTGCAGTCCGGCAAGGGCATCGACGTGCTGGAGACCCGCGATATCACGGTCGGACCGTTCGCGAACAACCACTGGCTCTACGACATGACCGCGGATCTGAAGAGCTGGGACGGCTGGAGCGCGCTCACCGACAACGCCAAGAAGGCGGGCGTCTCCGACGGCAAGACCTGGTTCGTCCCCTACGGCTTCTACGGCCTCTCGCTCTTCTACCGCACCGATCTCGTGAAGTCCGCGGGCTTCGACGGACCGCCCAAGTCCTGGAAGGACCTGCTCGACCAGGCCTCGAAGATCCAGGATCCGCAGAAGAACCAGTACGGCTACGCGTTCCGCGGCGGCAAGAACGCCAACTCGAACGTCGTCGCCGCGATCGAGGCGTACACGATCGACGACCTCGACACCTCGAACGCGTTCCTACTCAAGGACGGCAAGACGATCTTCTCCTCGCCCGACGCGCAGAAGGGCGTCGACGACTACTTCGCACTGTTCAAGAAGGCCTCCCCTCCGTCGGCCGTGTCCTGGGGCTACCCGGAGATGGTGGCAGGGTTCACGAACGGCACCACGGCGTTCCTGCTGCAGGACCCGGAGGTCATCGCGACCGTCTCGGCGTCAAGCCTGAAGCAGGACCAGTGGAACACCGCGCCGCTACTCACCGGCCCGAGCGGCAAGGCCGCGCAGCCCCTCGCCGTCGCCGGCTGGGGTGTCGCGCAGTCGAGCGCCCACAAGGACGCGGCGGTCAAGCTGGTCGAGTACCTGTCCTCCGCGAAGCCCGCCACCACGTTCGCGCAGACGAACAGCCTGGTGCCGATCATCGCGGCGGCGGCCAAGGATCCGTTCTACTCGACCGGTCCGTGGACGAGCTACGTCACCATGACCGAGCACCCGGACACCTACGTCAACGTGCAGCAGCCCCGCGGCGTCGCCTGGTGGACGGAGTGGATCCAGAAGTCCGATCAGGACGTGCAGAGCGTACTGCTCGGCAACATGAGCACGAAGGAACTGCTCACCTCGTGGGACCAGTACTGGACTGCGAAGTACAAGAAGGGCTGATGTCGTGACCTCGACCTCCGCCACCGAGCGCCCGGCCGGTTCGTCCGGCCGGGCCGCTCGGCCTGCGCGGCCGCATCCCGCCCCTACGGGCGCGGGGCGCCGCCGCACCACGTTCCGCGCCCGGCACGCTCTCACGATTCTCGCCTTCCTCGCGCCCGCGATCGTGTTCGTGTGCTGGTTCACGTATCTGCCGATGCTTCAGGGCGCGCGCATGGCGTTCCTGGACTACAACCTCTGGGATCTCACCTCCACGCCGTTCGTCGGCTTCGACAACTTCGTGAAGGTGCTCTCGGACCCTGTCTTCCCGACCGTCGCGGGCAACACCGTGCTGTGGGTGATCGGATCCCTGGTCCCGCAGTTCGTGATCGGGTTCCTCCTCGCTCTGGCCCTGCGTCAGCGGTTCCGTTTCCGCGGCGTCTACCAGGCGCTCGTGTTCTTCCCCTGGGCCGTGTCCGGATTCCTCATCGGGATGCTGTTCCGCTGGATGTTCAACGCCGAGTTCGGCGTGATCAACGACCTGCTCATGAAGACGCACCTCATCTCGGCGCCGCTGCCGTGGCTCGCCGATCCGAAGCTCGCGATGTTCGCGGTGATCGTCGCGAACATCTGGTACGGCGTGACGTTCTTCGCGATCATGATCCTCGCCGCTCTGCAGTCCGTGCCGGACGAAGTGCTCGAGGCCGCGAGCCTGGACGGCGCAGGCAAGGCGCGGCAGCTCTTCTCGATCGTGATCCCGTACATCTCCACGACCCTGTTCCTCACCGTGCTGCTGCGCGTGATCTGGATCTTCAACTTCCCCGACATCATCTGGGCGATGACGGGAGGAGGGCCGGCGAACCGGACTCACATCATCACGACCTGGATGATCAACTTCACGCAGCAGGGCAACTACGGCACGGCGAGCGCGATCGGCCTCATCGTCGTCGCGGTGCTGTTCGTGTTCTGCGCGTTCTACCTCTTCGCGATGAGGAAGGCCAGACGATGAGCGCCACCATGACCCTGACGACCGGGCGCACGGGTTCCTCGCGCCCGGCGCGCTCCTCCCGCTCCCGGATCACCGTCGGCGGCGTCGTCAAGGTGGTCGGGCTCGCGCTCTGGCTGCTGATCACGCTGTTCCCGCTGTACTGGATCGTGCTGACGTCGTTCAAATCACCGCAGACCGTCAACCGCTTCCCGATCGAGTACTGGCCCTCCGAACCGTCGGTGCAGAACTACGCCAAGCTGTTCTCCGACGCGAACTTCGGGGTGTTCCTGGCCAACTCCGCGGTCGTCGCCCTCATCGCGGGCGCCACGTCGACGCTCATCGCGCTGCTCAGCTCGTACGTGATCTCGCGGTTCGAATTCCGCGGCAAGGGTGCGGTGCTCATCGCTTTCCTGCTGACCCAGATGATCCCGGCGTTCATCGCGCTCGGGCCGCTGTACACGATGATGACCGACCTGGGTCTGGTGGACAGCAAGCCCGGCCTGATCCTCGTCTACATCGCCGTGTGCATCCCGTTCTCGACCGTGATGCTGCGCGGCTTCTTCGAGAACGTGCCGGACGCGCTCGAGGAGTCGGCGATGATCGACGGCTGCTCCCGGCTCGGCGCGCTGTTCCGGATCCTGGTGCCGGTCATGACGCCGGGGATCATCGCCGCGTTCATCTTCAACTTCGTGAACTGCTGGAACGAGCTGTTCCTCTCGGTGGTGCTCATGCAGTCCGAGGAGAACCGCACGGTCCCGGCCGCGCTGAACAGCTTCATCTCCACCTTCAACGTGGACTGGGGCTCGATGTCGGCCGCCGCCGTGCTCACGATCCTGCCGACCATGGTGCTCTTCGCCGTCGCCAGCCGCTGGATCGTGGCCGGCCTCACGGCGGGCTCCGTCAAGGAGTAGCCCCTCCGCCTCCCCGGGTTCCCCGTTCCGGTTCCCGTCGCGATTCCCGTTCCCGTCGCGGTTCTTGTCGGATCCCTGTGTTCCCGTCGCGATTTCTGCCGCTCAAGCGCCTTCAGAACGGCAGACTTTGCGACGGGAACGAGGTTGGGAGACGTCTGCGGGCGTCAGACGCGGGCCGTGTCGGGGTGGGCGGAGGCGACGCCCGGGTGCGACGGCACCGGCCAGGATCGCGCGGACGGCGCAGCGGCGAGGTGCCCAGGGGCGTGCTCTCCGGATTCTGCTCGCACAACGTCGCCGGATTCTGTCGGCACCCCGTCGGCCGCGCCCGGCGCTGTGGCGGGAGCCGGCACCGCAGACGTGGCGGGGACCGGCGCAGTCGCGGGCGCGGGATCCGTCGCGACCGCGGGTGCGGGTGCGGGATCCGCCGCGGTCACAGGTGCGGGCGAAGGAGCCGCCGCGGCAGCCGTCTCGGCCTCGTGCGCGTCGGCGAAGGCGCGGTGCTTCGCCTCTTCGGCGATGATCGCGGCGCGGTCTCGGTAGCCCTTGGATGTGACGCGGTCGAGCTCGACCTGCTTCGCGATCGTCTCGGCCTTCTCGTAGAGCGACGGGTCGCCCCAGCTCGTCAGCACCTTCACGATGACCGGCAGCAGTTCGATCATGAAGAACAGCGCGGCGATCAGCCAATGCGCGAAGCCCAGCACGGGCTCCTTCGCGGAGAGGCGGTCCAGCGCAGAGATCTGGCTGAGCAGTCCGACCGCGCCGGCGTTCGTGCCCGCCACGGACGCGGCCCGTGCGTTGTATGCGTCGAGCGCGGTCTTGTACGCCTGCTCGGCGGTGGGGATCTGGTCCTTCGCCTGCTGGCGGTTCTGGGCCTCGGTGGCCGAGGTCGCCGTCTTCGATGAGCTGTCCGCGGACTCCAGATCGGTGTTGGCCTGGCGCAGTTGCGCGGCGAGCGCGTCGTAGGTCTGCTGCGCCTGGTCGAGCTGCGACTTCGCGGCGCCCGAGCTCGCGCCGTCGCCCTGCACTCCGGTGCAGCCGGGCACCGTGCCGGCGCCCTGTCCGGTCAGCTCGCACTGGTACAGCGCACGGGCCTGGTCGATGACCTTCTGCTGGTCCGTCATCTGAGCGGTGATCTTGGTGACCGTGTCCTGCGCCGCCTTCTGCGAGGCGGAGTCGCTCGACGTGCCCTTCACGATGCCGGTCGATGCCTGGTTCTGCAGGTCGGCGAGGCGGGCCGAGGCGGCGTCGAGCGCCTTCTTCTCGGGGCCGCTGGTCACGGCCTTCTGGTCGGACTGCGCCTGCACCAGGTTGGTCGCGGTGACCTCACGGGCGATGTCGTTGTGGAATGCCTGCAGCACGATCGGCTCGGCCACGACGAACCCGATGATCGCCGCCATCAGCACACGCGGGATCGCGAGTCCCAGCAGCCGCCAGAGGTTGCGGGTCGAGCGCATGGTCGAGGTGAGGAAGCGGTCGAGGTTGAAGATCAGCAGCGCCCAGACGATCGCGAGCGGCACGGCCAGCCAGACGAGCACCTGCACGCCCGTGGTGAGGGCGAACAGCATCGAGAGCGCCGACACCAGCGCGGTGCCGGCCAGCACGAAGAACATCTGCACGAAGCGCGGCTGCTCGGTGGGGACGCGATCGAGGATCGTGCCGTCGGCGCCGCCGAGGATCGCGAGCCTGCGCCAGAACCAGCCCTGCGGACGGGGCTCGCGCGGCTGCTTGGGCGGCTTCGGGGGCTTGGGCTGCTTCGGGGGATTGGCGGCAATCGGTGCGGGCGCGACGACGGGGACGGGCTCGACGACCGAGGTCAGCGCCGGAGTCGGCTGCGGGAGCGGCTCCGGCTCCGGAGTCGGCTGCGCCGTCGGCGCATCGGCCGCGGCGAACAGGTCCTCGATCCGGGTCGCGGGCTCGGGCTCCGCATCGAGCGTCGGCTCGGTCTCCGGCACCGGCGGGCGCGGCGGCACGACGGGATCGATCGGAGCCGTCACGGCCTCGGCAGCGGATCCGGCTGCGGGATCGGATCCGGTCGGCGTGTAGTCGCGCACGAAGATGAACGGGTCCTCGGCGGTCGGGTCGGCGGGGTTCGCGGGGTCGGGCTGTCCATCGACGTCGAAGGCGATCCGGCCCTGGGAATCCATACGGCCGGGGCGGTGGGCGGAATAGGACATCCCCCTACCGTACGAAAACCCGCCTGTAAGAGCGGTGGGCGAACCCTGGGCGTGGGCCGGGCGGATCCGAGGTGCCCCCTATGGACCCTCCACCTTCGCCTCGTCCCTATCAGCGCACGCCATGGGGTGCGCTGATGGGGACGACCCGGACGTGGAGGGGGCTCGGACGCTGAAGGAACGGATCCGCGGGGCGTCAGACGGACGAGGCGGGCAGCATGCGATCGACGGCGCTCGCGTATCCGGCGAGGGCGACTTCGATCGGGAAATGCCCGGCGGCGCAGAGCGTGCCGAGGCCGTGCACCAGACCCCRGAAGCCCACCGCATCCTGCGCGCGGTCCAGACCTGCGGCGATGGCGGCCTCCCCCAGCGCGTCCTCGAGGCCGTCGATGAGCGGTGCCATCGTCTCGGTGGGCGAGCCCGGCACGCACACGGTCGGATCGTAGATCGCGTCGAAGGCGTTCGGGTGCTCGACCGCGAAACGGATGTAGGCGCCACCGCCGTCCCGCAGCGCCGCTCTCGCATCAGGGCTCGCGGCGATCGCCTCCCGCACGCGCGCGAGCAGATCCGCCATGCTGCGCTCGGCGATCGCCTTGAGCAGGCCGTTCCGGTCGGCGAAGTGATGATAGGGCGCGTTGTGGCTCACGTTCGCGGCGCGCGCGACCTCGCGCAGGCTGATCTCCTGCGCGGGCTTCTCCGCGAGCAGCTGCATCGCCGCGGTCTCGAGCGCGTGCGCCAGATCGCCGTGGTGATATCCGGATCGTGAACTTGACACGAGCAACATCCTCTCCTATCTTGACAGTGTCCAACATAGTTGACAGTGTCAAGATAGGAGACCGCATGTCCGCCGCCCTCGTCATCGACGGCCACCCCGACGCCCGTTCCCTCACCGCCGCGCTCGCCCGCCGATACGCCGAGGCGCACGGCGATGCGCGCGTGCTCGCCCTGCGCGATCTCGCCTTCGATCCGAGCCTGCGTTTCGGCTATCGCCAGCGCATGACGCTCGAACCCGACCTCGTCGAGGCACGGGAGGCCCTGCACGCGGCCCGCACGATCGTCGTCGCGACGCCGCTCTGGTGGGGATCCGTGCCCGCGCTGCTCAAGGGCTTCTTCGACCGGAGCCTGCTTCCCCAGCAGGAGTACCGATACCGCCCCTCCGGACTGCCCGAGGGCCTGCTGACCGCGCCGCACGGCCGACTGATGCTGCTCGCGGACACGCCCTGGTACTACGCCCCCATCACCGGCCTGCCGGCGCAGACGCACGTCACCCGTGCAACGATGCGTTTCTGCGGCATCCACGACGTGCGGACCACGCGGATGCTCGGCGTGAAGGACGCCTCCCCCGCGCGCATCGAGGCCTGGTTCGATCGTGCGGCGCGGCTCGGTGCGGCCGACGGCGCCCGCGATGCGAAGAACGCGACCCCGACGCAGGCATCGCCCGCGCCCGCGACCGTCACCTTCTGACCCGGCCCGCCGGATCCGAAGCGCCGCCCCCATCCCTGAGTCGTCCCTGTCAGCGCACGCTATGGGGTGCGCTGACAGGGACGACGCGGAAGTAGAGGTGGTCAGGGGCGCGGCGGGTCAGGTCACCGCGCGCTCCATCCGCCGTCCATCGTGTACGACGCGCCGGTGACCGAGGCAGCGGTCGGACCGCAGAGCCAACGGGCCAGATCCGCCACCTCGTCGGGCTCGAGCAGCCGCTTGATCGCCGACTCGACGAGCATGACCTTCTCGATCACCTCGGCCTCAGGGATGCCGTGCGTGCGGGCCTGATCCGCGATCTGCTTCTGCACGAGGGGCGTGTTGACGTATCCCGGGTTGATGCAGTTGCTCGTGACCCCGAGCGGGCCGCCCTCGAGCGCGGYCACCTTGGAGAGTCCCTCCAGTGCGTGCTTGGCGGTGACATAGGCCGACTTGTACTCGCTCGCGCGCAGGCCGTGCACGGAGCTGATGTTGACGATCCGCCCCCACCCGCGGGCGTACATCCCGGGGAGCACGGCGCGGATGAGCAGGAACGGCGCGGTGACCATGATGTCGAGCATCCGGCGGAACATCCGAGGGTCGAAATCGACGATGGGCGCGACGGTCTGCAGCCCCGCGTTGTTCACGAGGATGTCGGCGTCGAAGGTCCGCGCTGCAAGCGCATCGAGGTCGCCGAGGTCGATCGTCAGGGCCTCGCCACCGATCTCCGCGGCCACCACGGCGGCCCCCTCGGCATCGCGATCCAGCAGCAGCACGTGCGCGCCGTCCCGCGCGAGCGCCCTCGCACACGCGGCCCCGATGCCGCTTCCGGCTCCTGTGACGAGGGCGGTGCGCCCCCGGAGGTCGGTATCGGGTGCCGGGGATCGCTGCGCTGCCATGCCTGCACGGTAGTTCACCCTCGCGCACGACGGAAGGGGATCCGGCTATGCAAAACTGCACAGATGGACGCGCACTTCCCCGCACCGCCGCTCAGCGCAGACGACCTGCTCGTGCTGCTCGCCGTGGCGCGCAGCGGCCGGTTCACCGCCGCCGGGCAGCAGCTCGGGCTCAATCACACCACGGTCGCGCGCCGCATCGCCGCCCTCGAGGCGCAGCTGGGCGGACGAGTGCTCTCACGCGAGGGTGCGGGATGGGAGCTGACTCCGCTCGGCTCGCGGGCCCTCGCCGCGGCCGAGGGCGTGGAGCGCGCGCTCGGACGCCTGGACGGCGGAGACGCGACGCGGGTCGGCGGGCTGATCCGACTGTCCGCGACGGACGGCTTCAGCGGATTCGTGGCCGCTCCCGCGATGGCGGCCCTGCGCCGCGCGCACCCCGACGTGCGGCTCGAGCTCATCACGGGCACCCGGCAGGCCTCGCATCAGCGCGCGGGCGCCGACCTCGAGGTCGTGGTGGGGCGCCCCCAGGTGCGGAGAGCGCGCGCGATCCACCTCGCCGACTACGCGCTCGGCCTGTATGCGAGCCGCGACTGGTTGCGCGAGCACCCGGTGCCCCAGGATCCGGAGGAGCTGGCCGGGCAGCCCCTCGTCTATTTCATCGAGTCGATGCTGCACGTCGACTCCCTGGACGATGCACGGCGGGCGGTTCCGGGAATGCTCGACGCCGTCGCGAGCACCAACGTATACGTGCACGTCGACGCGACCCGCGGCGGTGCCGGCTACGGGCTGCTGCCCGCATTCCTCGCGGATCAGCACGAGGATCTGGTGCGCGTGCTGCCCGAGGCGATCGACGAGCGGTTGCCGTACTGGCTCATCGCGCGCCCCGAGGCACTGAATCAGCCCGCGATCGCGGCGTTCCTCGAAGCGCTGCAGGCCCGGCTGGCCGAGGTGCGCCCGCAGCTGCTCGGCGCCCGGCCGTAGCAGCCTCCTCCCTTCGCGTCGTCCCCGCGAGCGCACGCCAGGGGCTCCGCTCACGGGGACGACTCGGAGTAGCGGTACCGCGCGCACGCGCCACTTTCGCGTCGTCCCCGCGAGCGCACGCCAGGGGCTCCGCTCATGGGGACGACTCGGAAGTGGGGGCGTGCGTCGGCGGGTCCTTGGTGGCACGCTGGGGGCCATGAAGACCCTGCTGCTGGCGCGCCATGCGAAGTCCGACTGGGGCACCGCGGATCTGCGCGATCACGACCGGCCGCTGAACGCGCGCGGCCGCCGGGATGCCCCGGCGATGGCCCGGCGCCTCCGCGAGGACGGCGTGGGCCGGAGCGGGGGCGGCGGGCGCTCGCGCGAGAACGGTGCGGAGCAGCGCGAGGACAGCGCGGGCCTGCGCGACGACAGTGCGGGCCTAGGCCGGGACGGCCGGCGCCTGCGCAACGACGGTCTGCGCCGGATCGTATCGAGCACCGCGGTTCGCGCACGCAGCACGGCCGACGCCTACGCGGCGGCGTTCGGGCTCGCCGTCGTCGAGGAGCCCGCGCTCTACGCGGCGTCCGCCCGAACGATCCTCGGGATCGCGTCCACCCTCCCCGATGACGTCGAGGTCGCGATGCTGGTGGGCCACAACCCCGGGATGGCGGATGCGGTCGCCGAACTCACCGGATCCTTCGTGGAGTTCCCGACGTGCGCGATCGCCGAATGCGCGGTCGACGTCACCTCCTGGTCCGAGCTCATCGAAGGCTCCGGCAGCCTGCGCCGCCTGCGCACTCCCCGAAACTGACCCCGCTCCGCTCCCCCACTTCCGAGTCGTCCCCGTCAGCGGACGCCATAGGCGCCGGGGGTCGGGTTCAGCGGGATCGGGTTCACGTGCACCCAGCCGCGACCGCGCGCGTTGAGCTTCTCCGCGAGCAGGTCGGCGCGCCAGGCGTGGTCGTTCATGTCCTTGATCAGCGCGTACTCGATCGAGACGCGGCGCCCGGTCTTCTCGAAATAGCGGCGGGCCGCGTCGAGCGCCTCGTCGACCTTCCAGCGCGAGTTGACCGGGATCAGCTCGTCGCGCAGCTTGTCGTCCGGCGCGTGCAGGGAGAGCGCGAACGTGACGGGGATGTCCTCGTCGGCGAGCTTGTTGATCGCCGGGACCAGGCCCACCGTCGACACGGTGATGCCACGGGCGCTCATCCCGAGGCCGTCCGGCTGCGGCGCAACCATTCTGCGCACGGCATCCATCACGCGCTTGTAGTTCGCGAGCGGCTCGCCCATCCCCATGAACACGATGTTCGACACGCGCTCCATGGAGTGGTCGTCGGCCTTCTTGCCGCCGAGGCCCCCCTCCGCGATGAGGCGGTTGGCGCGCACGATCTGCTCGACGATCTCGGCCGTCGACATGTTGCGCGTGAGCCCGGCCTGACCCGTGGCGCAGAACGGGCAGTTCATGCCGCAGCCGGCCTGGCTCGACACGCACAGCGTGATGCGGCCGGGGTAGCGCATGAGCACCGACTCGACGAGCGCACCGTCATGCAGGCGCCAGAGGAACTTGATCGTGTCGCCGCGATCGGTCTCCAGGCGCCGGACCTCGGTGAGCAACGGCGGCAGCATGCCCGCGACGAGCTCATCGCGCTGACCTGCGGGCAGATCCGTCATATGGGCCGGATCCGAGGTGTAATGCGTGAAGTAGTGCGTCGCGAGCTGCTTGGCCCTGAAGCCGGGCAGCCCCAGCTCCTTCACCTTCTCGACACGCTCGGTCGGCGTGAGATCGGCGAGGTGCACCGGGGGCTTGCCCCGCTTGGGGCTGGCGAACTGCAGCAGCGGACGCCCCTCGGCGTCCTTCTTCTGCGTCCAGCCTTCGGTGGCGGGGCGCACCTGGGCGGTGCGCGTCGCGGGCGCGCCGGAGCGGGCGGACGCAGGAGTCTCGGACATGTCTTCCAGGGTAGAGCCTGCAAGGTGCGAAGGCGCTGGGCACGGCCCCGCGGATCCGCCCCGTACGCTGGCGGCATGGACCTCTGGATCTGGATCCTCCTCGCCTGCGTGATCGTCATCCTCTTCATCGTCATCGCCGTGACCCTTCGCGCGATCCGACCCAAGGCGCCGGAGCCGCTGGGGACCGACTTCGCGACGCCGTCATCCGCGACGCTGTCATCCGCGACGCCCGCTGCGGCCTCCTCCCTCCCTGCGCGCCGCGACCCGCGGCCTGTGACTCCCGGCCCGCTCACCCCATCCGTCATCGCCGAGATCGACGCGCTGGTCGCCGGCGAGCAGAAGATCTCGGCGATCAAGGTGCTGCGCGAGCACTCCCGCCTCTCTCTGCGGGAGGCGAAGGATCAGATCGACGCCTGGGTTCCGACCTCATCGGGCACGATGGACCCGACGCCCGTCTCGCTCGCCCGATCAGACTCCCGCCCTGCCGGAGCGCCCTCCTACGCCGGCCAGCCGTCCCCCTCCGACGCGGTCGCACACCTCGACCCGAATGTGCGCGCCGAGATCGGCCGCCTGATCGCCGCGGGTCAGAAGATCTCGGCGATCAAGCTGCTGCGCGAGGCCACCGGCCTCGGGCTGAAGGACTCCAAGGACGCCATCGAGTCCTGGCGCTGAGCCGCGCTTCTCACGCCCGCCGACAGATCGCGATCCGGTTCTCCGCCGAGGGATCACGATCCGCCTCAGTCCAGGAAGATGTCCGGGAACAGCTGGTCGTCGGGGGTCCCTGGGACGGCGGCGTAGCCGGAGAAGTCCGTGACACCCGCGGCCTCGAGCACGTCCTCCACGATCAGCGTCTGCCCGGTGTACTCGCGAGCCGGCTGGGCGAGCACCGCGTACGCGGCGTCGGCATACACCTCGGGCGTGCGGCTGACCTTCATCATCCGGTCGCCGCCGAGCGCGAACTGCACCGCGGCCGTCGCGATCGTCGTGCGCGGCCACAGCGTGTTGGCGGCGATGCCGTCGTTCGCGAACTCGGCCGCGAGGCCGAGCGTCGCCATCGTCATGCCGTACTTCGCGAGTGTGTACCCGGTGTGCGCGCCGAGCCACCGCGGCGTGATGTTGAGCGGCGGCGACAGCGACAGGATGTGCGGGTTCGGCGCGTCCTTGAGCACCGGTACCGCGGCGCGAGACAGCATGAACGTCCCGCGCACGTTGACGTCCTGCATGAGGTCGTACTTCTTGGCGGCGAGGTCGAGGGATCCGGACAGATCGATCACGCTCGCGTTGTTGACGACGATGTCGATGCCGCCGAACTCGCCCTGGGTCTTCAGCACGGCCTCGGTCACGCTCTCGTCGTCGCGCACGTCGCCGAGGATGGGCAGCGCCCGGCCGCCTGCCGCGCGGATCTGCTCGGCGGCGGTGTGGATCGTGCCCTCGAGCTTCGGATGCGGCGTGTCCGTCTTCGCCAGCAGCGCGATGTTGGCGCCGTCGGCCGCCGCGCGCAGAGCGATCGCGAGGCCGATGCCGCGGCTGCCGCCGGACATCAGGATGGTCTTGCCCGCGAGGGGCCTGTCGTCGGACAACGCGGTCTCGGTCATGTCTTCCTCAGTTTCGTGGGGCTGTCAGCTGTGTGCTCCCGTCGCGATATCTGCCGCTTTCGCGCCCTCAGAACGGCAATATTCGCGACCGGAACGGAGAAGGAGGCGCCCAGCGCGGCGCCATCCGGATCCGCCTTACTTCGGCGCCATCCGGATCGCGCCGTCGAGGCGGATGGTCTCGCCGTTCAGGTAGCCGTTCTCGACGATCTGCTGCACGAGCGACGCGTACTCGTCGGGGCGGCCGAGGCGGGCGGGATAGGGCACCTGCTCGCCGAGCGAGTCCTGCGCGGCCTGCGGCAGCCCCGCGAGCATCGGGGTCTCCATGATCCCGGGGGCGATCGTGCACACGCGGATGCCATAGCGGGCGAGTTCCCGCGCGATCGGCAGCGWCATCGCGTGCACGCCGCCCTTCGACGCCGAGTACGCGGGCTGCCCGATCTGCCCGTCGAACGCCGCGACGCTCGCCGTGTTCACGATGACGCCGCGGTCACCGCCATCGAGGGGCTCGTTCTTGGAGATGACGGCGGAGGCCTGCGAGATCACGTTGAACGTTCCCACGAGGTTGATCCGGACGATCCGCTCGAAGCCGGCGAGATCGGCGGGGTTGCCGTCGCGGTCCAGGACCTTCGCGGGCGGGGCGATGCCGGCGCAGTTCACCACGATGCGCAGCGGTGCCGCGGCCTGGGCGGCGGCGACGGCCGCAGCGACCTCCGCCGGGTTCGTCACGTCGGCCGGGGCGAAGACGCCGCCCAGCTCCGCCGCGACTTCCGCGCCCTTCGAGCTCGGCAGGTCGATGATCGTGACGGTCGCGCCGGCGGCGGCCAGGCGGCGCGCGGTGGCGAGGCCGAGCCCCGAGGCACCGCCGGTGACAAGGGCTCCGGATCCCTGGATCTGCATTGCCCACTCCTTTCGAACAGCTCTGTTCCGTGTGAGACGGCACGGTCTCTTTCAAGACCTGCGACTGAGTCTCAGCTTACGTGAGTCTGCGTCTCACCCCGCACGCGCTGCGCACGCGCGGATCAGGGATCCGGCGGCACGGACGGCGGGGATCGTCGTCGATGCGAGCCTACGGCCCTGCGCCCGCGGCCGTCACAGCTGTGGCCCGCAGGCCGAGTTCCTTCGCGCGGTGGCGCAGCTCTTCGACGGTCCAGTCGTCGTACGAGCCGGATTCGCCGCCGCGACGGCCGACAGCGCTGCGCCCCTCCTTCGCCGCCGCGTTGGAGATGCGGGCCGCCTTCTCCTTCGAGTTCCCCTCGTCGCGCAGCTTCTCGTACAGCTCCGGATCCTTGAGCTCCGGTTGACGGGGCATGTCGTCCTCCTTCGGTCGTGGTGCGGTCGGTCGGTAACTCGCCACGCTACGAAGCCGCCCCGACGCGGACCACGGGGTTGACAACGACGCCGGAGCCCTGGCACGCGACCCGCCGCCCGTCAAGCCACTGGCGCGCCGACGCGGGTGACGAAGACCCTGAAGACATGGAAGACCGCACCGACACAGGAGCCGACGTCTCGCAGCACTGGGAGCGAATACTGCAGGAGCTGCGGGTCACGCAGACCGGGACGCAGATCATCTCCGGTTTCCTGCTCTCCGTGGCGTTCCAGCCGACGTTCAGGAGCCTTCCCCGGCACGCGCGCGTGATCTATCTCGCGCTGGTCGTCCTCGCATGCGCCGCGACGCTGCTCGGGCTCCTGCCCGTCGTACAGCACCGCAAACGTCCCTCCCGGGACCCGGATCGCCGGCTCGTCACGACCGGCTCGCGGATCCTGGTCGCTCTGCTCCTTCTCGTCACCCTGCTCGCGGTCGGCGTGGCGGTCTTCGTCTTCGACGTCGTCCTCGGTGTGGCAGCAGCGTGGGCCGCCGGCGGGATCGCGCTGGCGGGCGCGGTGGCGATCTGGGCGATCCCCGCACATTCTCGGATCCGACGCACTCAGCGCGGGCAGGAGCGGACCGACGAGGCAGTGACGGCGTTGTCAAGGCCCTCGTCGCGAACTCGGCGATCGCGGACCCTGGACCGAGACCACGATCAGCAGAGGAGAGAGCCATGAGCGAGATCGACGACCAGGGACTGCTGCCGCCGAACGTGCATCACGCGGGTCCCGAGAAACCCGGGCAGCCCGAGGAGGATGCCGACCGCAAGCGCGTCGCGGAGGGCAGCGAGTGGGACGGGGATCCGGACGACGACCCAGGGACGCGGCATCCCCGCACGGAGCCCACCACGAGGCATCGTGCACCGGAGGATTCGGACGATCCCTATGCGAAGCCAGGGGAGGATCCCTACGGCACGGGCGGAGCGGCGACGCCGGAACGGCGCGAAAGCGACGACGCCCCAGGGCGGGGCGAGCCGTCGGATTGACGGCCCGGCCCGTTCAGCCCTGCGTCACTGGATGTGACCGCTGTCGTCGAACTGCATCTCATCGACCTGTGTCGGCTCGGGGATCAGCCGGAGACCGCCCGGAGTGTTCGCGAGCTGGCTGAGCGCTTCGATCCACAGCCGGTTCAGGGGCGGGCGGCGTCCGCCGTGATAGGTGAAGACCATGGTGCAGGAGGGGTGGATCCAGACGGAGGTGCGGCCGTGCCCGATGCTCGGGTCGTCCTTCCAGGTGAAGTAGAAGGGCTCTCCGCGGCGGAGCTTGTTGGCGACCACCATCTGCACGTGGGCCAGAGCGCGGTCGTCGAGATCCGCATGCGTCTGGCCCTCGTAGCTGAATCTGCCCATGTCGTTCTGTCTCCCTGGTTCTTCCCCGCGTATCGCCCCCCACCATCATGGTCTGCAAAACGACGCGAGCCCGCCGGCGCGCACCGCGCTGTGATGATACGTCGCCGCGTCCGTGACCGGAACCCCCGGGCGCCAGGCCGCGCTCGCCCTTACCGTGGCCCCAGGAGGAGCGTCATGACACCACACCGCACTGACTTCCGGCGGTGAGAAGGAGAAGGAGAAGATCATGGTTCCCGAGATCCATCTGCTGCCCGAGGTCCACCAGTGGTGGCCCCGACTGTCCGCCCGCTCCAAGCAGAGGCTGGAGGAGGCGGATGACGGGGTCGTGCCCGACGAGGTCCGCGAGGAGATCGAGCGGATCGTCGGCGAGGAGGTGGATCCGTCGGCGCGGCTCAGCGACGGCGACCGCACGTTCATCCACACTCAGCAGGAGGAGGTCGACTAGCGCGCGTGTCTCCTCGTGGCCGGCTCGAACGGTCCGCCTCGCAGGGAATGGTCGCTCGTCAGCGAAGGACGTCACTCCTTGAGATGTAGCCCAGTCACGTATGCCAGCGTCGTCTTGTTCCCGCTGCTGAACTCGTAATGTGCGCCGAGGCTGTCTGTTCCGGTCACTTCGAAGTGGTCCTCGGACTCCTGCACGATCTGGGGGTCGTCGAATCCGTACTTCGAGCCGACCCGGTCGAGTACACGGAGGGCCTCGTCGCGCTCGTCTCCGCGCACCGCCAGATTTGCCTCCCATGCGGCGCTGGAGTAGTTCACGACCGCGGCGGATTCGCGCGGGGTATCCACGTCGATCGTGGCGCCCTGCTGAAACTCGGTCCAGTCGACTCCGCCGAAAGAACTCGAGACCTCACTCTTCATCTCCTCGAGCATCGAATCGTACTTCTCGATGGCAGCCGACAGTGTCGGCCTGGAGCCGAAGTCAACAGGGGGTATGGCACCCGTTCCCCCAGAGCAGCCGCTCAGCATGAGGGAGGCACTAACGAGAACAGYAGCCGTGCCCAGAAGAGATCTCCACGAGCGGACAGTCATCATGTCAATTTCCTCCGTATGGAACTGCCATCAGCACCCCGAACTCGGCTGCCATCACCGCGAGAGCAGCACGCCGTAGCGTGTGCGGCGACGCCTCGTCATGGCTCCGTAAGGCCCTCGGCGAGGGCCACGGTTCCCGGCCGCGGCGCCTACAGCCGCCCCTCTACCTTGTCGCCGAACATCATCGCCCGCACCCCTGCGACACGCACATTCCCCATCTTCCACATGCCCCCTCCCGAGACCGAGTCGTCGTTCGTCCTTCTCCTGGGCCACAACCGGCCCGGAACGTCGCGACAGCGAACGTCACAGCCGCATGGCCGGCCACGTCTAATGCACCAGACCGAGCCCGAGAGAGTATCCAAATTGCAGCAGGCAGATCACCGCAGCGAGCGTGGCCAGGACGGTACGGAGCCACCAGCGCTTGGCCCACGGGCCGTCCGTCCATAGAAGTTTGACCGCCATCGCCAGACCGATGCCGGCAAGAATGACGCCGAGCAGATTGAAACTCGAGTCCCACACGAGCGCTCCATTGACGGTTCGCGACTGCCTCACACCGAGGAACAGCCAGATCGGTACGATGCCGAGTGCCATAGCGATCAACGGCGTCGACGTCCGACTCACGAGGTATCCCGCAGCGCTCACCGCGGCGCCGGCGATGCCGGCGATCCCATCGAAGCCGCGACGAATTCATCCGCGGCGGGGACTTCGGTCAGGCGTTCGAGACCTGTCGACGTCACGACGAAGTTGTCCTCGATCTTCATGACGGTCTCACAGTCGCCTTCGATGAGGGTTGCTTCGGGCTCGAGCGCGATGACTTCTCCTTCCTCGAACACTGCGTCCTCGTCTTGATACTGTGCGACGAAGATCGTGGGTAGCTCGCAGATCCGCAGGCCGACTCCGTGTCCGATGCCGTAGGGCGTGCCGCGGAGCCCGTGCCCTGCCAGGAACGCCTCGACCTCGATCTGGACGGCTGACGCACGGACACCCGGGCGGATGAGTGACTGGGCGAGCTCGTGCGCTTCGACCAGCGTGTCGTGCGCGCGATGCAGGCTCGGTGCTGGTTCGCCGACGAAGCCGGTCCTTGCCGCGTCGGAGCCGTAGCCGCCTGGGCCGTACATTCCGATATCGAAGAAGAACGGGTCGCCCTCCGCGAAGCGGCGGCCTGCAGCGAACCAGTCACCGCTTCCGTTGCGCAGGTTGCAGACCGAGTGCGTGACGAACTCGGCACCGGACGTCTGCTGAAAGTGCATCGCGGCGGCGAGCACCTCATGGTCAGTGCCGCCGATGCGCGCCGCCGAGAGTGCTGCTTGCATCGCTCCGGCGTTGACGCGTGAGGCGGCGCGCAGCAGCACGACCTCTGCGGGGAGTTTCTGGCGGCGGATCTTTTGTAGCTCGTACGACACCGACACGAACTGGGCGTCGGGCCGTGCGGCAGCGAGGCGGGTGAGCAGACCGAGGTCGACCCCGTCGACACCTACCCGTCCAGCGAGCCCCTCTAGGGCAGCCGAGACGTCTCGGGTCCAGGTTGCTGGGTTCGCTGTCACGGGCGCCCATGAGGGCAGCGGCCGCAGGGACTGGATCCACGGTTTGTCGGCGAACGGGGCATCGATGACCTCGTCGACGTACGGCACGAAGACGTCGACGTCGCCGTCGCGTCGGACGACTGCGGTGAACCACTCTGACTCGTTGGTCAGGTGTGCCCGGAAATCTGTCGCGTACCGAATATTGTCTGGTGCGACGAGCAGCAGCGCGGAAAGGTCTGCGGTGCGCATCACCTCGGACACACGTGCGAAGCGGTCGCGGTGCAGCTGGGCGGCATCGATCTCGGGCCAACGGTAGTAGCCAGTCATTCTGTGTACTCCTTCTGCTTCTCTGGGGCCGATTCCGTGCGTTCGATGTGGGTTGCCGAGGATCGGAAGGCGGGCGACATGCGCATGACGATTCCGCCGATGAGTGCCATTCCGACCGAGACGATGAGCGGAGCCCAGTTGACGAACCACAGGTCGGCCGATTCTCTCGGCCACAGCACATTTGTGATCTCGAAGAGCAGCCAGGCGAGGGCGATCCACGCCATCGTGAGGCCGGTGCGCCCGAGGAAGAGACGTCCCTCGGGGCGCCACTTCCGGGTGAGTCGGGCGATCGCGAGAGCGAGGATGGGGAAGAGGAACGCGACGTAGAACCCGACCGTCGTGAAGGCGACGAGCAGGGTGTTGATGTAGGGGTTCTGCAACGGCAGGAAGAGCAGGATCGACACCACGCCGACCAGTACGATCGCACGTCGGGGCAGCCTGTTGGGGCCGCTCAACCCGGAAAGCCAGCGCGCACCTGGCAGCTCGCCCTCACGCGCATTCGCCCAGATGACCCGGGAAACCGCCGCCTGGATCCCCACCAGGCTCGCGAGGAATGCGACAACGAAAAGAGCGAGAATGCCCTCCATCACCGGTGCAGGGAAGTGGTGGGTGAGGACGGCAATGACGGGATCTCCACCGCTCTTGGCTAGAGAGGGGATGTCGGGGATCGCGAGGATGATCGCGAAGCTCGTGAACAGGATTACCGCCGCGACGCCGACGAGCGAGGCCACAATCGCGATCGGCACCGATCGTTTCGGGTTCTCAACCTCCTCCGCGATGCTGCTTGCGCTCTCGAAACCGAGGAACGTCCACCCCGCGATCGCCACCGCCAGCATGATCGGCGTCATCATCGCGGGTGTTGCCGGATCGCTCGCGAGACCGTCGAACATGACGCTGGGCGGCTGGATCCGGTCGAATACCAGCAACCAGATGCCGATCCCGATCGAGCCGACGATCTCCGCGATGATGCATAGCGTGCTCACGACCTTGACCGCGGTCCGGCCGATCAAGTTCACGGCCGACGTCACCACGAGCAGCCCGATCGCGAGCAGAGTCAGGACGAGCGTGCTGTCGGCATCGACACCCACGAGCAGCGCCACAAAGCGCGCGCCGCTGTAGGACACGCTTGCGAGGGCGATGATGAGTGCCCACGAGTACGCCCAACCGGCGAACCACCCGTAGGTGCGGCCGAGCAGACGTCGCGACCACTGGTAGACGCCGCCGGCGTAGGGCCAGCGAGAGGCGAGCACCCCGAACGCGATCGCGACGGTCAGCTGGCCCAGCAGGGTGACGACCCAACCCYACCAGAACCCGGGACCGATGCTCTGCAGCCCTAGGCCGAAGATGCCGTACATCGCCACGATGGGCGAGACGAAAACGAAGGCGAGGGAGAACGCGGACCACAGCGTGAACTCCCTCTTCATGGGGCCGGGACCGGTGGCGACGGGCGACGTGCGTGGGCTCTCCGGGAACGGAGGGGCGGCGGCACTGCGTGGGGTACTCATCTCAGCCTCGCTAGGTTCGGGTCATGCGACGATGAAGGGACGCTCGCCAGCGAGCCATGTGGTGCGGGCGGGCTCGGATAGGAGAACGGCGGGAGACGCCGTCCGGAGGTCGGTATCGACCAGCGTGAGATCGGCGATGGCGCCGACCTCGAGCCGGCCGTCGCCAGAGGCGGAACGGGTAATGCCAGCGGCACCTACGGTGTACGCGGCAAGTGCCTGTTCCCGGGTCAAGAGCTCGTCAGGCATCCATGCCCCGGATGGGTCACCGATCTCATTGCGGGTCATCGCGACTGCGACGCCGGCTAGCGGGTCGCCTGTGCTGATGGGGTAGTCGCTGGAGAACGCGACGGGGGCGCCGGTCGCGAGCAACGAGCGCACGGGATACTGCGCGAGATCGCGACCGTCGGCCAGTCGTCCCAGCGTGAGCCGGACGATCGTGTCGTCGAGCTTCGCCCAGTACGGCTGCATGACCGCGGTCGTCCCGGTTCTCGCGAACCGGACGCGGTCGCGCTCGGCGASCAGTTGAGCGTGGGCGATGGCCGCGCCGTGCTTGGTTCCACCGGGAACGGCCTCGATCGCATCAAGCGCGGAGGACACTGCGGCGTCACCGATCGCGTGTATATGGATGCCAAAGCCGACAGCGTCGAACGCCTGCACAGCGGAGGCGAGTTCTTCCGAAGGCCAGTTCGGCAGCCCGCAGCAGGACGACCCCGTGTATGGCTCATGCACGGCGGCAGTCCCGCCTTCGATGATGCCGTCGGCGAAGAACTTCACCGTTGTGGCCGTTAGTCGTGCCGAGTCGGGCAAGGACGCGAGCCTGGCGCGGATGCGGGCGAACTCCGCAAGCTGGTCACGCCAGCGTGACGGTTCGGCGCGCAGCGCGATGTCCAGTCGCAGGGGCAGCCCCTTCTCCGCGGCCACGACGTACGCATCGACGTCGACGGGGTCTACCCATGCGTCGAGGGCGGAGGTGATGCCCCATCGGGCGAGGTCGGACAGTCCAGCGAGCAGTTGCTCGGCACGTTCGGAGACCGCAGACGCAGGGAACGAAGCCCGGAGAGCCTGGAACGCGCCCCACTCCCGCAACGTTCCGGTCGGCGTGCCGTCGCCGAAGCGTTCTATCACGCCGTCTATCGGGTCTGGGGTCTGTGCCTCGATGCCGGCCTGTCGCAGGGCCGCCGAGTTGGCCCAGTACGTATGGATGTCATTCGAACGCAACGCGACCGGGCGGTCCCTCACCACCGCGTCCAGCTCGGCAGCATAGAACCGACCACCGTCGGCGATTGACAGTTCGAAGCCCTCGCCGATCAGATAGCCCTGCGCGGGGTGAGCCGCAGCGTACGCACCGACCCGGTCGACGACTTCTGAGACCGAGCGGCAGCCGCGCACGCTCAAACCCGCTGCCTCGGAACCCGCGATAAGAGGATGTGCGTGCGCGTCCACCAGCCCCGGAAGCAGAGTGCGCCCTGTCGCATCGATTTCCTCAATGTCCGACGGGACGACAGCGCACCACGGAGCGGACTTGGTTTCGATCCGCCCGGCAGCGACGACCACGTCGGCAAGGTCGAAGCGATCTCCGTCGAAGATGATCGCATTGCGGAAGACAACCGTCTCGATGATCTCGCTCCTTCGCGAAGTGACTAATCCTGATAGGTATTCCTAATGTGATTAGGAATCACTAGTTTCATTAGGATGGGCCTCCTAGGCGGTTCTGTCAAGAGGCGTTCTGTCCGATACCGGTAAGGGGGACGAGATGGCACGGACCACGCGCGCGCACCTCACCGAAGAGGTCATCGTCGAGATGAGCATGCAGCTCATCGCCGAGGAACGCTCAGGGGATTTCACGCTCAACGCGCTTGCGAAGCGGCTTGGGGTGAGCGCCCCGTCGCTCTACAGCCACGTGCCGAGCAAGCAGTACATCATCGAGCGGGTCCGTTCCAAGGTCGTCGCCAGCATCGACTGCTCCTCGTTCGCGACGAAAAGCTGGGATCTGGCACTCGCCGACTGGGCCCGCTCCTATGCAGCCGCGTTCGCGCGGCATCCCGAGACGATTCCCCTGCTCGCCACCAACCCGGTGCAGAGCCCCGATCTCATCCGGCAATACGAGACGGTCGCCGGGGCGCTGCTCACAGCGGGATGGCCCGCCAGCGAGGTGATGGCGGTCATAACCTCGGTGGAGAGCCTCGTCCTCGGCTCCGTACTCGACCTGGTTGCACCGGTCGAAATGGTGCGCCCGGACATCGGCGGCTACCCGGTGCTGGAACGCATCCTGCAGGAAGCGCCTGCGCCAAAAACTCGCGCACTCGAAGCATTCAATCTGGGGCTCGAAGCCCTGATCACCGGGCTTCGCCAGTGGCGGGCCCGGTAGTCGGTGCATCCGATTCCCAGCGTCGATCGGTCACCGACCGATCACCGATGAGGAGACACGCCCTAGCGCTCGGCGTCGCGTCGCTCCTCCAGATCGCGCTGCTCGGCCATGGCCTCGTGCCGCGCGGCGTCCCTCGCCTGCGGCGACCGTCGCGCGTAGTCGGGACGGTCCGGCTGCTCCTGCTGATCCGAGAACTCCCCTCCTTCGCGTCCACCGAAAGGGCGGCCGTGGTCGGCGAACTCCTCGCGCATGAACACGAGCCGCCACGGCCCGAGGGTGAAGCGCGCCCCGGTGCGCAGGACCTCGACGGCCCTGCGTTCTTCTTCGGCCGACTTCTCGACGTTCGCGCTCGTCTCCCCCGGCCCGCGCATCTCCAGCGCGTACTCGTCGTGGGAATCGTGCCGGATCACGGCGTGCACCGGATCCGTGTCCGGCAGACGCAGGCCGGCGTCCGCGGCCGAGCCGATCGTGACGACGTCCTCGTCCGGGATGTCGAACACGAACCTGCTCGTCGCAGAGGCGACGAGCAGCCGGGGCCGCCCGGCCCCCCAGTCCGCGTGAGTCGTGGTCTCGGTCGTACCGGTCTGCTCTTCCGCCTCATTCATGGCGCCGCTCCTTTCGTGGGTCCCGCCGGGTGCGGTCTCATCCGCCGCGTGCCGTCGCCGGTCAGAGATGGCGCCCCCCGGTGACGGGGATGATTCCACCGGAAACGTAGGAAGCGTCCTCGGACGCGAGGAAGACGTACGCGCCCGCGAGTTCTGCCGGCTGGCCGGCGCGCCCGAGCGGGGTGTCATCCCCGAACGTCGGCAGCTTCYCCGGCCAGTCCGTCGCAGGGATGAGGGGCGTCCAGATGGGACCGGGGGCGACGCCGTTGACGCGGATGCCGTGCGGGCCCTGCTGTTCGGCGAGCATCTGCACGAAAGCGACCAGGGCCGCCTTCGTGAGCGCGTAGTCGAAGAGCCCCGGCGACGGGTCGTATCCCTGGATGGAGGTGGTCGCGATGATCGAGGATCCCGGGTGAAGATGCGGCAGCGCGGCCTGCGCGAGCCAGAAGGGCGCGTAGAGGTTGGTGTGCATCACCTTGTCGAACTCCTCCGTGGGGATCTCGTCGACCTCGCCCCTGCTGCGCTGGTATCCGGCGTTCAGCACGAGGATGTCGAGACCGTCGAGGCTCTCCGCCGCGTCCGCGACCAGATCCGCGCACTGCTGCTCATCCGTCAGATCCCCGGGGAGCAGCGTCGCCTGCCGCCCGGCGCTGCGGATCCACTCCGCGGTCTCCTCGGCATCCGGCTGCTCCTCGGGCAGATAACTGAGCGCTACATCCGCCCCCTCGCGCGCGAAGGCGATCGCGACGGCCCGGCCGATGCCGGAGTCGCCACCGGTGATCAGCGCGTGGCGGCCGGGGAGACGGCCGGAACCTCGATAGCTCTCCTCACCGTGGTCCGGACGCGGTTCCGTCTCATCCAGCAGCCCTGGCTGATCGTTGTTCGGGTCCGGAGGATCGGGCAGCGGAGGGTACTTGGTGCGTGGGTCGGTCATTCGGTAGCTCATGCCCGGCACGGTAGACAGGACGCACCGGATCGACGAGGGGCTTGACGTTCGCGCATGGTTTGTCTACGGGTCCGGCTTCGGCGGACAGACGCGCCTGATAGCCCTCCGTCGCCCAGGCTGTCAAGAGCCGTGACGCCGGGCAATGAAGGGCTCATCCTCGTCGGTGAACGATGGGAGTGAGATGTCGATGATGACTCCGACCCGCTTCGAGATGCGCCGGCTCACCGAGAGCGAATGGCTGATCCTGGACGACGGTTTCGACCCCACGGACGCGAGGCACACGGTCGCGTGCGTGAGCCGCGTCTCCGCCGATGAGGTCGAGGTCGTCTGGCTGCGACCGGTCGCCGAGAGACGGCACTACCCCACGGTCGCCGATGTCCTGGACGTCGTCCGGAGCGCGGCCTCCCGTGCGAGTCTCGCGGGAGGCACGGCGTGAAGAGAGATCCCCTTGCCATCTGGAAGCCCCCGCCGTCAAGCCCCTGTGCAGCGGCGGCCGTCGCTGCCTACGGTGGGTCAGCGGTCGCACCTGCGGCACGTGGAAGGAGTCCGTCATGAACATCCTCTTCGTCATCATCATCATCGTGGCCATCATCCTGGCCATCACGGGTGGTCTCGTGCAGTCCCTGAACTTCCTGCTCTGGGTGGGTCTGGTACTGCTCGTCCTCGCCGTGATCGCCTGGCTGCTCCGGTCTGTCACGGGTCGCCGGGCGCCCTGACGACCGCAGGTCGCTGATCAGGGGGAGCCGGCGTCGTCGGCTCCCCCTGCCTCACGTGCTCCCTCACGTGCTCCCCCACGTGCGGGCAGGATGGAACCATGAGCATCCCCGTCGACGACGTGAAGGTTCCCGACCGCGTGAGGGCGCTGGCCGGATCCGCCGCCCTCACTCCCGTGTGGGAGAACGGGATCGGCGGGCTCACCTTCCGCACCGACGACGGGCGATACCTCAAATGGGGCCCGCGGCACCTCGAGGCGTCGATGCGCGCCGAGGCGGAGCGGATGCGCTGGGCGAGCGCCTGGACCCTCGTGCCGCACGTCCTGGACCAGGGTGAGGACCGCACGCACGAATGGCTCGTGACGTCGTCGATCCCCGGACGCAGCGCCGTGGATCCGTACTGGATCGCCCGGCCCGAGCTGGCCGTGCGCGCCGTCGGATCGGCGCTGCGACAGCTGCACGACGCGCTCCCGGCCGGCGAATGCCCGTGGAGCTGGAGCGTCGAGGACCGGATCGTGAACGCCGCGGAGCGCGGGATCGTCGTGCCGGAGCGCCTGCACGCCGCGCCGCCGGTCGACCGACTCGTCGTCTGCCACGGCGACGCGTGCGTGCCGAACACCCTGCTCGACGATGCCGGTCACGGCATCGCGCACGTCGACCTCGCCGCGCTCGGAACCGCCGACCGCTGGGCCGACATCGCGGTCGCCTCGATGAGCACCGAGTGGAACTACGGTCCCGGATACGAAGACCTCCTCATCGAGGCGTACGGCCTGGATCCGGATCGCGAACGTCTCGCCTACTACCGCGCCCTCTGGGACGCGAGCTGACGCGTCACGGGGCGCTGCCCCCGTGGCTCCCCACTTTGAGTCGTCCCCGTGGCTCCCCACTTTCCGCGTCGTCCCCGTGGCTCCCCACTTTCCGCGTCGTCCCCGTCAGCGGACCCCATAGCGTGCGCTCCTGGGGACGACTCCCCTGTGGTGCTCCCCCATTTCCGCGTCGTCCCCGTGGCTCCCCACTCCGCGTCGTCCCCGTCAGCGGACCCCATGACGTGCGCTCCTGGGGACGACTCCCCTGTGGTGTTCCCCCATTTCCGCGTCGTCCCCGTCAGCGGACGCTATGGCATGCGCTCCTAGGGACGACTCGGAAGTGGGGCGGTCCCGCCGGGGCGGACCTGGGCGCGGGTTGCGTGGCTCTGGCGGGAACCCCGGACGGCGAGGATCCTGAGAGGACGCACCGGCGACGGGAGGTGACCATGAGCGGATCCGCACAGCGCATGCCGGCGCGCTCGGCGCATGCCAGCGCACTGCTCGTGATCGTGCTGGCGGGCGGCGCGCTCACGGCCTGCGCACCGACCGCGCCGACCGTGACGGGCGCTCCGACCCGGCCCGTCGCCTCCTCGACCCCGACGCCCTCGGCTCCCTCGTCTCCCTCATCTCCCTCGGCGCCGACCACGCCCTCCGTCCTGGCGACCGGGCTCGTGGCGCCCTGGTCGGTCGTGCCGATCGGATCCGGGGCGCTCATCTCGCAGCGGGGTGACGGGCGCGTCATGGAGTGGACCCCGACCGCGGGCGTGCACGATGTCGGCGTGGTTCCCGATGTGGTCTCGGGCGGCGAAGCGGGTCTGAACGGGATCGCGATCCACGATGTCGGCGGAACGCGGTGGCTCTACGCCTATCACGCGACCTCAGCCGACAACCGCGTGGTGCGGCTGCGACTCACCGGCGATCCGGGCGCGCTGCGGTTCGATCCCGCGACGGCGGAGGTCGTTTTCGCCGGCATCCCCCGGGCTGCGAACCACGACGGCGGGCGGATCGCGTTCGGCCCGGACGGGATGCTCTACGTCGGGACCGGCGACGCCGGGCAGCGCGATCGCGCCCGCGACCCCGACTATCTCGGCGGCAAGATCCTGCGGCTCACGTCCGAGGGCCGGGCCGCGCCGGGCAATCCGTTCGGAACCGCGGTCTACAGTCTCGGGCACCGCAACGTGCAAGGGCTGGCATGGGACAGTGCGGGCACGCTGTGGGCGAGCGAGTTCGGGCAGGACACCTGGGACGAGCTGAACCGCATCCAGCCCGGCGGGGACTACGGCTGGCCCCATCACGAGGGCCGCGCCGGTGCAGCCGATGCGATCGATCCGGTCGTGACCTGGCGTCCGTCGGAAGCCAGTCCGAGCGGCATCGCGATCGTCGACGACGTCGTCTACGTCGCTGGCCTGCGTGGCGAGCGGCTCTGGACGCTCGACACGACGACGCCGGATCCGCAGCCGCAGGCCGCGTACGCCGGCGAGTTCGGCCGGTTGCGCGACGTCGTGGCCGCCCCGAACGGCGCACTCTGGGCGCTCACGAACAACACCGACGGCCGCGGCTCACCGCGGGACGGAGACGACCGCCTACTGCAGCTCCCGCCGCGGACCTGAGCCGGCGATCTTCCGAGTCGTCCCTCTGAGCGCGGTCTATAGGTCGCGCTCAGGGGGACGACTCGACAGTGGGGGCGTCAGGCCGGGGTTTCGCCCGTGTCCGCGAAAACCGCCTTGGCGCGAGCCGCCGCGGCCATCGCGCGGGGCCACCCCACGTAGAACGCGAGGTGCGTGATCGCCTCCACCAGCTCCGTCTCGGTGACACCATTGTCTCGGGCGAAGACGAGGTGGAAGTCGAGCTGCTCCACCGCGCCGAGCGTCACCAGGGCGGATACCGTGACCAGGCTGCGATCGCGCTTGGTGAACGCCTCGCGCTCCCACACCTCGTCGAACAGCACCGCGTCGGTGTAGTGCGCGAGCGCGGGGGCGATGTCGCCCACGGAGCGCTGCCCGCCGGTCCAGCCGGTCACGCGTCCGCCCGCCCCTCGTACTGCGCGTCGGTCACGTGCTCCATCCACACCGTCGAGGTGGCGGGATCGTCGCCGGACTCGAACATGGCCAGGTGCTCCATGAAGCACCCGGGTGCCGACGCGTGCCAATGGTCCTCGCCCGGCGGCGTGTAGACCGTCTGGCCGGCGTGCACCTCGATGATGCTGCCGTCGCGGCTGCCGAACCGCGCGACGCCGCTGGTCACGCGCAGGTACTGACCGCGGGCGTGCGAGTGCCAGGCCGTGCGGGCTCCGGGCGCGAAGCGCACCAGGGCGACGTTCATGCGCTGATCCGCCTCATGCGGAGCGGCGATGCGGTCCAGCCACACGTCGCCGTGGAACTGCTCCGGCGGGTTCTTGACCGTCGGAGCGGCCGGTTCGATGTTCATGCGTACTCTCTCCTTCGCTTCTTTCTTTCTCTCCGAGTCGTCCCCCGGAGCGCACCCCCTGGCGTGCGCTGACGGGGACGACCCGGATCCACGCATATCCACCCGAGACCCACCCCGAATCCACGCCCCGGGACGAACTGGATCCGGGGGGTCAGTCCGTCGTGAGCAGCACCTTGGTGGCGCGGCGCTMGTCCATCGCGCGGTAGCCCTCGGCGGCATCCTCGATCGAGAGCGTGAGGTCGAAAACGGCACCGGGATCGATGCGCCGCTGGAAGATCAGCTCGACGAGCTCCGGCAGGAAACGGCGCACCGGCGCCGGGCCGCCGTGCAGGTGCACGCTCGAGAAGAACACCTCCGCGCCGTCCAGCGCGACGTCGTGGGACACGCCTACGAACCCGACGTGCCCTCCGGCGCGCGTGGCGCGGATCGCCTGCTCCATCGACTCCTGGGTGCCGACGGCCTCGATCGTGGAATGCGCTCCGAGACCGCCCGTGAGCTCCTTGATCCGGGCGACGCCCTCCTCGCCGCGCTCTTCGACGACGTCGGAGGCCCCGAAGCCGCGGGCGAGGGCCTGCCGGTCGGCGTGGCGGGACATCACGATGACGCGCTCCGCGCCGAGCTGCTTCGCGGCGAGCACGCCGAGGAGGCCCACGGCGCCGTCGCCCACGACCGCGACCGTCTTGCCGGGACCGGCCTCGGCGGCGACCGCCGCGAACCAGCCGGTGCCCAGCACGTCGGATGCGGCGAGCAGCGACGGGACGAGGTCTGCGGGCGGCTCCCCCGGCATTGCCACGAGCGTCCCGTCGGCGAGGGGGATCCGCGCATACTGCGCCTGGGTGCCGATCGAGCCCATCATCACCTGATGCACGCAGCGGGACTGATAGCCCGCCGCGCAGATCTCGCAGGTGTTGTCGCTCGCGACGAAGGATCCGACGACGTGATCCCCTGGCCGGATCCGGGTCACCTCCCCGCCGACGGACTCGACCACGCCGATGTACTCGTGGCCCATCCGCTGYCCACCGGCGCGGATCGCCTCCGCGCCGCGGTAGGGCCACAGGTCGGATCCGCAGACGCAGGTGGCGGTGACGCGGATGATCGCGTCGGTCGGCTCGAGGATGACGGGCATCTCGAGTTCTTCGGTCCGGACATCGCCCGGGGCGTGCATGACGACTCCACGCATGGTGGTCCTCCTCAATTGGTGGTGGTGATGACGGCAGGGACTCCTTGGCGCCCCAGGGGACGGATGGAGGCGGCGAGCGCCGCCGAGAGCAACAGCACCGCGGCGCTGGTCAGGAACGTGACGACATGGCCGGCGTGGTCGTAGAGCACGCCGCCGACGGTGGATCCGAGCGCGATCGACAGCTGGATCACCGCCACTTGGAGCCCGCCACCGGCCTCCGCGTCGTCGGACATGGTCCGCGCGACCCAACTGCCCCAGCCCACGGGCGCCGAGGTGCCCAGCATGCCCCACAGCGCCAGCAGCACGGCGACAGGCGCGAGCCAGGATCCGAGCAGGACGAGAGCTGAGGCGATGACGGCCATGAGCACCGGAATCGCCACGAGCGCGATGTGCAGCCCGCGCCGGAGCACTCGGTCGATCAGGACGGTACCGAGCAGCCCCCCGACCCCGACCAGGAGCAGGACGACGGAAACGGTGGTCGCGTCAAGGTGCGTGACGCGCTCCAGGAACGGTCGCACATAGGTGAACAGAAGGAACTGCCCGGCGAAGAAGGTCCCGCATGCGGCCATTCCCCGTGCGACGGTGCGCGACCGGAGCGCACCGAACACGTGCGTGGCGGATCTCCGCAGGGCCGGCATGGACGGCAGGCTGATCCACTGCCAGACCAGGGCGAGCGCCGACACCGGAACCAGGCACCAGAACGCGCCCTGCCAGCCGACGGTGGCCCCGAGGATGCTCCCGATCGGGGCGGCGACGACGGCCGCGAGAGCGTTCCCGCCGTTGAAGATCGCGAGCGCCCTTGGCACATGATGATCCGGCACGAGCCGCATCGCCGCCGAGATCGACATCGACCAGAAGCCGCCGATCACCACGCCGATCAGCGCCCGGCCGATCATGTAGACCGGATAGGAGGGCGCCACGGCGATGAGCGCACTCGAGACCGACATCACCGCCGTGAGCAGGAGCAGCAGCGTCTTGCGATTCATCGTTCCCGCAAGGCGCGAGATCGACAGGCTGGTCACGACGGCGAACAGGCCGGAGATCGCGATCCCCTGCCCGGCCGCGCCCTCGGTGACGTGCAGCCCGGCCGCGATCGGGGTGAGCAGGCTCACGGGCATGAACTCCGCCGCGATGAGCGCGAAGACGCACAGGGTCATTGCGAGCACGCCGCTCCAGTTCGCGGCCTCGGGCGTGCGTTTCGGCGTGGTCATGGCTTCCACTGTCCTCCGCTGCGCACGGGCCCGGGAGTCCCTGATGAGGGGTGTACCGGCAGGGACTCCCTCCGGCGCCGGGTTCGGCATACTCTGCTGTGCATGGACAACCGGGCCGAGGTGCGTGAGTTCCTGATGACACGCCGCGCCCGCCTCTCCCCTGAGCTCGCGGGGCTGCCCGCGGGCCCGAACCGCCGTGTGGAGGGTCTGCGCCGCAGCGAGGTCGCCGCGCTCGCCGGGGTGAGTGTGGAGTACTACGCGAAGCTCGAGCGCGGCGCGATCGCCGGGGCCTCCTCGGCGGTGCTCGACGCGCTCGCCACCGCGCTGCAGCTCGATGACGCCGAGCGCACGCATCTGCTCGACCTCGCCCGCGCCGCCGACGGCATCCCCACCAGCGGTCGGGCCCGCCGGCGTGGCAGCGGACGTCCGGGTGCGCTGCGTCCAAGCCTGCAGTGGGCGCTGTCGTCGATCACCGACGGCGTGGCGTTCGTCCGCGACCCGAGGCAGAACCTGCTCGCGACCAACACCCTGGGTCGGGCCTTCTACTCGCCCGTGATCGGCGACGGCGGACGCGCCCCGAACCTCGCCCGCTTCCAATTCCTGGATCCGGTCGCCCGCGACTTCTACCCCGAGTGGGATCTGATGGCGCGCATGTGCGTCGGCGTCATGCGGGCCGAGGCGGGGCGGGACCCGCACGACACCGCGCTGCAGGAGCTGGTGGGCGAGCTGTCCACGCGCAGCGACGTGTTCCGCCGGCTGTGGGCCGCGCATGACGTGCGCACCCACGGCGCGGGCACCAAGCGCTTCCACCATCCGGTCGTGGGCGAGATGACCCTCGCCTACGAGGAGTTGGCCCTCACCGCCGAGCCCGGCAACGTGCTCCTCGTCTACACCGCTGAACCGGGTTCGCCATCGGCAGAGCGTCTCAGTCTGCTCGCCTCCTGGGCCGCCTCGCACGAACAGGATCCGGCCCCCTCCCACGAACCGGATCCGGCGACCTCGGCCCCCTCCGAAGCCTGAGCCCCCTGGCTCCCGGATCCCCCACCTTTCGAGTCGTCCCCGCCAGCGCACCCTCTAGCGTGCGCTCACAGGGACGCCCCCCGGTTCTGCCTCCCCACCTTCGAGTCGTCCCCGCCAGCGGAGCCTCTGGCGTGCGCTGGTGGGGACGACTCGAAGGTGGGGAGGGTGTCACCGGGGAGGCGGAAGCGGGACGGGCCGGACCCCCGGGGGGGCAGGCTCACACGCGGCAGAGGAGCTCGCCGTGGAGGAGCGAGAGCCAGCCGTCTTCGCTGGCCGCCCACTCCCGCCAGCCGTCGCTGACGCGCTGCAGGTCGTCGGGGGTCGCCGCTCCCGAATCCAGGAGCTGGGGCGCGATCGCGGAGTCGAGGATCCGATCCGCCCACATGCCGCCCCACCAGGCGCGGTCCCCGGCGTTCGCGTAGCACCAGGTGCTCGAGGTGGCCACGACGTCGGTGAGCCCTGCAGCGTGGGCCCACGACAGCAGCACGCGTCCCGCGTCGGGCTCTCCGCCGTTCGCCCGAGCCGCGGTGCCGTACAGGTCGAGCCACGTGTCGAGCGCCGGCAACGCGGGCCACCACCGGAATCCGCCGTAGTCGCTGTCGCGGACGGCGACGATCCCGCCCGGTTTCGTGACCCTGGCCAGCTCGCGCAGCGCCTGCACCGGATCCGCGACGTGCTGCAGCACCTGGTGCGCGTGGGTGACGTCGAAGCTGTCGTCCGGAAAGTCCAGGGCGTGCACGTCGGCGACGCGGAACTCGATGTTCGTCACACCGCGTTCCGCGGCGGTGGTGCGGCTGAGCTGCAGCTCCTCGGCACCGACCTCGGTGGCGACGACCTCGGCGACCAGTCCCGCAAGATCCGCGGTGATCGTGCCGGGCCCCGCGCCGACGTCGAGCAGGCGATCCGTCGGGCGCAGATGCGGCAGCAGGTGCGCCGCCGAGTTCTCCGCCGTGCGCCAGCGGTGCGATCGCAGCACCGAATCGTGGTGTCCATGTGTGTAGGCGGCCATCGGGTCTCCTCCGCTTCAGGGGTCGTTCGTCCCAGCGTTCCGTTTCGGCGCACCGTGCGGAAGACCGTAGTCTTCCTAGGAGCGCCGCACCCCTGTTCTCCTCGGCGGCGTCCCGCGACGCGGAGGATCCGGATTTCCCGAACAGCACGGAGGCGGCGATGTCGAACGCACTCGGAGACTTCCTCCGCGCCCGGCGCACCGACGCCCGGCTGCAGACCGAGACGCCGAGGCCCGGGGCCCGCCGCCGCACCACCGGTCTGCGTCGCGAAGAGGTCGCGACCTCCGCCGGCATCAGCGCCGACTATTACACGCGCCTCGAACAGGGACGCGAGACCCACCCCAGCGACGCCGTGCTCGATGCCCTCGCCCGCGCGCTGCAGCTCGACCAGGACGCCACCCACCACCTGCACCGGCTGCGCGACGCCCACCCCGCCGCCGCGCGCCCCGAGCCCGCGAACCCTCCCGCCGTCGATGACGCCCTGGTGGCCCGCATGACGATGCTGGTCGACGCCGTGCGTCCCAACCCGGCCTATGTGCTCGACCGGCTCAGCACGGTCGTGGCGGCCAACCCGGAGGGGCTCGCGCTGCACGAGGGACTTGCCGACCTCCCACCCGCCCAGCGCAACACGTGCCGGTCGCTGCTGCTCGATCCGCGCGCCCGCGAGACGTTCGTGGAGTGGGAGGAGCTGGCCCGCGGCGCCGTCGCGCACCTCCGCGCCGCCAACGTGGACGACCTGCAGGATCCGCAGCTCTCCGCCCTCGTCGAGGAGCTGAGTGCCCAGAGCCCGCTGTTCCGGACCTGGTGGAGCGGTCACCTCGTGCAGCGCCGGCGCGGCGACATCACGCACGTCCGCTCCGCCGACGGCGCAGTCACCGCCCGCCGCTACGAGGTGCTGCACCTGCCGGAGGACGGGGTGCGGATGACGCTCTGGCTGCCCGCCGTCTGACGTCATCCGCCCCGCTCGCCGGCTAGCCCGAGACCGGGACCGGATCCGGATCCGAGACGTCCGGATCCGCGATGTCCGCCTCCGCGGATCCCGTCGCCCTGGACGTGCGGCGCAGCCGGCCGGGCCACCAGATCCGGTCGCCGAGGAGGGCGAAGATCGCGGGCACGATCACGGTGCGTACGACGAGCGTGTCCACGATCACGCCGACGCCGACGATCAGGCCGAGCTGACCGAGAGTCACCAGCGGCAGCACTCCGAGCGCGGCGAACACCGCGGCCAGCACGATGCCCGCACTCGTGATCACGCCGCCGGTGTGCGCGATCGCCTCGACCATGCCCTGCCGAGTGCCGAGGTCGGCGGCTTCGGCGCGAGCGCGGTGCACGAGGAAGATCGTGTAGTCGATGCCCAGGGCGACGAGGAACAGGAATGCGAGCAGCGGCACCTGCAGATCGAGCGCGTGCTGACCGAACAGCACCCGGCT
The DNA here is from genome assembly GCF_056397105.1 of Microbacterium sp. 05N427. NCBI lineage: Bacteria > Bacillati > Actinomycetota > Actinomycetes > Micrococcales > Microbacteriaceae > Microbacterium > Microbacterium sp. 05N427. The sequence continues at coordinate 171,503 of NZ_JBFTMT010000006.1, forward strand.
CAGCCACGCCCCCGCGCCGATCGCGGCGAGCGCGCTGGCGAGGTTCACCAGCAGCAGGAGCACGGGCGCCACCACCGAGCGCAGCAGGATCAGCAGCACGAGGAAGCTGACGAGCAGCACGAGGGGCGCGATGAGCAGCAGATCCTGCTGATTGCCGGTGCGGGCGTCGAGGTCGGTCGCGACCGCCCCGCCGACGATCGCGTGCGCGTCGGGCACGGCGTGCACCGCGTCGCGCAGCTCGGTGATCTGGCCCAGGCTCTTCTCGGTGCTCGGGGCGTACTCGCTGGTCACCATGATCTTGGTGAGGTCACCGTCCTCGGTGGTGCCGACCGGCTGCACGCGCACGACGCCTTCGACGTCCTTCGCCGCCGCGACGACGTCCCTGGCCTGCGCCGATTCGGTGACCACGAGGATCGGCTGCGCCTCGCCCGCAGGGAAGTGCGCCGAGAACACCTCGAGTCCCGCCGCCGACTCCGACGGCACCCGGAACTTCTGCACCTGGTCGAGCCCGACCGACGTGCCGAACAGGCCCGCAGCCATCACCGCCAGCAGCGCGCCGCCCGCGAGCAGAGCCACGACAGGGCGCTTCACGACGCCGCCGGCGATCCCGCGCCAGGCCCGGCCCTGCCGGCGCTCTTCACCGGGGCGCGGCACGAACGGCCAGAACACCTTCGGCCCGCACACCGCGAGCAGCGGCGGCAGCAGGAACAGCACCGAGGCGAGCGCGATCAGCAGCCCGATGGCCGAGGAGACACCGAGCCCGTGCGTCCCGGGGATCACGGCCAGCACGAGCGTGAGGAGCGCGAGCACCACCGTGACGTTCGAGGCGACGATCGCGGGCGCCGTCTTCCGCCAGGCCGTACTGAGGGCGCGGCGGTGATCTGCATGCCTCGGGAGCTCCTCGCGATAGCGCGAGATCAGCAGCAGCGCGTAGTTCGTGCCGGCGCCGAACACCAGCACGCTGATGATGCCCGCGTCGAACTGCAGGCCCCACGCGGATCCGGCCGCCGCGGTCATCCGACCCGCGAGCCCGTCCGCGAGCGCGACGACCACGAGCGGGATCAGCCACAGGATCGGCGAGCGGTAGGTCAGGATGAGCAGGATCGCGACGATGAGGATCGTGACGATCAGCAGGGTGAAGTCGGCACCCTCGAACGCGGATGCGACGTCGGCGCCGAACGCGGGGCCTCCGGTCACCTGCAGGGCGAGACCGTCCGGTGCGTGCGCGGCGACGTCGGAGCGCAGCGCGGCGATCGCCTTCGCATTCTCGGCGTTCGCGTCCGAGGTCGTGATCGGCGTGATGATCGCGGCGGCCTTCTTGTCATCGCTGACCACGGGCCCTGACGGATCCGCCGCCGCGCGAGCGCCCAGCACGGGGACCAGGTCCTTCAGCCCGGCGAGGTCCGCCTCGGACAGTGCCGCACCGTCCTCCCGTGACGCCACGACGAGCACCGACTGCCGGTCTGCGTTCGGGAAGGTCTTCAGGAGCTCGGAGACCCTGGTCGACTCGGATCCTGCCGGGGCCTGCGCGTTGCCCCCTGGGGCCTTGGCCGAGCCGAAGGCGCCGAACAGCAGCACCATGAGGAGAAGGACGAGTCCGAGCGAGATCCACGCGCCGCGGCGCGAGGTCAGAGCATCGGAGAGGCGCGTGCGCGCGACGGAATCTGCCATGTTTCCAGTCCAGCGGTGCGCGCGCCTCGTGCCATCGTGCACAAGGTTGATCGAAAGATCGATCGAAGGGACGAGACAGAATCCTCAGCGAGCGGAACGCCGAACGCGGCCTCCCGGAGGGGACCGCGTTCGTGGTGCCGGGCGCCCCGAGATCTCGGAGCGCCCGGGGCAGGAGGGCCGATCAGTACCGCAGCCCGTGGCCGAACCGGAACGTGGGGTTCTCGGTGTCGAACGCCACGTCGGTGCGGCTCGCGGCGACCGCCGCGTCGGAGCGGGGCAGGTCGAAGGGCAGCGCGCCTTGCGGACCGCGCTCGCCGAACAGCACCCGCAGCACGGCCTCGTCCGAGGCGCCGTAATCCGCCAGCACGGCGGCGGCGGCCTCCTCGAGACCGCCGAGCACGGCAGGACGGTCGAGGTAGATGTCGATCACGGTCGGCACGGACGCGGCGATCGCGGCCAGGCGGGCGTGTTCCTCGGCCGGGAACTCCAGGGATCCCGAGTGGAAGAGGTCGCTGAACCCGCCGCGATCCCGGTCCTCGAAGGGGGCCTTGATGCGCAGGATCGCGACGTCCGCCTCCTCGGGGCTCTCGACGACGTTCGCAAACGCGGCGAACGCATCGGCGGCCACCCCCTCGGCGTACACCTTCACGCCGCGCGTGAGCGGGAGGATCGGGGATTCCCCGTCGACGGCGTTGTTCGTGAGCAGCGTGAGCGAGTCGCTCTGCGCGTCCAGCCCCTCGGCGACGAAGTCGGGACGGCCCACGACGGACTCCGCAGTCTCCTCGTCGACGAACGGGTTCTCGAACAGCCCGAGCCGGAACTTCTCGCGCAGCAGCCGCCGCACCGACACGTCCAGGCGGGCCTCTGACACCTCGCCGCGCTCGACGAGACCGAGTAGCTCTTCGGTGCAGAGCTCGCCGCCGAACTGGTCGATCCCGGCGTCGAGCGCCTTGACCATGCGCTGCGGCCGAGTGAGGTCCTCGACGCCCCAGGCGCGGGCCGGCATCTCGGCGCCGAACACGACGACGTCGGTGAGCAGGCCCCAGTCGGTGCACACGATGCCCTCGAAGCCGAGCTCGTCGCGCAGCAGATCCGTGAGCACACCCTTGTTGAAGCCGAAGCCGACCTCTTCCCAGTCGGTGCCGACGGGCTGGCCGTAGTACGGCATCATCTGGGTGGCGCCGGCGCCGATCGCCGCGATGAACGGACGCAGGTGGTAGTCCCGCGCGCCGCCCGGGTAGACCTGCTCCTTGCCCCAGGCGAAGTGCGGGTCTTCACCGTCGAGCTGCGGACCGCCGCCCGGGAAGTGCTTGACCATCGTCGCGACCGAGTCCGGCCCGAGTTCCTCGCCCTGGAACCCGCGGATGTAGCCGACCACGAGTCGAGAGGTGAGGTCGGCGTCCTCGCCGAAGGTGCCCCCGATCCGCGACCAGCGCGGCTCCGTGGCGAGGTCGATCTGCGGATGCAGCGCGACCCGCAGACCCACCGCGAGGTACTCCTGCCGCGCGATGTCCGCGAAGCGCTCGAGCCGCTCCGGGGATCCGAGGGCCGCGAAGCCGAGGGTCTCCGGCCACTGCGAGAACGGACCCGCCATGAGCGAGGTGAGCGGGTTGTCGCTGAACGAGTGCCTCGGATCGGTCGAGAGCGTGATCGGGATGCCGAGCGGGGTGTCCAGCGCCATCCGCTGCAGGGCGTTGTGCCAGGCCGCGAACTTGCGACCGCCAGGCGCGGCGCCGAGCAGGTTGAAGTGGCTCATCCGGCGCTTGCGCACCATTGAGGCGATCGAGGGGAGCCCGAAGGTCGGGTTGCCCTCGTCGAGTTCGGCGAAGGCCGCCATGGTGTGGAACAGCATCCCGACCTTGTCGGCGAGCTCCATCCGGTCGAGCAGATCCTCGACGCGCTCGTCGATCGGCAGGGAGGCGTCGCGGTAGGGCAGCACGGCCTCGTTCACGGTGTCCGTCATATCGATGTTCTCCTCAGTTACTTGACCGACTTGATGAACCAGACGCTGACCGCGCCGAGCACGCTCAGCACGATCGCGATCGGGAAGAGCGCTCCGTATCCGAACGCCAGCACGATCGCGCCGGCGACGCCGGGGGCGAACGTCTGGGGCAGAGTCGCCGCGATGTTGACGACACCCAGGTCTTTGGCGAAGTTCTTGGCGGAGGGCAGCACCTGGCTCATCAGGGCCGTGTCGACGGCCTGGAACATGCCGAACCCGAACCCGCTGATCACGGTCATGATCATCCATGACGTGTAGGACGGGGAGACCAAGGGGAACACCAGTGCGACCGCCATGAGCAGCGAGGATCCGAAGACGAACGGCTTGCGCCGGCCGACCTTGTCGGAGAGCGGGCCGGAGACCACCGTCGCGATGAGGATGCCGACGAGACTGAGCATTCCGAGGATCGGGATGACCGCGAACGGGTCCTTCACGCCGAGGTAGTTCTTCAGGATCAACAGCTGGAACCCGGTGACGGCGAAGTACCCGGTGTACAGCAGTAGGCGGCCGGTGAACGCCCAGAAGAAGTCGGGGTGCTTGATCGGGCTGACCCAGAACGTACGAAGGAACTCGCCGAAGCTGAACGGTTCGTTTCGGAAGTTGAGGCTGGGGTGGTCGGGGTTCGCGACGACGAATCCGAACAGCACGACGACCGCGAAGACGGCGAAGATGATGTATCCGAGGGTGATCGAGTGCGCGAGCTGCGATCCGATGATCTGGCCACCGAGCGCGCCGAGCATGAGGCCGATCCCGGACAGTGCCGCGAACGTGCCACGACGGGCGACGGGAACCCGGTCCGGCAGGATCGCCGACAGCGGACCCTGTGCGAAGTTGTACGCGATCTGGATGAGCGTCCACGCGACGATGATGCCCACGAGGTTGTTCATGAAGCCGAGAGCGATGAGGGCGATGCCACCCAGGATCGCGCCGGCGATGATCCAGGGTGCGCGGCGACCGAACTTCGAACGGGTGCGGTCGGAGAGCTGTCCGGCGGCGGGCTGGGCGATCATGGCGCCGAGCGCGCCGATCGTCGACACGATCGCGATGTTGGCGACCTGGGTCTTCTCATCGGGGAACATCCCGATGATCTGCGCCTGCAGGAGGATGCYGGGCACAGCACCCCAGATCACGAAGATCGCGAAGTTCGCGGGGATGATCCACCACAGCAGGCGCCTGACGCCCTTGCGGGGCGTGGGCGGGTCGTCCTCGCCGGAGGCGGTCGCGACGAAGGTGGTCTCGGTGATGGGCGGACGCAGCTCCGCTGCGTCAGATGAAGTCGACGACATTGTCAGTCCTTGCGGTGGCGGTGGGATCGGGGCGGCCGGGCGGGGCACTCGACGCGTCCTCGGATCCGACTGAGGGAAAGCTAGCATGAATACCGGCACAAGTGTAGGTTTTTATCCCGCAGGCCTCTCCTGCCGCCGATCCGGCCTCGTTGCGACCCCGCCGAGGCCTGGCGACGCCTACGATGGGACACCGATGACGACCGAACGCGGATACACGACGGGCCGCGCCCGGCGGGAGCGGATCATCGCGGCTGCGACCGCGCTCTTCGGACGCGTCGGCTTCAACAGCGCGACGATGCTCGAGATCGCGCAGGTCTGCGAGATCTCCCGCGCGGGCCTCGCGCATCACTTCCCCACGAAGGAATCGCTCATGGAGGCGGTGCTGGAGACGAGGGACCTCGAGGACCGGGAGCGGTTCCGGCGTAACGGCTCGCAGGGCCAGGACGGCATCGGGGTTCTGCGCGGCATGGTCGATCTCGCCCKGCACAACACCGAGGTGGGCGGCATCATCGCGCTGTACGCCGTGCTGTCCGCCGAGGCCGCCGACCCCTCGCACCCGGCGCACGAGTACTTCGTCCGCCGCTACCAGCGGATCCGCTCCGGCACGGCGAAGGCGCTCCGCGACGCCCGGGCGGCGGGCCACCTCGCTCCGCACGTCGACGAGGATCGCGCCGCCGCCGAGCTCACCGCGCTCATGGACGGCCTGCAGCTGCAGTGGCTGCTGGATCCCGCCTCGGTCGACATGGCCGAGACCGTGCGCCGCCGCATCGAGGAGCTGCTCGTGGTGCCCCTCGACACCGCGCCGACAGCGGGTGCCGCGCCAGCAGCGGACGCCGCGCGGGCGACGGCCTGAGCCTCAGCTCCAGACGAACCGGAACGTTCCGAGCAGCACCGCGGCGGTGATCGACAGCGCCATGATCGCCGCGCCTCCGGCGAGCGCGACCGCATCGCGTCCGGAAAGGCGGGACGGCCGCGACCAGGTGCGCGGGATGTCGGATCCGAATCCGCGCGCCTCCATCGCGAGGGCGAGCTTGGTGCCCCGTCGCACCGCGAACACGAGCAGCACGAACGACATCGTGAAGAAGCGCCGCAGCGCACCGCGGTCCCCCACCCCGCGCGCCCGGCGGACGAGCGACATGGTGCGCCAGTCGTCCAGGAAAAGGCCGAGCATCCGCGTGCCCGCGAGCACGCCCAGCACGAAGCGGCTGGGCAGATGCGCGACCTGGGCGAGGGCATCGGCGAGCTCGGTCGGATCCGTGCGGGCGAACAGCAGGATCGTCGGCAGCCCCAGGGCCACGACGCGGATCGATACGGCGATCGCGAGCTGGATCGACGCCTCGCTGATGTGCGCGAAGCCGAAGCTGAAGAACACGTGCCCGCCCGGGGCGGCGTAGAGCAGCATGCTCACTCCGGCGACAGGCGCGATCACCAACAGCAACGCGAGCCGGCGCAGCACGGTGCCGATCCGCAGTCCGGTGAGCGGGATGCACAGCAGCTGCAGCGCGATCGCGACGAGTCCGCTCACGACATCGATCGACGCGAACAGCGGCACCGAAAGCAGCAGCGCCAGCAGTATCCGGCTGACGGGGTTGACTCCGTCGATCCAGGCCCGATCCGGTTTCGAAGCGCGCACTGGGCTGCCTTCGGCCGAGATATCGAGCGTCTTGCGCGCTTCGAAACCCGTGCTCATGCGGCCAGCTCGATCCGGTGGCCGCCGAGATGGCGGATCACGTCGGCGTCGTGGGTGACTGCGATGACGGTCGTGCCGCGGGCGATCTCCTCCTGCAGCAGGCTCACGATGCCGATCCAGCCCCGGCGATCCTGCCCGAACGTCGGCTCATCGAGCACGATCACCGCGGGCGCGGCGGCCAGCACCGTCGCGACCGAGAGCCGGCGCTTCTGCCCGCCCGACAGCGTGAACGGGTTCGCAGCGGCGAGAGCGGTCAGTCCGAGCCGCTCCAGCAGGGCGTCGACGACCGCGTCGATCCGAGCCTTGTCCCAGCCGAGCGCGCGCGGTCCGACCGCGAGCTCGTCGCGCACGGTCTGGGTGAGGAACTGATGCTCGGGATCCTGGAACACCGTCCCGATGCGAGTGAGCAGCTCGCGCGACGTCCAGCGGATGGGATCCAGCCCCCGCCGCCCCCGGAGCCTCTCCGCCGCCTCGACGGTGCCGTCGAGCGCATCGAGGAGTCCGGCGAGCGTGAGGGCGAGCGTGGACTTGCCCGCCCCGTTCGGACCGACGATCACGGTCGCCGCGCCATCCGGCACCACGAGGTCGAGCCCGCGCTGCACGGCATGCCGGCGGTCACGCGTGATCGCGAGGGCACGGGCCCTGAGGACGGCGGCATCCGGGACGGGATCCGCCACCGGCAGTACCGGCAGGCCCACCGGATGCCCCGGCACCCACACGCCCGCGTCCGCGAGGGCGTCGCCGTGCACCCGGAACACGTCGTCCGGGGCCCCGTCGGCGAGGAGCCCGCCGTCCGCGCCGACCACGATCACGCGGGTCATCAGATCCGCCCAGACCGCGGTGCGGTGCTCGATCACCACGAGCGTGGCGCCGGTCGCCGCCACGACGTGCTCGACGCTCGCTCGGATCTCCTGCACGYCGTCGGGGTCGAGGTTGGCCGTCGGCTCATCGAGCAGCAGCAGCCCCGGCCGCATCGCGAGGGCCCCGGCGAGCGCGAGCCGCTGCTTCTGTCCGCCAGAGAGCGCCGCCGTGGACCGGTCCAGCGGCACGTCGAGACCGACCGCGTCCAGCGCCTCCACGACGCGAGCGGGGATGTCCTCCGCGGGCACACCGAGGTTCTCGCAGCCGAAAGCGACGTCGTCGCCGACCTTGCTCAGCACGACACCGGCATCAGGATCCTGCAGGACCAGCCCGATCCTGCCCCGCTGGCCCTCCGGATCGGATCCGTCGACGTGCAGGGATCCGCGGCTCTCACCCTCATCGGCATCGCCGAGCAGCCCCGCCATGCCGGTCAGGAGCGTCGACTTGCCGGCACCCGACGCACCGAGCAGGAGCACCCTCTCCCCCGGCTCGATCGTGAAGGTCACGTCGCTGACCGCGGGCAGGCGGCGGCCGGCGTAACGCCAGCCCCACCCGTCCGCGACGACGCGAGCGGCACCCGCGGTCATGTCAGACCTCGCGGCGGAGCTCGCGTCCCGCGGCGAAACGGCTCAGGGCGCCGGTCGCGGCGAGAGCGCGCACGAGCAGCCATCCGAGGACACCGGTCAGCAGCGCGCCCGAGACGACGAGGGCGCCGAGGTAGATCGCGTTGAACTCGGCCGACTTCAGGATGTTCGGGGAGCTGCCGTAGAACAGCTCGAACAGCCAGGCGCCCGCAGCGGCGGCCACGCCGGCGAGCGCGGCGACGGGCAGCGAGAACCGGCGGTACAGGAAGATCGCGAAGATCAGCTCGGCCCCGAGGCCCTGCGCGATGCCTTCGAGCACCGTGGAGACGCCCCAGATGTTGCCGATCAGCATCGACACGATCGCCGCGACGACCTCGACGACGAGGGCGGCTCCTGGCTTGCGGATCACGAGCCCGCCGACCACGCCGCCGAGCAGCCAGATCCCGACCGCGATGCCGCCGAGGCCAGGGGTGAGGCCGTCGGCCGCGGTGAACCAGGCATAGCCGATCGTGTTCCAGACCCAGAAGATCAGGCCGATGGCGACGCCGAGCACGGCGGCCACGACGATGTCGACGACGCGCCAGTTCAGGCGGCGTGCGACCGCCCCGCTGCTGTTCACGTTCTGTGCGGTTGCAGATGCATGCATGTGAAATGCTCCTCCCTGCGCCGGCATGATCCGGATCAGGTTCGACGGTCGAAGCGCGATTCGCTCCCTCTCAGCCCGGCTCGCCGGACTCCCGTGGTGATCCGCCCATCCTATCCCCGCCGGGGCGCACCGGCGACCTTCTCGTCACACGGCGTGACGCGAGAACGCCCGCGATACCTGCCGTTGACAGGGCTGCCAGATACGGTAGGGGGGTGAACAATGACGACGGTCCGGGGGCCGCCCAGGTCGATCCGAAGATCGCCGACGCCGACGCACCCGCTGTCGACGCCTCCCGCGCGGCCGTCGACGCGCTCGCGCCGGAACCGGCAGCCCTGTTCCCTGCCGCACCGGAGCGGCCCGAGCCTGCCTCGCTGTTCCCTCCGCGGGAGACCCCCGCTCCGGAACCGCTGTTCCCCGCGCCGGACTTCCCCTCTTCTGCGCCGCTGTTCGGAGGCACCGCGGATCCGGCGCCGTCGGCATCAACGGTCGCCCAGAAGGATCCGGCGATCGAGAGCGCGCCGATGCCAGAGGCTCCTGCTGAGTCGCCTGCCGCGGGCGGGGTCGCGACGATGTCCGAGACGCCCGCCACGGACGCGGCGGTGACGCCCGCCACGACGGATCCGGCCTCGGTCGAACCGTCGGCTGCGCCGGCAGAAACGGCCCCCGCCGTCGCCACCGCCCCCGCCGCCGCCGCATCCCCGGCAGCCGGATCTCCGGCCGTCGCTCCCACCGCCCCGACCCGCGCCGCACGGCCGCTGCCCTCGGCATCGCTCGTCCGCGGCCCCGACCGCCCGCCGGCCGCCGCGCTCTCCTGGGTCGACGTGACTCGGGTCGGCGCAGGCAACGCCGCAGCCGCGGCTCCGTCCCGTGCATTGCTGGACGATGTCCCGCACCGCAGCCTGGCCCGACCGGGAGTGCTGCTGCCGTTGGGCGGGGTGCTCGCCGTGATCATCGCGTACGGCGCCACGACCGCGCTCTGGCCGCTCAACGCCGTGCAACCCGTCGCGGCCCCCGTCGCGTTCCAGCCCCCCGCCGCTCCCGCGGCCGCCGCAGCCTGGCCTGCCACGGGCAGCGCCGCGGTGGGCGTCGCCGGCATCGGCACGATCGCCTCGGCCGAGCAGCACGCTCCGATGGCGAGCATCACGAAGCTCGTGACGGTGCTCGCCTCGCTCGACAAGATGCCCCTCAAGGCCGGTGAGCAGGGCCCGTCCTTCGCGTTCACGCAGGCCGACAGCGACGACTACTGGAGCTACCTCCGCCAGGACCAGTCCGCGCTCGACGTCCCGGTCGGCGGATCCCTCACGCAGTACCAGCTGTACGAGGGGATCCTGCTCGGGTCGGCGAACAACTACGCCGACCGCCTCGCCCGCGAGGTGTGGGGCTCGGATGAGAACTATGCGGCCGCCGCGAATCAATGGCTGAGCCAGCACGACCTCGCCGACATCACGGTCGTGACCCCTTCAGGCTTCGACTTCGGCAACGTCTCGACCCCGCGCGCGCTCATCCAGCTCGGTCAGATCGCCGAGAAGAACCCGGTGGTCGCCGGGATCGTGAAGCAGAAGAGCGTCGAGCTGCCCGGCGCGGGTGTCGTGAAGAACACCAACGGACTCATCGACGATGCCGGCATCGTGGGCATCAAGACCGGCACGATCGGCGACGGCGCCGATACCCGCTACAACCTGCTCTCGGCCAAGGACGTCACGGACGGGGACGCCGTCGTACGGATCTACGTGGCCGCCCTCGGGCAGGACAGCGATGCGGGTCGGGTCGACGCCTCGCGTGCGCTCTACGCCGGTCTCGAGGCGGCGCTGAAGGACCAGCCGCAGACGGTGGACAAGGGCGCGACGCTGGGCACGGTCGACACGGCGTGGGGCGAGACCACCCAGGTGGTGGCCGCCGAGAGCGCCCGCGTGGTGCTGTGGAATGGCGCCTCCGCAACGGCGACCACGAAGTTCTCGCTCGGGGACGGCTGGAAGGCCGGCGAAAAGGCGGGCACGCTCAGCCTCAAGGGCCCGCTGGACTCCGCCTCGGTGCCGCTGGAGCTGCGTACCGCCCTGCACGGCCCGAGCTTCTGGTGGCGTCTCACCCACCCGCTCGAACTGTTCGGCCTGACGAAGTAGGCCGACGGATCCGGACTGCCGCCCGCTTTCTCGGTTCAGGTCGCACTTTCTCCGCTCAGGTCGCACTTTCTGCCGCTAAAGCAGGCGCAGAACGGCACAAATCGCGACCTGAGCGACAACACGACCTCTGACGTGAGCCGTCACGCCACGAGAAAGCGCCGCCGCCCTGCTAACAGGACGACGGCGCTCACGTCGGTGCGGACGAGGTCAGACTCTGTCGTCCTCGATCTCCCACGACGAGTTCTCCGGCGACTCGGCCGACTCGATGACGCGCTCGGCGACGGCGACCGGGGCGGTCCCCGCACCGATCACGGCGGCGGCACCGGCCTCGACCTCGGACGCGACGGATCCGTCCACCGGAACCGTGACGGTGCCGGTGACGAGCGCCTCGTCGGCGTCGGTGTCGCTCGCGGCCTGCTCGAACTGCGACTGGTACAGCCGCCAGTACGCGCCCTGCGCCGCGATGAGCTCCTCGTGGTTGCCCTTCTCCACGATGTCGCCGTGCTCCATCACGAGGATGAGGTCGGCATCACGGATCGTGGACAGGCGGTGCGCGATGACGAACGACGTGCGGCCGTTGCGTAGCGCCGCCATCGCGTGCTGCAGCAGCAGCTCGGTGCGGGTGTCGACCGCCGACGTCGCCTCATCCAGGATGAGGATCGACGGCTGAGCGACGAAGGCGCGCGCGATCGTGATCAGCTGGCGCTCGCCGGCCGACACGTTCGAGGCGTCCTCGTCGAGCGTCGTCTCGTAGCCCTCGGGCAGCGCGTGCACGAAGCGGTCGACGTACGTCGCCTTCGCGGCGTCGATGACCTCGTCATCCGTCGCCGTGGAACGGCCGTAGCGGATGTTCTCCCGGATCGTGCCCGCGAACAGCCACGGATCCTGCAGCACCATGCCCGTGCGCGAACGCAGGTCGGAGCGCTCCATCTGCGCGATGTCCTGCCCGTCGAGAAGGATCCGCCCGCCGCTCAGTTCGTAGAACCGCATGATGAGGTTCACCAGCGTGGTCTTGCCCGCACCGGTCGGGCCGACGATCGCGACCGTCTGGCCGGGCTCCACGCGGAACGACAGATCCGTGATGAGCGGGCGATCCTCGGTGTAGGAGAACGCGACGTGCTCGAACTCGATGACGCCCTTCCCGTCGGTGACGGTGGGTGCGTCCTCGGCGTCGGGGTCCTGCTCCTCCGCGTCCAGCAGCTCGAACACGCGCTCTGCCGAGGCGGTGCCGGACTGCACGACCGCCGCCATGCCGCCCAGCTCGCTGAGCGGCTGGGTGAACTGCTGCGAGTACTGGATGAACGCCTGCACGTCACCGAGACGGAGCTGGCCGCTCGCGACCATGAGGCCGCCGAGCACCGCGAGGCCGACGTAGGTCAGGCTGCCGATGAAGGTCATGGCCGGCATCATCAGCCCGGATAGGAACTGGGCCTTGAACGCGGCCTGGTACAGCTCCTCGTTCTCGACCTGGAACTTGTCCAGGGCGTCCTTCTCGCGACCGAAGACCTTGACCAGCGCGTGGCCGGAGAAGGCCTCCTCGACGCGTGCATTCAGGCGGCCGACCTTCTTCCACTGGATCCCGAACGCCTTCTGCGAACGCGGTCCGATGACGCCGAAGATCACCGCCATGAGCGGCAGCGCCACGAGGGCGACGAGCRCCAGCTGCCACGAGATCGAGAACATCATGACCAGCACGCCGACCACGGTGAGCACCGAGGTGAGCGCGCCCGACAGCGATTGCTGCATGGTCTGCGTGATGTTGTCGATGTCGTTCGTGACACGGGAGATCAGCTCTCCGCGCTGCACCTTGTCGAAGTACGACAGCGGCAGACGGTTGATCTTCGCCTCGACGTCCTCACGCAGGCGCCACATCGTGCGCACCATGATGACGTTGATGACGTAGCCCTGGATCCAGCTCAGCAGCGCGGATCCGACGTAGATCGCGAGCACCGCGGTGATCACCCAGCGCAGCTGCTCGAAGTCGATCCCGTCGCCGACCTTGAACGGCCCGAACGCCGCGACCATGTCGGCGAACTGGTTCTGCTTCGCGGCGCGCAGCGCCTCGACGACCTGCGCCTGGTCCGTGCCCTTCGGGAACCCGGGGAAGCCGTTCTGCCCCTTGCCCAGCGCGAGAGAGGTGAATCCCTCGTAGATGATGTTCGTCGCGTTGCCGAGCACCTTCGGCGCGGCCACGGCGAGCACGACGCCGAGCGCCCCGAAGATCGAGACCAGCACGAACCACACGGCGCTGGGCTTGAGCAGCCCGATCATCCGCTTGAAGCTCGGACCGAACTGGTTCGCCTTGCCCGGTGCGGGGCCGTCGAACATGCTGCCGCCCTGCTGGCGGGCCTTCTCGGCCTGCTCGGCCTCTTCCTTCTCGGCGTCGGTCATCTCGACCGTCGCCGCCGATCCGCCGGCGTACTTCCCGCGGCGTGCGGCCATGCGCTCTGCGCGGACGGCCTTCTTGTCCACGCCCTCGGTCCTTCCGGTCCCTGAGCCTGTCGAAGGGGTCGAAGAGCTCATGCGTCCACCCCCAGCTGCGACTCGACGATCTCTCTATAGGTGTCGCTGGTCTCGAGCAGCTGCTCGTGCGTGCCGACGGCCACCATGGTGCCGCCCTCGAGGACGACGATGCGGTCGGCGTCGGTGATGGTCGAGACGCGCTGCGCGACGACGATCTTGGTCACGTGCGGCAGCTCCCGCCACAGCGCCTGGCGCAGCCGGGCGTCGGTGGTGAGGTCGAGCGCCGAGAACGAGTCGTCGAAGACGAGGATCTCGGGCTGGTGGATGATCGCGCGGGCGATCGCGAGCCTCTGGCGCTGGCCGCCGGACACGTTCGTTCCGCCCTGGGCGATGTTCGAGTCGAGGCCTTCGGGCATCTCCGAGACGAAGTCCCGCGCCTGAGCGATGTCGAGCGCGRCCCACAGCTCCTCGTCGGTCGCCTCCTCACGCCCGTAGCGCAGGTTGGAGGCGATCGTTCCGGTGAACAGGAACGGGCGCTGCGGCACGAGTCCGATGCTCTTCCACAGCACGTCGACATCGGCCTGGCGCACGTCCGTGCCGCCGACGTACGCCGCGCCGCCGGTCACGTCGAACAGCCGCGGGATGAGCGAGATCAGCGTGGTCTTGCCTGCGCCGGTGGATCCGACGATCGCGACGGTCTCGCCGGGCTCCGCCGCGAARCTGATCCCGTGCAGCACCGGCGACTCGGCGCCGGGGTAGGTGAAGGAGACGTCGTCGAAGGCCACGGATCCCGGGACCGGGAAGCTCTTCACGCCGTTCTCCGGGCGGGTCATGCCCTGCTCGGCATCGAGCACCTCGCCGACGCGCTCGGCGGAGACCGCGGCGCGCGGGATCATCATGGCCATGAAGCTGGACATGATGATGCCCATCATGATCTGACCGATGTACTGCATGAACGCGAACAGCGTGCCCACCTCGACGGATCCGTTGTTCACCTCGATACCGCCGAACCAGATCACGCCCACGATGGTGATGTTCAGGATCAGCATGAACAGCGGGAAGAGCAGCACGAAAAGCGAACCGATCTTGCGACCGATCACCATGATGTCGGTGTTCGCGCCGCGGAAGCGCTCCTCCTCGATGCCCTCGCGCACGAACGCACGCACCACGCGGACGCCGGTGAGCTGCTCGCGCATGATCCGGTTGACGTTGTCGAGCTTGCTCTGGTTGAGGCGGAACAGCGGGACCATCCGGCCGATGATGAGGCCGGCCACGATCAGCAGCACCGGAACCGAGACGGCGATCAGCCAGCTCAGCCCGAAGTTGGTCTGCAACGCCATGATGATGCCGCCGATGGCGAGCAACGGCGCGGTGATGAACATCGTCGAGCCCATCATCGCCAGCATCTGCAGCTGCTGCACGTCGTTCGTGTTACGGGTGATCAGCGAGCCGGCGCCGAACTGCGACACCTCGCGCTCGGAGAAGCCGCTCACGCGGGCGAACACGTCCGCGCGGATGTCGCGGCCGAGGCTCATCGCCGCACGCGCGGCGAAGAAGGTCGCGATGACCGAGGCGATGATCTGGCCGAGCGAGACCGCGAGCATGAGCCCGCCGTGCGACCAGATGTAGGCGGTGTCGGCGTTGGCGACGCCCTTGTCGATGATGTCCGCGTTGAGGCGCGGCAGGTACAGCGAGGCGAAGGCGCTGCCGAACTGGAACACCAGCACGCCGAGCAGCAGCCATTTGTAACGCTTCAGATAGCGGAAGAGGATCTTTCCGAGCACAGGCGGACTTTCCTTGTGGGAGCGGACTTCCCGAGGGGAAGCAGAAGAAGTCGAGAACCGACCACGAATCACCCTGCCACGCGGCACCGACATTCACATCCCCCTTGAGGAGGATCGACTCAGATCTTCGCTGAGGGCGAAACGAATCCCTGCTCGCGCCGAGATTTACGGATCCGGTTAAGAAATCAGCGCGCCCGGAGAAGCGTCCCCTAGGCCCAGAGCGGAACCGGCGGCACGTAGTCGCGCGCCTCTGCGGCGGCGTCCGGCGCCAGGTCGGCGAGGGTCTGCGGATCCCAGTGCGGATCGCGGTCCTTGTCCACGAGCTGAGCGCGGATCCCCTCCACGAGATCGGGGTGGTTGTGCACGAACCACAGCACCCGGCGGTACTCGCCCGCCAGGGCGTCTCGCACCGAGTCCATCCCCCTGGCTTCGCGCACGGCGTCGAGCGTGACCACGAGCGCCGTCGGGGCCAGGGACTCGAGCAGGTCGGCGGTCGCGGCGGGCCCTTCGTCCCGCTGCGCTCCCTCAGGGACCGATCGCAGGCGCGCCACGATCTCCGGCACCGTGTCGGCGGAGAAGACCTCGTCGATCCACCCCTGCTGCGCGGACAGCGGCGAAGGATCCGGCGTCTCGTCGAAGAGCATGACGATCTCGCTCGGCCCGGTCGGATCCGCCCGGTGCGCGAGTGCGTCGCGGAGCGCGTCGAGCCGCTCCGACGGGAGGTAGAAGTCGGCGAACCCCGCGTAGAGCGCATCGGATCCGTTCATCGTCCCCGCGGTGAGGGCCAGGAACTCTCCGAGACGACCGGGCGCGTGGCTCAGCAGCCAGGTGCCGCCCACGTCGGGCGTGAAGCCGATCTTCACCTCGGGCATCGCGAGCTGAGAGCGCTCCGTGACCACGCGGATCGCGGCATGTCCCGCGACACCGATGCCGCCGCCCATCGTGATGCCGTCGGCGATCGCGACGATCGTCTTGGGGTACTCCGCGATCGCGGCGTTCATCGCGTACTCCTCGCGGAAGAACTCCACGGTGTCCGCACTGCGTCCCGCGGTGATCTGCCGGTGCAGCTCGCGCACGTCGCCGCCCGCGCAGAGGCCACGGCCTCCCGCGCCGTCGATGTAGACGATCTCGATGTCGCTGTCGTCGCGCCAGGCGTCGAGCGCCGCGTGCACCGCGCGGATCATCCCGACGTTCAGCGCGTTGAGCGCCCTCGGGCGGTTCAGCGTGATCCAGCCCAGCGCCCCTTCGGTGCGCACGAGCACCTCGGCGTCTGCGGCGGCGGATCCCTGGGCGTCTTCGACGATGCTCACGGATGCCACGTTACCCCGCACCGTGCCCTGCCCGAGCCGTCGGCGACGGGACGGACGGAGCGCGCATCCGGCTTCGCACCGAGAGCGCGACGGCCTCCGCATTGCGCGGAATGCCCCGGATCAACGAGCGTTTTCATGTCGCATCCGACAAGATAGAGGAGTACTGCTGTATCTATGAGAGGCCGCGGATGACCGACGGACAAGTGCTCGAGTTCTCGCATGCGACGAAGCGCTTCGGCGTTCTCACCGCTGTCGACGACCTCTCCGCCCGTATCGAGCCGGGGGCGGTGACCGCGTTCCTCGGGCCGAACGGCGCCGGCAAGACGACTTCGCTGCGGATGATGCTCGGCCAGATCCGCCCGACTTCGGGCACCGCGACCATCGGTGGCGTCGCGCACGCCGAACTGCGCCACCCGCTGCGCACCGTCGGATCCGTCCTCGAGGAGGCCGTGTACCGGCCCCGTCGCACGGCCCCGCGCCAGCTGTCGATCGCCGCGAAGGCGAACGGGATCCCACTCTCCCGCGTGGACGAGGTGCTCTCCCTCGTGGGCCTGCAGAACGAGACCGAGACGCGCATCGGTGCCTACTCCCTCGGCATGCGGCAGCGCCTCAGCGTCGCCGGCGCCCTGCTCGGCGACCCCGGAGCGCTCGTGCTCGACGAGCCCGCGAACGGCCTCGATCCTGAAGGCATCCGCTGGATGCGCCTGCTCATGCGCCGCCTCGCCGACGAGGGCCGCACGGTGCTGGTCTCGTCGCACGTGCTGAGCGAGATCGAGCAGATCGCCGACAACGTGCTCGTGCTGTCGAAGGGCCGCCTGGTCTATGCCGACAGCATCGGCAAGCTCTCGGATCCGACCACGGGATCGGTCGTCGTCGACGCCGATGACCGTACGGCTCTCGCCACCACCCTGCAGAACGCAGGCCTGACCTTCGACGTGCTGCGGTCGGGCCTGACCGTGCACAACACCGACGCCGCGGCGGTCGGCGCCATCGCCGCCACCGCGGGTCTCGCGCTCACGACGCTGCTGCAGCGCGGACCCAGCCTCGAGGAGGTCTTCCTCGACCTCGTGCACGGCCGTCGCGACCCGCTCACGGGCTCGATCCCGGTCGTCGGGGCACCCGCGGTCGCCGCCGCCGAGGAGCCGGGATCCGACACTGCGTCGGGTGCGACGGCGGGCGAGAGCGAGGCGCCGGACGCTTCGGGCGACGACGCACCGGCCGACGCCGAACACGTTCCGACCGCAGGCCTCTTCGGCGCCGCAGCCGCGGTGCCCGTCGTGGCCGCCGCGGGCGCCGGCGTGGCCGGACTCTTCGGCGCCGCGGCCGAAGCAGCCCCGGCAGAGGGCACGGTCGCGATTCCGACCACGCGCCGCGAGGCCGCCGAGTTCGCCGCGGCACAGTCGGCCACCGGCGAGGACGAGACGGCGGAGGATGCGCCGACCGACGGATCCGGTTCCGCGGACGTTCCTGAGGCGGAGGATGCCGAGGGTGCTGCCGAGGATTCCGAGGGTGCTGCCGAAGATTCCGAGGGTCCCGATGCCGAGGCCGGGGGCGCTGAGGGCGCTTCCGTCGACGAGAATGCTTCCGTCGATGAGGATGCTTCCGTCGACGAGGATGCGGGCGCAGAGGGCGAGGACGGGTCCGAGGACGCCGAGTCGTCCGACGCCGATGCCGACGCCGACGCCGACGCCGACGCCGACGAGGAAGGATCCGTGGAGCCCGACGCCGGGATCGACGAGGGCACCGATGCAGAAGCTGCGGCGGAGGACGCCGAGCCGGAGCAGTCCGGGTCCGACCAGTCCCCCGCAGACGCGCCCGAGGATGCGGAGCCGGCAGAAGCTCACGCAGACGCCGACGACGCCGCGGAGGATTCGGCTGAGGAGCCCGAGGACGCGCATGACGAGGGCGCGATCGCTGCGGGGGTCGCGCTGACCGCCCCCGTGGTCGCCGACTACACGCCGGGCGAAGCGCATCACGAGGGCGCAGAGGACTCCGAGCTCCCCGCCGACACCGCCGCCGCCGCCGCCGCCGCCGAGCAGGATGCCCCGCTCACGCACGCCGCCGATGGCGAGACGGATGAGGACGGCGCCGCGCTCGGATCCTTCGAGACCGCGGCCCTGACCATCCCTGATGCGGCGCCGGTGTCGTTCGACGACCTGATCACCGGCGTGCCGTCGACCGCGGGCGCCTCGGACGACGAAGGCGACGCGAATGACGAGGGCGACGGCGCTGCCCCGCAGGACGAGGGCGCCGAGCACGGCGACGACGACATCGACGACGCCCCCACCGCGGCGACGACCGTCATCACGACGCCGGTCGCCGACGGCGAGTTCGCCACCCCCGAGCCGAGCACCGAGACCACCGAGATCGCCGGCATCGAGATCTTCGCGGCTCTCGCCGATGGACGCACCCAGGAGATCCAGGTCATCCTCGACGAGACGCCCGATGAGGACGATGACCTCGAGGACGTGACGCAGGGTGAGATCCACCAGGACGACGATCCCCGCGCCGCCGCCGTCAGCGCGTCGCTCGCCGCAGCCGCACGCGCGTTCTTCACGGACGACGCCCCGTCATACACGCCCGGCCCCCGCGAGGAGAATGGCGACGAGGACGCCGCGCAGGACGAGTCGTCCTCGTCCTCGTCCGAGGAGCAGCACGGCGAGGAGCCCCCGCACGAGCACGGCCAGGACGGCGAGCACCGCGAGGGTGACGACCACGGGGAGCACCACGGGCACTGACCCGGAAGCGCATCCGAACGAAGCGGCGATCGTCTGAGGACGGTCGCCGCTTCGGCGTTCGGGCGTCGCGAGGCGCATGCACTCCGCCTCCTCGGAGCTGCCTACGGCTGCTCCGAGTGGTCAGGCGGGACGGGGCGAGGGCCTGCGCTTGCGTCGGGGGGACTTGGCGGGCTCGGCGATCGGGATCGCGCCGGTCGCAGCGATGTCGGTCACCTCCGCGAGTTCGGAGCTCACGTCGAGTCGCAGCGCCTGAGCGAGCGCCAGCCCGTGCCGCGTGGTGAGGACGAGCCGCTGGAACTCCGCACCCTCCAGGTCGATCACGACGCTGGGCTTGTGCCGGCGGATGAGTACGAAGTCGTCGCCGTTGGCCGACTTCCAGGTGCCGGCCGCGAGCACGAGAGGCACATGGGTGCCGGGGCTCCCGACTCCGCGCAGCCACGTCCAGGCATCATCCGTGAGCTGCACCTTGACGATCGCCTCGCGGGCGATGTGCAGGTTGTCGCGGCGGAACGAGACGGCGCGCTCGAGAGGAGAGAGCTCCACCTCGAGGCGGGTCCGATCCAGCAGCAGCGTCACCATCCCCCCAGTCTGCCAGCGCAGCCCCGGATCCGCCCGCGAGGCACCTCACAGGACGGCAACGATCCCGCTGGCGAGGATCCACAAATCCGGATCCCGCCACCGGCTCGCCACCGCCCATGACCGTTCTCAGGACGGATGGGGCACCTGGGCTTGTTCATGCCCCCGAAATCGCGGATCCCGCAAATTCATCCTGAGAACGGTTCGGCGTCGGGCGCAGCCAACAGCGGCCCAGCAGGCCAGCGGGCCAGCGGCCCGCCTGACCGGTCGTACAGCGCTCCCGGCCCGGTCCGCGATCTCAGGCGGTCGCGCGAGCTGCGGCCTCGGCAGCGACGGGCAGCGCCGCCTCGATCGCCGCGAGCTCGGCGTCTCCGTGGGCGGCCGTGAGGAACCAGGCCTCGAAAACGCTCGGCGGCAGCGCCACGCCCTGCTCGCGCATCGCGTGGAAGAACGGGGCGTATCGGAAGCCCTGCTGCGCCTGGGCCTCGGCGTAATCGCGCGGTGCGGCCCCGGCGAAGGCCACGCCGAACAGGTTGCCCGCGTGCGGCACCGCGTGCACGACGCCGGCATCGGTCAGAGCGCGGTCGAGCGCGCCCGACAGACGCTCCGCGGAGGCGTCGATCCGTGCGTACACCTCCGGGGTCGCGAGGCGCAGGGTCGCCAGGCCTGCGGCGACCGAGAGCGGATTCCCGCTCAGGGTGCCGGCCTGGTAGACCGGGCCGGTCGGCGCCAGCCGGTCCATGACCTCCGCGCGGCCGCTGAGCGCGGCGAGCGGCATGCCGCCGCCGACGACCTTGCCGAACGTGATGATGTCGGGCAGGTACTCCTCGCCCGCGGCCTGCTGCAGACCCCAGAAGCCGGCCGCGTGCACGCGGAAGCCGGTGAGCACCTCGTCGAGGATCATGAGGGCGCCGTGCGCGTGCGCGGTCTCGGCGATGAGCCGGTTGAACCCGGGCTGTGGAGCGACCACGCCCATGTTCGCGGCGGACGCCTCCACGATGACGGCCGCGATCCTGTCGCCGTGCTCGGCGAACACCGCCGCGAGCGCCTCCGTGGAGTTGTAGTCGATGACGAGCGTCTGCGCGGCGATCGGCGCGGGGACGCCCGCGGATCCGGGCAGGGCGAGGGTCGCGACGCCGGAACCGGCCGCGGCCAGCAGGCCGTCCGAGTGCCCGTGGTAGTGCCCGGCGAACTTCACCAGGAGGTCGCGTCCGGTCACGCCGCGAGCGAGCCGGATCGCGGTCATCGTCGCCTCGGTGCCCGTGGAGACCAGCCGCACGCGCTCGACGGGGCGGGCGTCGCCGTGCCGCACCCGGTCGGCGATGAGGTCGGCGAGTTCGACTTCTCCCTCGGTCGGAGCTCCGAACGACAGGCCGCGCGTCGCCGACTCCTGCACGGCCGCGACGACCTCGGGATGCGCGTGCCCGAGCAGCGCAGGCCCCCAGGACGCGACGAGGTCGACGTAGGTCGTGCCCGCGACATCGGTGACCGTCGCGCCGGAAGCGCTCGCGAGGAACCGCGGCGTGCCGCCGACCGACCCGTAGGCGCGCACCGGCGAGTTCACCCCACCGGGGATCACGGCGCGGGCGGCATCGAACAGGTCGTCATTGCGATCGGTCATGGATCCATTCTCCCGTCCTTCGTCTCGCTTCGCTCGCCGGCCAGATCCGCTCCCGTCGCGAATGGTGCCGCTTTCCGGCGGATATTCCGGCAACGTTTGCGACGGGAGCGGATCTGGAGGCGGATCAGCCGCGGGATAGCCAGCGGGCGGCCTCGGTCGCCCAGTAGGTCAGCACGGTGTCGGCGCCGGCACGGCGGATCGACAGCAGCGACTCCAGGATCGTGCGCTCGCGGTCGAGCCAGCCGTTCTGCGCGGCGGCCTCGATCATCGCGTACTCGCCCGACACCTGATACGCCCACACCGGCACGCGCACGGCGTCGCGGACCTCGCGCATCACGTCGAGGAACGCCATCGCCGGCTTCACCATGACGATGTCGGCCCCCTCGGCCTCGTCCAGCAGTGCTTCGCGCACTCCCTCTCGCCGGTTGCCCGGATCGAGCTGGTACGTGCGGCGGTCGCCCTGCAGCTGCGAATCGACGGCCTCGCGGAAGGGGCCGTAGAACGCGCTCGCGTACTTCGCCGCGTAGCCGAGCAGCAGCACGTCCTGGAAGCCCTCCGCGTCCAGAGCATGACGCACGGCCGCGACCTGGCCGTCCATCATTCCGCTCAGGCCCAGCAGCTGCGACCCGGCGCGCGCCTGCGCGAGCGCCATCGCGACATAGCGCTCGAGGGTCGCGTCGTTGTCCACGGATCCGTCCGCCGCGAGCACGCCGCAGTGGCCGTGGTCGGTGAACTCGTCCAGGCACAGATCGGTCTGCACGACGAGTGCGTCGCCGACCTCGGCGGCCAGCGCGGCGGTGGCGACGTTGAGGATCCCGTCCGGATCATCGGCGCCGGATCCGACGGCGTCGCGCACGGCGGGCACGCCGAAGAGCATGATGCCGGTGACGCCCGCCTCGGCCGCCTCGACGGCGGCACGACGGAGGGAGTCGAGCGAGTGCTGCACGACACCGGGCATGGATCCGATCGGCACCGGATCCGTCAGTCCCTCGCGCACGAACGCCGGGAGCACCAGGTGGCGCGGAAGCAGGTCCGTCTCGCGCGCCAGGGAGCGCACGGCCGCGGACTGCCTCAGCCGGCGCGGCCGGACGTCCGGGAAGCCGGCCGACGCGCCGAGTCCCCCGGTCACGGGGCGAACTCGTCGGCCGCGTGCGGAAGGGTGAACTGCGAGACCGCGTCGATGAGCGCGTCGACGGTCTGCTTGTCGGCGACCACGGTGATCGGAAGGCCCGCCCTCTTGGCGTCCTTCGCGGTGCGTGGGCCGATCGCTGCGAGCAGCGTGGAGTCGGGGATGTCGGGGAACTGCTCGCGCACCTGCTCCGCGACGGATCCGCTCGTGACGAGGATCGCGTTGATCCGGCCGTTCTGCACGTCGCGCATGATCCGCTCGGTCACCGGCACGCCGACCGTGCGGTAGGCGACGACGCTGGAAACGTCGTGGCCGGCCTTGATCAGCGATCTGGTCAGCAGCGGCTTGGCGATCTCGCTGCGCAGGGTCAGGATCCGCTTCGGCTCCGGCTCCAGCGCGATGAGCTGCCCCGCCATGCCCTCGGCGGAGTTGTCGTCCTCCGGGACGAGGTCGACGTGATAGCCGACGGCGGTGAGCGCCGTGGCGGTGGTCTCGCCCACGGCGGCGATCTTCGTGGAGGCGGGGATCTCGGCGCGATGCGCGAAGAGCACGTCGACCGTGGTCGCGCTCGTGATCGTGAGCCAGTCGAACTCACCGGCCGAGAGCTTCGCGAGCGCGTCGTCGAGGGCGGCCTGGTCGTTCGTCGGCGCGAAGTTGATCAGGGGGGCCACCACGGGCACCGCTCCCTGCGCACGCAGGCTCGCGGCGACGCCGTCGCCCCACGGTCCTCCGCGCGGCACGAGCACGCGCCAACCGGTCAACGGCTTGGCCTCTTGCTTCGATTCAGTCATCATCATCGGATTCAGGGGCGCGGGAGGAGGTCAGCCGCCCCACGTTCGAGCAGCCGATGGGCAACAGACAACCCGATCGCGCGTGATGCGCTGATCGGGTCTGCACCATCGGCAGAGTCCGCACCGTTGCCACTGCCGTTGGGATGAATATACTCCTCGCCCGGTGCCGCCGCCTTCACGGAGTCTGGATGCAGGGGCTCCGTGACATCGATCCCGATCCGCCAGCCGTCGCGCGGGGCGTAGACCACGGCCCGGACGCGCAGGTCGCCGTCCACGATCTCCGCGTGCGCCGCCATCGGCGCCTGACAGCCGGAGTCCAGTCCCTCCAGCACCGCCCGCTCGGCCGTGACGGCGATGCGGGTGGCCTCGTCGTCGAGGGCGGACAGGGCGGCGAGCAGCTCGGCAGGAGCATCGGCCGTCGTCTCCACGGCGAGCGCGCCCTGCCCGGGGGCGGTCGGCCACTCGGCGAGCCCGAGCGGCTCGGCCCTCAGCTCTCCGAGCGGGTCGCCGTCGAGCCTGCTGAGCCCGGCGGCGGCGAGGATCACGGCGTCGAGCTCACCCGACGCGACGCGCTGCAGCCGGGAGTCGACGTTGCCGCGCAGATCCGACGTGTGCAGGCGCGGGTTGCGGACGTGCACCTGCGCGACGCGGCGCGGGGATCCCGTGCCGATCGCGGATCCGGCCTTCAGCTTGTGGAGGGGCGTGCCGTCGCGGGTGACGGCCACGTCACGGGCATCGGCGCGCGCCGGGATCGCGGCGATCACGAGGTCGTCCGGCACCTGCGTGGGCAGATCCTTCAGGGAGTGCACGAGGATGTCGCACTCGCCGCGGCGCAGGGCATCGCGCAGCGCCGTGGCGAACACGCCCTGCCCGCCGATCTCGCTGAGCGACGCGCGGTTGGTGTCGCCCTCGCTCGTGATCGGGACGAGCTCGACCCGGCGTCCCGAGACCACCTCGAGCGCCTTCGCCACGTGGCCGGACTGGGCCTGGGCCAGGGCGCTGCGACGAGTGCCGAGCCGGATGACGTCGCCGGCAGCGGTCACTGCAGCACCTCGGGGATCTCCTCGAGGCGCAGGCGGCGCCCGGTGTAGAAGGGCACCTCCTCCTTCACGTAACGACGCGCGTCCGTGTAGCGCAGGTCGCGCATGAGGTCGACGAGCTCGGTCGGGTCGTCCGCCTCGAGCGGCAGCAGCCACTCGTAGTCGCCCAGCGCGAAGGCGGCGACGGTGTTGGCGATCACGCCGCGGAAGGCGGCGCCCTTGCGGCCGTGCTCGGCGAGCATGCGGCGGCGCTCGTCCTCCTCGATCAGGTACCACTCCGGTGTGCGCACGAACGGGTACAGGCAGAGCCAGTCCTTCGCCTCGACGCCGCGCAGGAACCCGGGCACATGCGCGCGATTGAACTCCGCGTCGCGGTGCACGCCCATGACGTTCCAGGTCGGCAGCAGGGTGCGAAGGAGCTCGGTGCGACGCAGTCGCCGCAGGGCCTTCTGCAGCTCCTCGGGGCTGGGCCCGTGCAGCCACACCATGAGGTCGGCGTCAGCCTTGAGCCCGGAGACGTCGTAGAAGCCCCGGACGGAGATCCCCCCGTCCTCGATGAGACGGACGATGTCCTCCAGTTCGGTGGCGTCGGACTCGACCACGGGCGCGGAGGGGTCGCGGCGCCACACGGCCCACAGGGTGAAACCCTGGGGCGAGGCGTCGGAGTCGGCGGCGAGCACGGGCGTTTCAGCAGCTTCAGCCATGGGTCCAGTCTGCCCCCTCCGGCTATGAGGCGCAGACGCATGACCGATCCCGGACTCGGCCGGATCCGATCCGGTGCCGAGCCGGATCCGGATCAGCGCGAGATGCTGCGAGCGACCGCCCAGACGATGCCACCGACGACCGCCGCGACGCCGACGGCCGCCGCGAAGGCACCGACCGGATTGCGCCGCGCGAACGAGCGCAGCTTGACCTTGCCCTCCACGGTCGCCTTCTCGAGGCGGCGGGGGACGTTGCCCCTCTCCTCGATCGCGAGCAGCGCCGCCTTCAGCTCGGCACGGGCCGAAGCGACAGGATCGACGATCCCGTTCGGAACGGCGGTGCGTGGGATGTTCACCGGGTCAACGGCCATCGCCGGCCTCCTTCACGATGCGGATGTCGGTGGCGACGGCCTGTGCGGGGTTCTCCCGGCGCAGGACCTTGCGGAACTTCAGGATCCCGAGCAGCGCGAACACGAGCACGGCGAGCAGCAGGATTCCGAACGTGATGATCGCGGAGAGCCAGACCGGGAACCACGACGAGAGTCCGGCGATCGCGAACACGAGGACGACCGGCACGGTCCAGAACAGGAAGAACAGCGCGACCAGGAACCAGACGCTGCCGATTCCCGCGTCCTTCGCGGTTCGCGAGATCCAGGTCTTGGCCGCGTCGATCTCGGCCTTGACGAGGTTGCTGACGAGGTCGGGGAGGTCGCCGAGCAGCGTCAGCAGGCTGTCGTCGGCGCGATCCCGGAAATTGCGGGCCATGTCAGGCGCCTGCGGTCGGCTTCTTCGGCGCGCTCTTCGCGCCAGACGCCGTGCGGGGCTTCGTCTTGCCCTCGGCTGCGGCGACGGTCGCCTCGGCTGCCGCGACGGTCTCCTCCGCGGCCTGCTTGACCTCGGCCGCGACCGTCTTGCCGCTCGCGAGAGTCGAATCCACACGCTGGCCCGGCGTTCCGTCGGACGTGGCGGCCTTGACGATCTTCACCGCACCGGTCCACAGCGCCTGAGGAACGGCGGCGGCCTGCGTCTTCGCGAAGTCCTGCACCTTGTGCACCTGCGCTTGCACCGGGTCGAGGTGCCAGACCTTGAGCCACTGCTTCTTGATCTGCTCATAGCGCTCGCGCCCTGCCCGGGTGCCCAGCACGTAACCGACGCCGAGTCCGACGACGAGTCCGATCTTCCCCTTCATGGGGTCTCCTCACGATTGCGGTCTCTGCGGACCTCCAGCGTAACCCTGTATGCCGATTTCGGCATCTATCGGCCGGAGGGCCGCGGAACGACGGCGATCTCGGAGTCGTCAGTCCCAGAGAAGTGCGTGCCGGACGCGCTCCGCCTCAGCCTTGGCGTGCGGGACGACCTGCGCCAGCCCCGTGCCGCTCAGCCACGCCCCGGTCGCCGCGACGCGGGGCACGGCGGCGATCGCGGCTGCCGCAGCGCTGCGGCGCTCGGCCGCGCCGCGCACCGCGGAGGGCTGCGCCTGCACGAACCGCGCCCTGTGGCTGCCGCGCAACTGCGCTGGGCGCAGTGCGACGCCGAGGAGCGCCGAGGCCTCGGTCAGCGCGAGGGCTGCGGCGGCCTCGTCGTCGAGGGCCCCGGTCGCCGGATCTTCACCCGCTGAGCCGAAGGACACCCGCACGACGTGCCGGGATCCCGCCCGCTCGCGCAGCCAGGCCCACTTCGCGCTGCTGTGCGTGAGGGCCTTCGCGATGTGCGATCCGGGCACGGTGAGTACGCCGGAGCCCCGAGGGGCCGCGTCCAGCTCGGGGGCGTCGAGGACGAGCGTGACGATCTCGATGCGCGGGGAGGACCCGGCGGCGACCGCGGCGAGCTCCGGCACGTGCGGAGCGAGCAGTCGCCGCGCCGTCGCCTCATCGGCGGCGACGATCACGGCGTCGAAACGCACCGCCGGCTCGGCGGGATCCGTGCCCCCGTCCTCGGGACGTTCGGACTCCGGAGCCGGATCCGGGCCCGGCTCCTGTTCCTGTTCCGCGACCCGGACGGTCCAGCCGTCGTCGTCGCGCGAGAGCCCTTCGACCGGAGCGCCGGTGCGTACCTCGGATCCGAGCAGCTCGATGCGGGCGACCAGCGCATCGACCAGGCCCGACATGCCGCCCTCGAGTCCCTGCACCGCTGCGCCGGGAGCGCGTCCGGATCCGCCGGTGATCTCGGCGACGGCGCCGGAGAGCGATCCGGCGCGGGTCAGGGCCGCATTCAGGGTGGGCGCGGCGACGTCGACGTCGATGTCGTCGGGATGCGCGGAGTACACGCCCGTGCTGACCGGGGCCACGAGGCGGTCGAGCACACGGGCGCCCATGCGCTTGCGCACGAGACGGCCCAGGCTGTGGTCCTGGCCGATCGTGAGCGGGGGCAGCAGGCGATCCAGCCAGGCGCGCCAGGTGCCGTTCCAGCCGATCACACGACGCACGTCCTCAGCGAAGGGATTCGCCGGGATGCCGAGCAGCCCGCCCTTCGGCAGCGGAGCCGCGCCGCCGGGGATCCCCGCCACCCAGGCTCCGCCCGGCTCCGGCGAGACGACGCGGTCGTCGAGGCCGAGGTCGGACAGAAGCGCCCGCACATGTCCGCCGCGCACGGCGAAGCTCTCGGCTCCGGCGTCGAAGGCGAGTCCGTCGGCCTCGCCCTGCTGCACGGCACCGCCAGCCCGCTCCTGCGCCTCGAATACGGTCGCGTGCGCGCCGATCGCGGCGATCGACTCCGC
The DNA here is from genome assembly GCF_056397105.1 of Microbacterium sp. 05N427. NCBI lineage: Bacteria > Bacillati > Actinomycetota > Actinomycetes > Micrococcales > Microbacteriaceae > Microbacterium > Microbacterium sp. 05N427. The sequence goes on from NZ_JBFTMT010000006.1 coordinate 199,232, forward strand.
CGCGACGAGCCCCGCGACGCCGCCGCCGATCACTGCGACGCGCAGGTGCGCCGCCTTCGCGGCGAGTTCAGGCGTGCGCGCCGGGTCGGAGGTGGGGGCCGGGTCGGGGGCGTGCCCCGGATCCGGCATGCTCATCGCGACGCCCCGGAGGCGGCCGACTCTGCACTGACCTCGTGCACGAGCTCGACGATGCGGGTCAGCACCGAGGGGTCGGTCTCGGGCGGCACGCCGTGGCCGAGGTTCAGGATGTGCGCACGGGCGGCCCGGCCGCGGTGCAGCACGTCGCGGACGTGCGCCTCGAGCACGGGCCAGGGCGCGGTGAGCAGGGCGGGGTCGATATTGCCCTGCACGGTCACGTCGTCGCCGAGCACGGCGACGGCCTCGTCGAGCGGCAGGCGCCAGTCGACCCCGACCGCGTCGGCGCGCCCGCCCAGGCGCATGTCCGAGAGGAACGGCCCCGTGCCGACGCCGAAGTGGATGACGGGGGCGTCGATGCCGTCGACCGCGGCGGCCGAGTGCGGGGCGACGAAAGCCCGGTAGTCGGAGGAGCTGAGGGATCCCGCCCAGGAGTCGAAGAGCTGCACGGCGCTCGCCCCGGCCGCGCGCTGCGCGTCGAGGAAGGTGCGCGAGATCCGCGCCAGCCAGCCCGCGAGCCGATTCCACGAGTCCGGATCCGTGTGCATCATCGCCCTGGCGCGCAGGTGCTCCTTCGAGGGCCCGCCCTCGACGAGGTAGGCGGCGAGCGTGAACGGCGCTCCCGCGAAGCCGATCAGCGGGATGGTGTCGCCGAGCTCGGCGACGACGAGCCGCACCGCCTCGGCGATCTGGGTCGTGTCGAGGGAGGCCGGATCGATCGCCGTGATGCGGTCGACGTCGGCGGCCGTCCGCACGGGGTCGGCGAAGACCGGGCCGCGACCGGGCTCGATCTCGACCTCGACGCTGGCGAGGCGCAGAGGCACGACGATGTCGCTGAAGAAGATGCCTGCGTCGACCTTGTGCCGGCGCACCGGCTGCAGCGTGATCTCCGCCGCGAGGTCGGGGGTGAGGCACGCGTCGAGCATCCGGGTGCCGACCCGCAGGTCGCGGTACTCGGGCAGCGAGCGGCCGGCCTGGCGCATGAACCACACGGGTGTGGTCTCGGGGCGGTCGCCGGCGAGGGCGCGCAGCAGGGGGGCGTCGTTGAGGGGCATGGAACCATTCTCCCCGACCTCTGCTTTGCGGTGAGTGAGGATCCGGTGCCCGGCACCGATCCGTCGGCCAGCCGATTCGGGGCGCGCTCTCCCGTTTTGGGGCGCAGCACGCCGAGTTTCCCGGCCGTGGCGCGCCCCAAAACGACGCGGCACGCCCCGAATCAGCGACACGAACAGACCGAGACCGGCCGGATCCGTGTCGCCCCGCGACGCCTTCCAGGATCCGCAAAGGGCGCGGGGCGTAAACTCTCAGGGTGCTGCTCTGCGTCACGGCGAATCACAAGACCGCCCCCTTCGACCTCCTCGAACGACTCAGTCGCACCCCGGATGACCTGGCCGGATCCCTCTCCGAAGGATCCAAGGGCGCCGTCGTGCTCGCGACCTGCAACCGCTTCGAGGCCTATGTCGACGTCGACGGCGCGGCCGATGAGAGCGACGTCGCCAGGATCCTGAGCACCGTCTCGGAGCGCAGCGGCATCCCCGCCGACACCCTCAACGCCTCCTCCGCCGTGCACTCCGGCGCCAGGGTCGTGGAGCACCTCTTCGCCGTCGCATCCGGACTCGAGTCCGTGGTCTCCGGTGAGGGCGAGATCGCCGGCCAGGTGCGACGCGCGCTCACCATGGCCCGCACGCACGGCACGACCTCTCCCGAGCTGGAGCGCCTCTTCCAGCGCGCGAGCGAGGCGCAGCGCAAGGTCAAGAACGACACCGCCCTGGGGCGCGCCGGCCGCTCGCTCGTGCGCCTCGCCCTCGAGCTGGCCGACAGCCGCATCGCCGACTGGGGCACCGCCCGCGTGCTGCTCGTCGGTACCGGCGCCTACGCCGCGGTGACTCTGGCGACGCTGCGCGAGCGCGGCGCCCACGACATCAGCGTGCACTCGCCCTCCGGCCGCGGCGCCGCATTCGCCGCGAAGCACGGCATCCGCGCGCTGCCCAAGTCGGAGTACGCCCGCGCCGCCGCGCACGCCTCGATCGTGATCACCTGCACGAGCGCCGAGCAGCCCGTGCTCGACGCCGCGATCCTGCGCCAGGGACGGGGACCGGCGCTGTCCGCGCTGCCGTCGCCGGACGGCGCGGCCGTCGACTGCCCGATCCCCGGTCATGGCTTCTCCGCGGGGGCGACCCCGTCGCAGCTGATCGTCGACCTGGGCATGCCGCGCAACGTGGCGCCCGACGTCGCCGAGATCGAGGGCGTCGCGCTTCTGGACCTCGAGACGATCCGCTTGCACGCACCGCTCGAGGAACTGCAGGCGACCGATGCGGCACGCTCGATCGTGCGCGCCGCCGCCGCGACCTTCCACGAGGTCGGTGCTCGTGAGAGCGTGACTCCGGCGGTCGTCGCCCTGCGCGCGCACATCTTCGGGCTGCTCGAGGCCGAGATCGACCGCGCCAGGAAGCGCGGCGACGACGGCGGACAGGTCGAGCAGGCCATGCGCCACCTCGCGGGCGTACTGCTGCACACCCCGACCAGCCGCGCGCACGAACTCGCCGCGCAGGGACGCGGATCCGAGTTCATCGCCGCGGTCGAGACGCTGTACGGACTCAGCGCCGAGGCCGAGGCGCGACAGGACGACGCTGCCACGGCCTGACCCCGCCCTGGGCAGGCCTGGAACGGTGCTGTCCCGATCCGCGACCGAATGCAGGATCCTGGCTCCATCTGCAGGACGAGGTGGCCGCGCGCTGTCGGCAAGGGCTCGGGTTTCCGCAGGTCTTCGGACAAGCACGCGCTCGTCCGCCCGGTCAGTCCTGCACACGGGGGCGCGGTCCTGCATTCGGCAACGCGAACGGACAAGACCGCCCCACCACCCGCCGCGCCACGTCCGGCCATGCCCTCCCGGACGCTCCGCGATTAGCCTGTCAGGGTGAGCGACGTGACAGACGAAGGACCGTTCTTCCACGGCACCAAGGCGGACCTGCAGCCCGGCGACCTCCTCACGGCGGGGTTCCGGTCGAACTACCGGCCGGAGGTCGTGATGAACCACATCTACTTCACCGCTCTGCGCGACGGGGCGGGCCTGGCCGCCGAGCTCGCGGCGGGCGACGGCGAGCCCCGGGTGTACCTCGTCGAGCCGACCGGCGCCTTCGAGGACGATCCGAACGTCACCGACAAGAAGTTTCCCGGCAACCCGACCCGCTCGTATCGCAGCACGGATCCGCTCCGCGTGGTCGCCGAGCTCGAGGACTGGACGCGGCTGGCCCCGGAGGCGCTGCAGGACTGGCGGGACCGCCTGGCGTCGCTCCTCGCCGACGAGCGCGGCGAGATCATCAACTAGGCGATCCCGGCCCCGGCGATACCTCACCTGCTGCGCCGCCCCACAACGCGGCGAGCCCCTGCAACAGCTGGTTCCATCCCGGTTCGAGCCCCGCGACCGCCTCGACGCCACCCGGCCGCACGCCGTCCGCCTCGATCCGCAACTCGACGATCGTGGCGTCGCCGACCGCCCGCAACTCGACCGTGTGCACCGCGTCGAACAGCGCTTCCCCGGTCGCGTCGAGCGGTGCGAGCGCGAACACCAGCCGCCGCCCCTGATCCGCCTCGATCACGCGCCCCTCCGAGCGGTACGTCGCCCCACCGGGCTCGCCGAGCGCGAAACGGATGACAGCACCGGCTGTCGGGCGGATCTCGAACTCGCGCACGTCGAAGTGCGGCGGAGCCCACCACCGCGCGGCGAGCTGCGGGTCCGTCCACGCGCGCCACACCGCTTCGACGGATGCATCGACCTGGGCGCGGAGCGAGAACGCGCGCGCACCGCCGGCGCTCGCCTCCTCCTGCGCGATCGCTCGTCCGTACGCCTGCAGCGTCTCGTCGTCCCGGTCCGGCTGCGCCCGGTTTTCCAGCCACGTCGCCAGGTTCGCGAACGCGGCCCGGTCGAGGCTGGCGACCCGGCGGCGGCCCAGCTTGTGGATCGTGATCAGCCCGGCCGCTTCGAGGACCTGCAGGTGCTTCGTGGTCTGCGGCTGCAGGGCGCCGATCGCCTCCGCCACGCCGCCGACGGTGCGGGCCGACGCGGCGAGCAGTTCCAGGATCCGGAACCTCGTGGGCTCGCCCATCGCGGCGAAGGCGCGCTGAGGGTCGGGGGATCCGGCCCGCTCGCCCGTGCGGTCGGCGGGCGCCGGCCCTTCCCGGTCGTCGCTCATCCGGCGGCGACGAGCGCGGCCAGGTTGTCCAGCTCGTTCGCCCGTCCGGCGAGCAGGCGCTCTGTCCAGACCTCGTCATGCAGAGGCGCGACGCGCATGACGACCCGGGTGCCGCCGTCCGCGGCAGGGTGCAGCTCGACCTCGGTGAGCTGCTCGTACTCGTCGTGCCCCGGTACGAAGTCGATGATCGAGACGTACGCAAGGCGCGCTGGCTCGTCGATCTCGGTGAAGCGTTTGCGCGACGCCGTGGTCAGCGGCATCCCGTTCTGCTCCATGAACGCGACCTGCTCCGGCGCGACAGCCGTCATCGTGTACTCGAGCGCGCCCCCGGGTCGAAGATCGAGAGCGGTCACGTCGGTGCGGAAGCCATCCGGCGCCCACCACCGCGAGATGCCCGTCGGAGTGGTCCAGAGCTCCCAGACGCGGCGGGGCGAGGCGGATACGGTTCGTTCGATGATCTCGGTCATGGATTCATGATGCATTCGTCTAGACGAATATGTCAAGGGTTTCCTCGATGAGAGTCCCGACGCGGTGCGAGACTGGTTCCATGGCCCTTCACATCACCGGAGACACCGCCGCCGATACCCTCCTCAGCGAAAACCCGCTCGCCCTGCTCGTGGGCATGCTGCTGGATCAGCAGGTCGCGATGGAGATCGCCTTCGCCGGCCCCCTCAAGATCGAGCAGCGCACGGGCGCGACCGATGCCGCCACGATCGCCGCCTACGATCCCGACGAGTTCCTCGCCGCGTTCAAGCAGTCGCCGTCGGTGCACCGCTTCCCCGGATCCATGGCCGCGCGCGTGCAGACGCTGTGCCAGAAGCTCGTCGACGACTGGGACGGCGACGCGGCCAACCTGTGGACACGCCCTTCGACAGGCTCAGGGACCAGACCGGATGGCGCCGAGGTGCTGCGGCGGCTGAAGACCCTTCCCGGATTCGGCGAGCAGAAGGCGAAGATCTTCCTGGCGCTGCTCGGCAAGCAGTACGGCTTCACCGGCGACGGCTGGCGGGAGGCCTCGGCCCCCTATGGCGAGGACGGATCCTTCCGCTCGGTCGCGGATATCGTCTCGCCCGAGTCGCTCACCAGGGTCCGCGAGCACAAGCGCGCCATGAAGGCCGCCGCGAAGAGCTGACCGAACCCTTCGTCTCGCCCCGCCCGCTCGGGGAGCGGTGACTCACATCATGATCATGTCGGCGTCACCCGCACGGTAGTCCTCGGTCGACAGCACGACGGGTTCCGACTCGACGCCGGTGCGATAGCCGCGCACGGCGGCGAGCACGGGCGACGGCCCATCGAGAGCGATCTCCAGGGACCGCGCCGTGCGGTCGGGAAACGCATGCAGCCGGCGCACCCCGACGGTCCCTCCGACACAGACAGACTCCCGTCCATCCGTCACGCGGTGTCCCGCGATGCGCTGCCCGCCGACGAGCTCCTCCACGAGCTCGAGGTGATCGATCGCGACGTCCGCGCCGAAGTCGGCGCGCCAGCGCCCGTCACCGAGCGCGGTGAGCTCCGCTTCGCGCGGAGCGCCGAACCGTCGCCGGACCTCGGCCGCGTACTCGGCAAGTCGCGCGAGGTCAGCGGCGTCGATGAGCCCGTCCCTGTTCGGCGGCACGTTGAGCAGCAGGTTCGCGCCGAGCCCGAGCGAGCGGTAATGGATCCCGAGCAGGTGCTCGAGGTTCTTGGGCTCGTCCCCCGGCTGCCAGAACCAGCCGTGCCGCAGCGACACATCGCACTCCGGGGGCAGGTAGCGGGGCCCGCCGAGACCGAGCATCGCATCGGTGTGCACATCATTCGGGGTGACATCGACGACGTACTCCACAGGGTCTGCCGCGAGGCCGTCCTCGTTGCCGAYCCACCGGATGTCGGGATCGCCCATGTTGAAGATCACGGCGCCCGGCTGATGCTCCCGCACGATACCGGTGATCCGCACCCAGTCGTAGACACGGCCCGCGGATCCGGCACCGTCGAACCACACCTCGACGAGGTCGCCGTACTGCGTGCAGAGCTCGGTGAGCTGCGCGCAGTAGACGTCGTCGTACGCGGCCGGATCAGGGTAGCGGGACTCATGGCGGTCCCAGGGCGAGAGGTACAGCCCAAGACCCATCCCCGCCTCGACGCAGGCATCGGCGAGTTCGCGGACGACGTCGCCGCGGCCTCCCCGCCAGGGGCTCGACGCGACCGAGTAGTCCGTCGTCGCCGTCGGCCACAGGCAGAACCCGTCGTGGTGCTTCGCCGTGAGCACCACGTACGCCGCTCCGGCCGTGCGTGCGGTGGCCACCCACTGCCGGGCGTCGAGCTTCGCCGGGTCGAATCCGGACGCGGGCAGCGATCCGTCGCTCCACTCCACGCCGAAGAACGTGTTGAGACCGAAGTGCAGGAACACGCCGACGCCGTCCCGCTGCCACTTCAGCTGGGCGGGTGTGGGGTGCAGAGCGGCGGTCTGCGCGGAGATGGTGGTCACGGGGATCGAGGATATACGGCGCACCGCGGCGCAGCGAGGGCGGGGCGGACGGCCTGGGAGTACGCAACTCAGGATCGAATTCGACGATCCGCACGAAATCGGCGTTTCCTGGCCCTTTCGGCGAATTCATCCTGAGAACGGTGCGGCGCGTCAGCCGGCGACTTCCCCGATTGCGGCGTCTAGCGCCGCGAAGTCCGCAAGCGACAGGGCGGATCCGGCGTTCCAGGCCCGCTCCGCCATCGCGCGCAGCGGTCTGCGGATGCCCTCCGCGACCTCGGCCGGCGTCTGCGCCTCCGGCCGGTCCGACCACACCGCGAAAGACGCCCCGAGCAGGAGCGCCGGGTAGGGCCGCATCAGCTCCTGCCGCACGGTGCTCTGCCCCTCGGGCCCCCACAGAGCGGGGAACAGCCCCGGATGCCAGTCGGCCCCCCAGATCCGCTCCGCGGTCGGATAGCGGTAACCCGCGTTCTCGCCGAGCACGTAGTAGAACATCGCGTCGTTGACGTTGACCAGCCGGTGCCCGGCGGCGAGGGCGGCGGCGACCGGGCGCATCCCGGCGTTCCAGTTCGTCCACCAGGTCAGCACCACGTCGGGATCCAGGTGCTCCCTCGCGCTGCGCAGCAGGCCGTCGTTCCAGGCGCGCGCCTCGATACCCCGCTCCCGCAGATGCGCGGCGACGCGGTTCACGAACCCGGTGAGCAGATCGAAACCGGTTCCCTGCGCGCCGTAGCGCTGCACGGCCGCCGTCGCGAGCGCGGGGAACTCGGCGATGCGGTCGAAGTCGACGAACTCGTCGCCGCCGAGATTCCAGCGCGTGCTGTGCGGGAACACCGGGATCATGTCGTCGATCAGGGCGAGGGCGAAGCGGACGGGGTCCTCGCGGGTGATGTCGAGCGCGTGATCGGTCGCGAGCCCAGGGATCCCTGGCAGCCGCAGCTCGGGGTGCGCCGCCAGCACGTGCCGCAGATGCCCCGGCATGTCGAGAGACGGGATCAGATCGATGTGCAGATCGTGCGCCGTCGCGACGATCTCGGCGGCCTCGCCGCGGGTGATCCGCTCCTCCGAGACGATCTCCGGAAAGGCCGCGGACTCGAGGCGGAATCCCTCGTTCTCCGAGAAGTGCCACTGCACGACGTTGATCCCGACGTCCGCCGCCGCGTGCAACTGACCCAGGATCCACTCCGCCGGATAGTGCTTGCGCCCCGCATCGAGGTGAAGGCCGCGCTCGACGACCGCCGGCGCGGACCGCGCGCTGCCCCGGGGGACGGCGCCGTGCGCGCGCAGGTTGTGCAGCAGCTGCCGGGTGGCGCGGAACACCCCGGCCGCGGAGGCCGCGGACACCACGATGTCCTCGGCCACGTCGATCGTGAACGACTCGTCGGTGGGGTCCCGGGTCGCGAGGGGACTCAGCCGCAGCCGGATCACCGGATCCGAGACGCTGCCCGCCGCCGAGATCCCGCACGCCCGCAGCTCCGACTCGAGCCGTTCGGCCTCCCGGCGCAGCCCCCGGCTCGCCGCGATCACCCGCACCCGCGTCGGCGCCCACGCCCCGGCCGCCGGCTCGAACGCCGTCGGCTGCGGGATCGCGGCCCAGTGCCCTTCGACAACCTCAGGGACCGGGCCGACAAGCTCAGGGACCGGTCTGACAGCCTCAGGGCCCGGGCTGAACGCCTCAGGGACCGGGCGGCCGGAGAGACTCATCCCTTGACGCTCCCCTCCTCGACGCCCTTGAAGAACTGCTTCTGCAGGACGGCGAAGAGGATGATGATCGGCACGAGTGCGATCATCGTGCCGGCCGCGATCACACGGGGGTTCGATCCGAAGTTGGAGCTGAGGTAGTTCATGCCCACCGTGAGCGTGTAGTTCGCCGGATCCGAGAGCACCACGAGCGGCCAGAGGAAGTCGTCCCAGGCGCCGATGAAGGCGAACAGCGCGACCACCGACACCATGCCGCGGATGTTCGGCCACACGATGTGACGCAGGCGCTGCATCGTGTTGGCACCGTCGATCGTGGCGGCATCCAGGGTGTCGGCGGGGATCATCCGGCAGGCGGCGGCCATCAGGAGCACGTTGATCGCCGCGATCGCACCGGGCAGGAACACGCCCCACAGGGTGTTCGCGAGCCCCAGCGACTTCACGGTCAGGTACTGGCTGGTCAGGGTGACCTCGCCCGGCAGCAGCAGCGTCGAGAAGAAGATCACCATCACGATCCCCTTGCCCCGGAACCTCAGGCAGCCCAGCGCATAGCCGCCGAGAGTGGCGAAGACGATGTTGGTGAGCACCGTGCCGACGCCGACGAGCAGCGAGTTGCGCGCGTAGTCGAGCACCGGGATGGTGCGGAACACCTCGGCGTAGTGGTCGAGCGTCGGCGCGCTCGGGATGAGGTTCGGCGGGAAGCCGTAGATGTCCTCCGCGGATCCCTTGAACGACGTGGACAGCTGCCACAGGAACGGGAAGACCATGATCCCGAAGATCACGACGAGCAGCGCGTACTTGCCGATCAGCCCGGCCAGCGACGGCTTCATGATGTCGGCCGATCCGCGGGTGCGATAGGCGCGCTCCCGCCGCGGCTCCGACGGGCGCAGGCTGCGCCCCACGCGCCCGACGCGCCCGCCGACCGATTCCTCGGTCTGCTCGATCAGCCCGGCGGTCCCTGGAGTCTCGCTGTACGTCATGCGGTGGCCTCCGTGCGCATCAGGGCCTCGGCGCGCTCGGCGCGCTGTTGCGCCTTGAGGTCGCGGCGCAGGCGACGGGTGCTCAGTGCCTCGCGGATCATCTCGCCGTTGTTGGCGATCCCGACCACGGTGAGCGGGATCAGCGTGAGCAGGAACAGGATCAGCGAGATCGCCGAGGCGTAGCCGATCTGGCCGTTCAAGCCCTTGCCCATCGACTGGATCAGCATGACCATGCTCATGGCCTGGCCGCCGGGTCCGCCGGTGCCGCTGGAGAGGATGAACAGCTCGGTGAACACCCGCATCGCGCCGACGCAGATGAGCACGGAGACGAGCATCATCGGCCCGCGCACGCCGGGCACCGTCACGGCCCAGAACCGGCGCCAGGCCCCTGCCCCGTCCATCGCGGCGGCCTCGTGCAACTCGCGCCCGACGTTCCCGAGCGCGGCGAGGTAGACGACCATGTAGTAGCCGAGTCCCTTCCACACGGTCAGCCCGATCGCGCAGCCGATCAGCAGCCAGCGATCGGAGAGGAACTCGATCGGACGGTCCGCGAGCCCGAAGAACTTCAGCGCCGTGTTGATCGTGCCGTTGCCGGAGAAGAGGAACTCCCACACGATCGCGACGACCACGGCCGAGGCGATCACCGGGAAGTAGAACGTGGTGCGGAAGAAGCCGATCGCCGGGATCTTCCGGTGCACCAGCATCGCCAGCAGCAGCGGCAGGAAGGTGAGCAGCGGCACGCACACCACGACGTAGACGAGCGACGTCGTGAGCGCGTATCCGAACCGCTCGTCCTGGAACAGCCTGCCGAAGTTCTCCAGCCCCACGAACGACACGGGACGGAGGGGGCGGGCGTCCGTGAACGCGAGCACGACCGTGTTCAGGAACGGCCAGAGCGCGAACACGAACACCCAGATCACGCCGGGCAGCACGAGCAGGTACGGCGTGTACCAGCGCTGTCGTCTCATGATTTCATCCCCTCCGTCTCCGCGTCATCGGATCACTTGGCGACGTTCTGCTCGCAGAACTTCACGGCCTTGTCCAGCGCTTCCTTCGGGGTGATGTCCCCCTTCACGGCGAGCGCGATCTGCTGCTTCGCGTAGTTCTCCATCGCCTCGGTGTACGCGGGCGCACCGGTCTGCTTCGCCTTGTCCATCTGCGCGGCCGCGAGGGTGGTCGCGACGGCCTGCTGCTCGTTCTGCGCGGTGTCGGCGAACTTCGCGGGATCCTCGTTGGCCTTCTTCGTGCCGGGGAAGAAGCCGGCGGCGAGCTTCACGAACGCGATCTGGTTCTCGGTGTTCGTGACGTACTCGGCGAAGGCGAGCGCGGTCGCGGAGTTCTTCGACTTCGAGGACACGCTGATGCCCTGCACGAAAAGCGGCGGGGTGCCGAAGCCGGCGGTCGGCACGACGCTCGGGAGCAGGGTCGGCGCGTTGACCGCGACGTCCTTGTCGATGTAGTTCGGGCCGGCCGTGGTCCACGCCACCGTGCCCTTGTTGAAGTTGTTCACGTTGGCGTTCGCGGTGCCCGCGTTCTGCAGCGCCTCCGGGGTGACGGCGCCGGCCTTGTACAGGTCGGCGTAGCGCTGCACGATCGCCTGCGCCTCGGGGGTGTTGAAGGTGAACTTGCCGTCCTTGTAGACGTCGAGCTTCCCGCCCTCGTCCGAGACCATGATCTGCAGCGACTTGGGGCTCGGCACGTCGGAGAGGGTCTGCACCCCTGCCTGGGCGAGCTTGCCCGCCGCATCCAGCGTCTCGTCGATGTTCTTCGGCGGAGCCGTCACGCCGCCCTTCGCGAGCAGATCCTTGTTCCAGTAGTTCAGCTCGGTGCCGAGGTACCACGGGAAGCCGTACGCGCCGCTCAGGCCGTCGTATGTGTAGGCGCCCACGCCGCCGGAGACGTAGTCGTCGATGACCTTCGAGGACTTCTTCAGGTCGACGAGCTGGCCCGCCTGAGCGAGCTGGTAGGCGAACTCGGGCGGCAGGTTCACGACGTCCGGGAGTTCTCCGGACTCGGCCTGCTGCAGCACCTTGTCCTCGTAGCCGTCCGCGGGCTGATCGATCCACTTGACGGTGGTGCCGGGGTGCGCCTTCTCGAAGCCCTTCACGATGTCCTGGAAGTACGGCGAGAACTTGTCGTTCTTCAGTGACCAGGTCTGGAACGTGACCGTCCCGGTGATCTCGCCGTCGGCGGATCCTCCTCCGGTGGCCGCCCCTCCCCCGGTGCACGAGGTGAGAGCGAGCGCCGCGACCGCGGCGATGCCGACGGCGATAGTCGATCGGATCTTCATGGACGTGTTCTCCTTCGAAGTGTCCCGGGTGCATCGCCGGCCGGCGCTGGCATCCCATCACTAAAACGATATAGTGTGCCTAGCATGCCATAAGGACCGGGCGTCGTCCAACAGCACTGCACAACGCCGATCCGGTGGACCAAATCCCTTCAGCGACTCAAGGAGGAACGCGATGAGCAGTCCCCGTCGCCCGAACATCGTGTTCGTGCTGACCGACGACCACGCCTCGAACGCGATCGGCTGCTACGGATCGGTGGTGAACACCACACCCGGCATCGACGCGATCGCGGCGGCCGGGATGCGCTTCGACCGCGCCCTGGTGGAGAACGCGCTGTGCACGCCGAGCCGCGCGGCGTTCCTCACCGGCGCCTACAGCCACACCAGCTCCGTGACCACCCTGGCGACGCACCTCAGGAACGACCACGAGACGTTCATCACGGCACTCAAGGACGCGGGCTACCGCACCGCGATGTTCGGCAAGTGGCACCTCGGCCACGGACCGGAGCACGACCCGGCGGGCTTCGACCACTGGGAGGTGCTTCCGGATCAGGGCGAGTACTTCGACCCGGAGTTCTTCACGCCCGACGGCCCCGTACGGTACGAGGGCTACGTCACCGACCTCATCACCGAGCATGCGCTGGCGTGGATGGCCGCGCAGGGAGACGAGCCCTACTGCGTGCTGGTCTGGCACAAGGCGCCGCACCGGCCGTGGCAGCCGCACCCCCGGCACGCCGGCCTGTTCACGGACCCCATCCCGCTCCCGCCCACGTTCGAGGACGACTACGACGGCCGCGGCACGCCCGCGCATCACGCCACGATGCGGATCGCGGACGACCTCACCGACATCGACCTCAAGGAGGATCCGCCCGCCGAGCTGGGGTACGACGAGCGCGCGATGTGGAAGTACCAGCGCTACATGCAGGACTATCTGCGCTGCGTGGCCGCGGTCGACGAGGGCGTGCAGGCGCTCACCGCGTTCCTGCAGGAGCGGGACCGGTTCGACGACACGATCACGATCTACGCCTCGGACCAGGGGTTCTATCTCGGCGAGCACGGATGGTTCGACAAGAGGTTCATGTACGAGGAGTCGCTGCGGATGCCGCTCGTCATCCGCTATCCCGCCCGCGTCGCGGCAGGAGGGAGCACCGAGGCGCTCGTGTCGAACGTCGACATCGCCCAGACCCTGCTCGACTTCGCCGGCGCCGCCGCGCCGGAGGGCATGCAGGGGCACAGTCTCGTTGACATCCTGACCGCCGAGGATCCGGCACCCGTGCGCGACGCCCACTACTACCGGTTCTACGAGCACGACGACCACATGCATCGCGTCTGGGCGCACTACGGCGTGCGCACCGACCGCTACAAGCTGATCTACTACTACGCCGATGGAATGGGGCTGCCCAATACGGGCGACTCGTCCTATCCTCCGGAGTGGGAGCTCTTCGACCTCGAGAAGGATCCGCACGAGCTCACCAGCGTGCATCTCGATCCCGCGTACGCCGGCATCCGGCGTGAACTGACCCTGAAGCTGTGGGATCTCCAACAGGAGCTCGGCGACTCCCCCCACCCGCGCCAGCCCGTCCCGGAAGGACGTACTCGATGACCTTCGGCACCGACGCCGCACACCCCACCGCTGCGAACGGAGCCGCCCCGCTGCGGTTCGGCGCGAACTACACCCCGTCGAAGGAGTGGATGCACTCCTGGCTCGACCTCGACCTCGACGATGTGCGGCGCGACTTCGCGGGGCTCGCCGCGCTCGGGCTCGACCACGTGCGGATCTTCCCGCTCTGGCCGGTGCTGCAGCCGAACAGGACCCTCATCCGGGAGAAGGCGATCGCCGATGTGCGGGCGGTGGTCGATGTCGCCGCCGAGTTCGGGATGGACGCGAGCGTCGACGTGATCCAGGGGCATCTTTCCAGCTTCGACTTCATCCCGTCGTGGCTGTTCACCTGGCACGACAAGAACATGTTCACGCACCCCCTCGCGCTGAGCGGCCAGGTCGCACTCGTGGAGCGCCTCGGCGCCGCGCTGCGCGACGCCCCGAACTTCCTCGGCTTCACGCTCGGCAACGAGGTGAACCAGTTCTCCGCAGCTGTGCACCCGCACCCGTGGCCCGTCTCACCCGATGAGGCGGCGGCCTGGCTGACCGCGTTGCTGGACGCGGCCGAGCGCTCCGCTCCCGGGCTGCCGCATGTGCACAGCGAGTACGACGCCGCCTGGTACATGGACGGCCACGGCTTCGTCCCGACGCATGCCAGCAGGATCGGCGCCATGACGACGGTGCACTCGTGGATCTTCAACGGCACCGCCCAGCGCTACGGCGGGCGGAGCGCAGCGAGCGACCGGCACGCCGAGTACATGATCGAGCTGTCCCGCGCCTTCGCCACGGACCCGCAGCGCTCGATCTGGCTGCAGGAGGTCGGCGCTCCGTCGAACTGCCTGACGCCCGAGCAGACCCCCGACTTCCTCGAGGCGACGGTGCGCGCCGCGGTGCGCACCGAAAACCTCTGGGGCGTCACCTGGTGGTGCTCCCACGACGTGGGCCGCGGGCTCGCCGACTACCCCGAGCTGGAGTACTCCCTCGGCCTGATCGACCAGACGGGCGCGGCCAAGCCCATCGGGCGCCGCTTCGCGGAGATCATCCCCGAGCTGCGCGCGCGGCCGCAGGCGCCGGTCCGCACGACGGCGATCGTGATCGAGGTCGATGCGCACGAGATCCCCGTCAGCCGTGCTGCGATGAGCCCGGGCGGCGCCATCTTCCAGGCGTGGGTCGACGCGTGCGACGCCGATCTGGACGTGACCTTCGTCACCTCGCGCACGGCGGCGGATCCGGTCGATCTCGCGTCTCGCGGGATCACCGACCTGCTCCGTCCCGATCTGCGCACCGGATCCGGGACCTACTCCTCCAACAACACCGTCGTCGACGGCCCGGCCGCGGAGATCCTCGCGTGACCGGTGCGACGCCGCAGTGAGCGGCGAGCGGCTCAGCCCTGGCCGTTGACCCGCTCGGCCTCCTTGGCCGCGACGATCTTGCGCAGGCCGGAGCTGGAGAAGCGGTGGTCGCGGCTGTTGAAGTACAGCTCGATGCCGGCCTCCTCGCAGTACGCGCGGCCGGTGAAGTCGCGGTCTTCGTATTCGTCGCCGACGATGCGCACATCGAGTTTGAAGGAGCGGAGGATGTCCTCGAGGTCCTGCTCGGTCGAGTACGGGACGATCTCGTCGACGTACTCGCAGCCGCGCAGCTGGATGTAGCGCTCGACCACGGTCTGCGTCGGTGCGTTCTTCTCCGGGCGGTCCAGAGTCGGATCCATCTGCAGACCGCAGATGAGGTAGTCGCACTGCCGTTTGGCCTCGGCGAGCATCATGATGTGACCGGCGTGCAGCAGGTCGAAGGTGGAGAAGGTGATCCCCACGCGCGGCCCCGGGTTGTAGTCCTGGTGCTTCTTCACGTTCACGGCGTCCGGCGTCATCATCGAATTTCCTCTCGTCGGCCCAGAGCACTCTATCGAACGGGTCGGAGCAGTCCCTGGGCGCGCCTTCCGGCACGGCGCCGTGTCCGACGCCCGTCGCGACGCGCCCCCCGCGGTCACCGCGCTCAGCGCGCGGGGGCGGCGGTGCTCTCGCGGATCGTCAGCGCCGGGGCGGTGCCGCGGCGCGACGGGAGCGGATCCTCGGATCCGATCCGCTCCAGCAGGAAGGCCGCGGCCTGCTCGCCGAGGGCGAAGGTGTCGCGCGTGAGGCACGTGATCGACGGATGCACGAGCCCCGTCACCACGGAGTCGTCGAAGGACGCCACCGACAGCGCCTGCGGCACCCCGACGCCCATCTCCTGCGCGACCCTGAGCCCCGCGATCGCCATCACGTCGTTGTCGTAGACGACGGCGGTCGGCCTCGTCGCGCGACTGAGCAGGGTGCGGGTGGCGGCGGTCGCGGCCGCCGGGGAGAAGTCGGTGACGAAGGTCTCACCCGTGACGTCCCTGGCCGCGAGGGCTGCGAGCACGTCGGCGCGGATGCGGGTGTGCTGGAACTCGGCGGGCCCGGAGACGTAGGCGATCTCGCGGTGCCCGAGCGCGGCGAGGTAGTCGAACAGCGCATGCGCGGCGGCCTCGTCATCGAGCCAGATCGCGGGAGGATCGCCCACGGCGTCCCTGCTGCCGATCACCACGGCCGGCAGTGGCAGGGAGGGCAGCAGCGCCAGACGAGGGTCGTCGTCGCGCGGGTCGATCACGATCACGCCGTCGACCTGATTCGCGCTGCGCCAGCGCCGGTAGGTCGCCATCTCCTCCTCGATCGAGGAGACCACGACCAGCTGCAGCGCGACGCCGTGCTGCGCGAGCGCCGACTGCACACCGGCGATGAGGTCGGTGAAGAACGCCTCCGTGCCCAGGGTGCGCGCCGGGCGATTGACCGCGAAGCCGACGACGCCGGCGCGGGATCCGACCAGGGCCCTGGCCGCCGAGCTCGGCTGCCATTGGTGCTCCTCCGCGATGTCGAGGATGCGCTGACGCGTCTGCTCACTGACGCCGGGGCGCCCGTTCAGCGCGAACGAGACCGCACCAGGGGACACTCCCGCGAGCCGGGCGATATCGGCGATGGTGGTGCGCTTCGCCTGTGACATAGACTCACCGTACTAGATCGTTTTAGTTGACCCCGTGGAACCGGACTCCCCAGGCGTCCTCACATTCTCGCACCGCGAAGGAGCACCCCGTGCACGAAGAGACCTCGCTCACCGTCGGCCGCGTGACCCGCGTGCTCGGCGAGCGCGTGCGCCCCGCCGTCCACTCCGCCCGCATCCCGCTGGAGATCGCCGCACACGTCCTACCGGGCGAGCCGATCCCCGCCGCCGAGGGCCTGGCGCTCGAGTACGCGCCGTTCTCGGCCGGTCAGCAGTGGGGCCCCGCGTGGGGCACCACCTGGTTCCGCGTCCGCGGGACCGTGCCGGCTGAATGGGCCGGCCGGCGCGTCGAGGCGCTCGTCGACCTCGGCTTCGACATCAACATGACCGGCTTCCAGTGCGAGGCGCTCGCCTACCGCGCCGGCGCCGACGGCGAGCCGGTCCCGGTGAAGAGTCTGAACCCGCGCAACCAGTGGCTGCCGGTCGACGTCGCGGCCGGCGGCGCAGTGGAGTTCTACCTCGAGGGGGCCTCCAACCCGGTGCTGCTGGACTACCACCCCTTCCTGCCGACGCAGGAGGGCGACATCCTCACCTCCGCGCCGGATCCGCTCTACCGCGTGCGGCACATGGACCTCGCGGTGTTCGAGACCGAGGTGTTCGAGCTCTCCCTCGACCTCGAGGTGCTGCTCGACCTGCAGGCCGAGCTCCCCGAGACCAGCCCGCGGCGCATGCGCATCCTGCAGGCGCTCGACGACGCGCTCGACGTGCTCGACCTGCAGCGAATCGTGCAGACCGCAGGCGACGCCAGGGCGCAGCTGGCCGAGGTGCTGGCGGCGCCCGCCGACGCGAGCGCGCACCGCATCGCCGCGATCGGGCATGCCCACATCGACTCGGCCTGGCTGTGGCCGCTGCGCGAGACCGTGCGCAAGGTCGCCCGCACCACGTCGTCGATGACGACCCTGCTCGAGGAGCAGCCGCAGTTCCGCTACGGCATGTCCAGCGCGCAGCAGTACGCCTGGATGAAGGAGCACCGTCCCGAGGTCTACGCCCGGATCAAGTCCGCCGTCGCCGAGGGTCGCTTCCTGCCGCTCGGCGGCATGTGGGTCGAATCCGACACCGTCATGCCGAGCGGCGAGTCGCTCGTGCGGCAGTTCTCGCACGGGCAGCGCTTCTTCGAGCGCGAGTTCGGGATCCGGTCGAAGGGCGTGTGGCTGCCCGACAGCTTCGGCTACTCCCCCGCCCTGCCTCAGCTCATGCGCCGGGCCGGCTTCGAGTGGTTCTTCACGCAGAAGATCTCGTGGAACCAGCGCAACGTCTTCCCGCACCACAGCTTCGACTGGGAGGGCATCGACGGATCGCGGATCTTCACGCACTTCCCTCCGATGGACACCTACAACTCGCAGCTGAGCGGCATGGAGGTCGCCAAGGCCTCGCGCCAGTTCAAGGAGAACCGCGTCGCGACGCGCTCGATCGCCCCGGTGGGCTGGGGCGACGGCGGCGGCGGCACGACCCGTGAGATGACCGGCAAGGCCTCCCGCCTCGCTTCGCTGGAGGGATCCGCCCAGGTGGAGTGGATCCACCCCGACGAGTTCTTCGACGCCGCCAAGGCGGAGCTTCCGGATCCGGCCGTGTGGGTCGGCGAACTGTACCTCGAACTGCACCGCGGAACGCTCACCAGCCAGCACGCCACGAAGGCGCTGCACCGCTGGGCCGAGCAGGCGCTCGTCGAGGCCGAGCTGTGGGCCTCGACCGCCGCCGTGCGCCTCGGCGCGGCGTATCCGTACGACGAGCTCGACCGGCTCTGGCAGACCGTGCTGCTGCACGAGTTCCACGACATCCTCCCCGGCACCTCGATCGCGTGGGTGCACCGCGAGGCGGTCTCCGTACTCTCCGGCGTGCTCGACGAGGCCCGCGCGCTGTCCGCGGCGGCGCGCGCCGCGCTCGCCGGTTCGGGAGATGTGGAGCTCGTCTTCACGCCGACCTCGGTCGGCGTCGGGACCGGTGCCCAGGGGCTCGGCGCCGCCGTGCACAGGTCGCCGAGCGTCCTTCGTCTCGCTTCGCTCGCTCAGGAACCGGATATGAACCGGTCCCTGAGCGAGGACGACGCCACAGACCGGTCCCTGAGCGAGGAGCGCAGCGACGAGACGAAGGGCGTCTCCCTCACGGAGTCCTCGGACGGCTTCCGCCTCGAGAACGACCTCGTCACGATCGTGATCTCGCCCGAGGGCCTCCTCGTCTCCGCCGTGGACAAGGCGTCGGGACGGGAGACGATCCCCGCGGGCAAGCCGGCGAACCTGTTCCAGCTGCACCAGGACTTCCCGAACATGTGGGACGCGTGGGACATCGACAAGTACTACCGCAACCGCGTGGACGACCTCACCGCGGTGTCCTCGATCTCGACGTCGGTCGAAGACGGCGTCGCGACGATCATCGTCGAGCGGCCGTTCTCCGATTCCCACCTGCGGCAGACGATCACCCTGCGTCCCGGATCCCGCACGGTCCTGCTGCGCAACGAGATCGACTGGCACGAGACCGAGAAGCTGCTGAAGCTCGCCTTCCCGCTGGATGTCTTCGCCCGCGAGACCGCCGCCGAGACGCAGTTCGGGTTCCAGCGCCGTGTCACGCACGTGAACACGAGCTGGGAGGCCGCGAAGTTCGAGACCTCGATGCACCGCTTCGTGCTGGTGCAGGAGGACGGCGGCTTCGGCGCCGCGCTCGTGAACGACTCGATCTACGGCTTCGACACCACCCGCGACGTGGACGGCGACGACGTCACCACCACCGTGCGCCTCTCGCTGCTGCGCGCCCCGCGCTTCCCCGACCCCGACACCGACCACGGCCGTCACGAGATCCAGGTGGGCCTGGTGATCGGCGCCGACGCCGCGATCGCGACCGCGGAGGGCATCGCGCTGAACGCCCCGGCGACCGTCGTCCGCGGTGCGAACGAGGTCGAGCCGCTGGTGACCGTCTCCGGTGAGGGCATCGTCGTCTCGAGCGTGAAGCTCGCCGACGACCGCTCCGGCGATGTGATCGTGCGCGTCTACGAGTCGCTCGGTCGACGCACATCCGGATCCTTGTCGGTCGGCTTCGCGCACGGCGGGATCCGCGAGGTCTCACTCATCGAGGACGAGCTGGAGTCGCCCCGCACCGGCGAAACGCTGTCGTTGCGCCCCTTCGAGGTGCGCACGCTCCGCATCGCCCTGGCCTGACGCGCCCCCCGCCTCGCCTCGAGGCCCCCTCGCAACACCGACGCCCCCTCCTGCTGACGCACCCTGGAGGGGGCGTCGGTGCGCAGAGGGGGCGTCGGCGAGCGCGGGAGTCCGGGAGTCCGGGAGTCCGGGAGTCCGGGAGTCCGGGAGCGCAGGGTTCCTCAGACCAGGACGCGGGTGAACGCGTCGCGGCTGATGCCCTGCTCCAGGATCCGTGCGGACCACTCGCGCGCCCCGTGCAGGCTGTGGTCGCGGTAATTGCCGCACTCGATCGCGCTGACGCCGGGGACGTCGCTCCACTCGGCCTTCTCCGCGATGAAGCGCAGGCTGTCGGTGATGGCCTCGACGAGCGCCGGGACCTCGGGGCGACCCCAGGTGATCAGGTGGAACCCCGTGCGGCAGCCGAACGGCGAGATGTCGATCACGCCCTCCACGCGGTCGCGCAGCAGCGAGGCGAGGGTGTGCTCGATCGTGTGCAGCGCCGCCGTCGGGATCTCACCCTCATTGGGCTGCACGAATCGCACATCGAAGTTGGAGATCTCGTCGCCGCGCGGCCCCTGCTCGACGCCGATCAGGCGCACGTAGGGCGCCTTGACGGCGGTGTGGTTCAGGGTGAAGCTCTCGACCTCGGCCATGACGGATCTCCTTCGGGTGACGGACGGGTGGTGGGCGGGATCCGGCCCGGATCCGAGGCTACCCCGCTCACCTCGTACGAGGGCCGCCGCCCGCAACACGATGACGGATGCGGGCGGCGACCGGACGCTCAGCCCTCGCGCACCTCCGCGAAGAACGCCCGGATGTCTCCGGCGAGCAGGTCGGGGCGCTCCAGGGCGGCGAAGTGTCCGCCCTCGTCGAAGCGGCTCCAGTGCACGATGTTGTCGTTGTCGCGCTCGGCGAAGACGCGGATCGTCTGGAAGTCGTCCTTGAAGACGGCGACGCCGGTGCGCGCGTGGTTCACCTGCGACTCCGCCTGCGCCTGCGCGTTCTCGAAGTAGCTGCGGCTCATGCCCGCCGCGGCGTTCGCGAACCAGTTCACGCTGACCTCGAGCAGGATCTTCTCCAGCGGAACGAGGGAGGTCCCGTTGCCGAAGCTGTTGAACAGCTCGCTGTACGCCAGCAGACCGATCGGGGAGTCGCTGAGCCCGACCGCGACCGTCTGCGGACGCGAGGCGTTCATCGTGTTGTAGCCGCCGACCGACTGGAACCACTGCATGTGCTCGAGGCCGGCGTAGTCGGCCGGCTCGAGGCGCTCGAACTCCGACGGGTCGCCCGAGGGGAACGAGAACAGCTGCAGCACGTGCAGGCCGAGGAAGCCCTCCGGATTCAACAGGCCGAGCTCGCGCGCGACCATCGCGCCATTGTCGGATCCGTGCACGCCGTAGCTCTCGTAGCCGAGGCCCCGCATGAGGGCGTCGTAGGCCCGGGCGACTCGCGCCATCGTCCACCCGGAGTCGACCACCGGCTGCGAGAAGCCGTAGCCGGGCGCATCGGGCACGACGACGTCGAAGGCATCCTCCGCGCGGCCGCCGTACGCGACCGGGTCGACCAGGCGGTCGATCACGTCGAGGTAGTCGACGGAGGATCCGGGGTAGGTGTGCGTCAGCAGCAGCGGCGTCGCCCCTTCGTGCACCGAGCGCACGTGGATGAAGTGGATGTCCTGGTCGTCGATCTCGGCGACGAAGTGCGGAAAGGCGTTGATGCGCGCCTCGGCGGCACGCCAGTCGAAAGCACGCCAGGCGGCGAGCGCCTCGCGGAGATAGGCGTTGGGGGTGCCGGTGGCCCAGTCGTCGGCGGGGGCCGGCTGCGGGAGGCGGGTGCGCGCCAGACGATCCTGCAGATCGGCGACCTCGGCGTCGGTGACGGAGACGGTGAACGGGCGGAAGGAGAGGGCTGCGGTCGTGTTCATGTCTCCTACGCTAGGTGGCCATTAGGCTGGATTCGTTCCTAATGATTCATTCTGATCGGAGCTCTCATGACCGGCCCTTCCGCGCGACTGCTCGCACTGCTCTCGCTGCTGCAGACCGGATCTGCGCGCACGGGCACAGAGCTCGCCGAGCGCCTCGGCGTGAGCGGTCGCACGGTAAGAGCCGACATCGAGCGGTTGCGCGAGCTCGGGTATCCGGTGGATGCGACGCGCGGCGCGGTCGGYGGCTACCGCCTGGGCGCCGGCGGATCCCTTCCTCCCCTGCTGCTCGACGACGAGGAGGCCGTCGCGGTCACGGTCGGCCTGCAGGCCGCCGCGGGCATCGCCGGCATCGAAGACGTGCGCGCACGGGCGCTCGCGAAGATCGAGCAGGTGCTCCCCGCCCATCTGAGGCCCACCGTGGAGGCGCTCGGGTCGACGGTCGACCGCGGACAGGAGAACGTCGGCACCGACGCCCCGGACCCCGAGGTCGATCCTGCCGTGCTGAGGACCGTCGCCGCCGCGATCCGCGACGCCGAATGGTTGCGCTTCGACTACGAAGGCGCACCCGTGCTGGTCGAGCCGTACCGGCTGCTGAGCTGGCAGCGGCGCTGGCATCTCGTGGCCCGCGATCCGCAGGAGGGATCCTGGGGCACCTACCGGGTGGATTGGATGACGCTGCGGCTGCCGACGCGACGACCGTTCCGCCCTGAGCCGCTCCCGGGCGGCGACTACACGGCCTTCGCGATGCGGACGATCGCGGCGAGCGGCTGGAAGGTGCACGCGCGGCTGCGCGTCGACGCCTCGGCGCAGAGCGTGCTCGATCGCATCAACCCCACCGTCGGCGTGGTCGAGCCGCTCGACGCCGACCATTGCATCCTGGTGACGGGCGCGGACAGCCTCGACACCGTCGCCGCGTACATCGGGATGCTGATGATGGACTTCACGGTGGAGTCTCCGCCGGAGCYGGTTCCCCGGCTGCAACTCCTGTCCGAGCGCTACGCCCGCGCCGTCGCGGGATCCTGACGGATCCGGATCCTGCTCAATCGCTGCCGTAGCGCGCGACGATCTCCTCGGTGAGCGGGGGCCAGATCCGCTTGTGCTCCTCACTGAACGGGACGCCGGAGAGGAACGCGGCGGCGACATCGCGCGATCGGTCGACGAACAGGAAACTGCCGAGCGCGCCGAAGTGGCCGGCCGTCTCGGGTGGGAACGTGTCGCTGAGCCAGTGCGGACTCTTGGCACCCTTGAGCTCGAAGCCGAGTCCCCACTGGTTGTCGGGGTACGAGCCGTAGCCGGGCACGATGCCACGCAGCCCGGGGTGGGAGACGGTGAGCGCGAGATCGCGCAGCGCGGCAGGGATGAGGGTGGGCCGCAGCACCTCGCGGCCGAAGATCAGCAGGTCCGCAATCGACGACAACGCCCCGGCGGAAGGGCGGCCCGTCACGTCGGTGTGCGCCATGCCGAGCGGAAGCGTGACTTCGCGCAGCATCCAGTCCGCGAAGTCCATCCCCGTGGCTTCGGCGACGTGGGCGGCCAGGGCGTCGAATCCCGCGTTCGAGTAGATGCGACGCTCGCCAGGGGCCTTCTGCGGCTCGGATCCCTCCATCGGCAGCCCGCTCGTGTGATCGAGCAGGTTCAGCACGGTCGAGCCCGCGGGTCCGGCAGGCTCATCCAGATCGACCAGCCCGCGATCGACGGCGACGAGTGCGCCCCACGCGGTCAGCGGCTTCGTCACCGAGGCGAGGGGCAGAACGGCCTGCGGATCCCCCTGCACCGCGCGTGTCTCATCGGGGCCGGTGACTCCGACCAGGGCCGGATGGGGAAAGCCGTCAGTCGCGGCGAAGGTCGTCGTCTCCACGGGATCCATCGTCCCACGGGACGGAATTCGGATCCGGATGTCACACATCTGCTCCGGCCGGTGTCTCCATGTGCGAAGGCGCGAGAAGCGTGCCGCAGAAGGAGCAGATCATGACGACTCAGGCCCGCATCCCCGCGACCGAGGTGACCGGACTCTACGGCGCGGTGGTGAAGTTCGCCACGAAGAAGATGTTCGGCCGGGTGCCCGACTCGATCGGGGTGCTCTGGCATCACCGGCCGGTCTTCACCGACATGATGAACTTCGGCCGCAAGACCGAGAAGTGGCACGAGCTCGACAAGAGCCTGTCGACGCTGGCCACCATGACGGCGGCGGCGACCGTCGGCTGCAGCTTCTGCCTCGACCTGCACTACTTCATGGCCCACGACCACGGACTCGACGAGGAGAAGGCCCGCGAGGTGCCGATCTGGCGCGAATCCACCCGGTTCACGCACCGGGAGCGGCTCGTGATGGAGTATGCCGAGGCGATGAGCCTGACGCCGCCCACGGTCACCGACGAGCTCTCCGATGAGCTGCTCGCCGAGCTGGGCGCCCCTGCGCTGCTCGAGCTCGCCGCGAAGGTCGGCTATCTCAACGCGACCGCCCGGTCCAACATCGCGCTCGGGATCCACTCCGACGGCTTCGCGGACGCCTGCGGGCTCGTGCCCCTGGCGACGCGGGGCGAGACCCGCGTAACGTCGCCGGCATGAGCGACGTGAGCCGACCGGCGCCCGAGGATCCGTTCGTCATGCACCGCGGCCTGTTGTTCACGGTCGCGTACGAGATGCTCGGATCCGCGGCAGACGCCGAGGACGTGCTGCAGGAGTCGTGGCTGCGCTGGTCCGCGGACGACCGCGGCGACGTGCTCGACCCGCGCGCCTACCTCGTGCGGATCGTCACGCGGCAGGCGCTCAATCAGCTGCGGACGGCCTCGCGCCGGCGCGAGGAGTACGTCGGCCCGTGGCTGCCGGAACCCCTGCGCACCACGCCGGACGTCGCGGACGACGTGGTGCTCGCCGAGAGCGTCTCGCTCGCGATGCTGACCGTGCTCGAGACGCTCGGGCCGACCGAGCGCGCCGTGTTCGTGCTGCGCGAGGTGTTCGACGTCCCGTTCGACGAGATCGCGGAGGCGGTGGGCAAGACGCCCGCCGCGGTGCGGCAGATCGCGCACCGCGCCCGCGACCACGTCGCCGCCCGCCGTCCGCGCGTCGCGGTCGACGCCTCCGAGCACGATCGCGTCGTGGAGCGCTTCATCGCTGTGATGAACTCGGGCGACGTGCAGTCGCTCATGGACGTGCTCGCGCCCGACGTCGTGTCTGTGACCGACAGCGGCGGGCTCGTCCGGCACGCCGCACGGCGTCCGCTGCACGGCGCCGAACGCGTCGTGGCGTTCCTGCGGGGCAGCATCACGAAGCTCGACACGGCCTTCGCGGTGGTGCCGCTGCGCGTCAACGGCATGCTCGGCGCCGGCATCCAGGTCGGCGGCGAGCTGCTCGCGGCGGTGAGCTTCGCCGTCGAGGACGGCCGCATCACGCGGGTGTTCTCTGTCGCCAATCCGGACAAGCTCTCGGGGCTCGACGCCGAGGCGTCACTCGCGCGCTGACCCGCCGCCCGCTGACCCGTCGGGCGCTGACCCGTCGGGCTACTCGTCGGATCCGCGGTGCCGGTTGCCGCGCGGTCGTCTTCCCTGCCCCGTGCCGCGCCCTCGTTTCGGGGCGCACTCTCTCGTTTTGGGGCGCAGCCTGCCGGGATTTCCCGACCTAGCGCGCCCCAAACCGGCGAGGCGCGCCCCAAACCGACAGTGGACTCAGGCGCCCTTCAGGCGCTCCGAGAGGTAGGCGTCGAGCTCGGCGAGCGGCACGCGCTCCTGCGCCATGGTGTCGCGGTCACGGACGGTCACGGCGTCGTCATCGAGCGAGTCGAAGTCGATCGTGACGCAGAACGGGGTGCCGATCTCGTCCTGGCGGCGGTAGCGTCGCCCGATCGCGCCGGCGTCGTCGAAGTCGATCGCCCAGTGACCGCGAAGCTTGTCGGCGACCTCGCGGGCGAGCGGCGAGAGGCGCTCATTGCGCGAGAGCGGCAGCACCGCGACCTTGACCGGGGCGAGGCGGGGGTCGAGCTTCAGCACGGTGCGCACGTCGGTGCCGCCCTTGGCGTTCGGCACCTCCTCCTCGACGTAGGCGTCCACGAGGAACGCCATCATCGAACGGGTGAGGCCGAACGAGGGCTCGATCACATAGGGGGTGTACTTCTCGCCCGATGCCTGGTCGAAGTAGCTGAGCGAGGATCCGGAGGCTTCGCTGTGGTTGGACAAGTCGAAGTCGGTGCGGTTGGCGACGCCCATGAGCTCGCCCCACTCCTTGCCCGCGAAGCCGAAGCGGTACTCGACGTCGATCGTGCCGGCGGAGTAGTGCGCGCGGTCCTCCTCTGGCACGTCGAACTGACGGATGTTCTCCGGGTTGATCCCGAGGTCGATGAACCAGTCCCAGCACTCCTGCACCCAGTGCTCGAACCACTCCTGCGCCTCAGCGGGGGGCACGAAGTACTCGATCTCCATCTGCTCGAACTCGCGCGTGCGGAAGATGAAGTTGCCGGGCGTGATCTCGTTGCGGAACGCCTTGCCGATCTGGCCGATGCCGAACGGCGGCTTCTTGCGGCTCGCGGTGAGCACGTTCGAGAAGTTCACGAAGATGCCCTGCGCGGTCTCGGGACGCAGGAAGTACACGCCCGACTCGTCATCGACAACGCCGAGGTAGGTCTTCACCAGGCCGGAGAACGCCTTGGGCTCGGTGTACTGCCCCTTCGTGCCGCAGTTCGGGCAGGGCACGTCGGCGAGACCGTTCTCGGCCGGGCGGCCCTTTCGGGCCTCGAAGTCCTCGATGAGGGTGTCTGCGCGGAACCGCTTGTGGCACTGCAGGCACTCGACGAGCGGATCCGTGAAGGTCGCGACGTGACCGGATGCCTCCCACACGCGCTTGGGCAGGATGATCGACGAGTCCAGGCCCACCATGTCGCCACGGCCGCGCACGAAGGTCTGCCACCACTGCCGCCGGATGTTCTCCTTGAGCTCGGTGCCGAGGGGGCCGTAGTCCCAGGCCGAGCGGGAACCGCCGTAGATCTCACCCGCTTGGAACACGAACCCGCGGTGGCGGGCGAGGGCGATGACCTTGTCAAGACGGGACTGTTCGGCCACGGTGGCTCCAATGGTCGCGAGATGCGGGGAATGCGCACGATGAGGCGCGGATCAATCCTACCGGCGCGGATCTGGCGGCCCACCCGCCGGGAATCGAGTTCAGCGCCCGGGGAACGCCGCGCCACCCCCGGAGGCCAGCGATTCGGCCACCGTGCGCAGATTCTCTTCCGCCATCTCCGACGGCATCGCCGGGAGGATCTCGTCCCAGAATGCGAGGCCGGCGCCGCGGCCCTGCATCATCCCCGCCGGACGAGCCAGCGCCCACAGATGCAGGTGCGCGGATCCGTCGTTCCATCGGGCGAAGTGACAGCGCGCGACCCCGGGGATGCTCTTGACTGCCGCAGAGACGCGCTGCATCAGAGGGCCGAAGGCTGCGAGCACGTCGACCGGTGCATCCTCGAGGAGCCAGTGTTCACGTGGCGAGATCGCGCCGACGAACGGGAGCCCACCGACCTCCCACCCGGAACGCACCTGCCAGAGGTCATCCCGCCAGATCGTGTGCTCACTGGGTTCGCACGGTCCGCAGTTCTCCGGATCGTTCTCGCCACTGCGCGGAGCTTCCGGCACGAGCATGGGCTCGAGCGGGCGCATCGTTATCTGCTCGAACGCCCACGGCAGCCCCTCCGTGAGGGGCGTGGCATCGAGCCGCTCGCCGATCGGAAGACGTGCGTGATACGGGCTTTCCGCCGGGTACTGCGCTGCACTCATCTCTTCATCGAGTCACACCGGCTCGACGCGTACCTTCGATGATCCGGCCGGGCTGGCGCCGACGTCGGAGGCCGGTGACACCATGACTGCCATGGAACAACGAGTGAGCTTCATCACCCTGGCCGTCGCGGACGTCGCACGCAGCAGGACCTTCTACGTCGACGGTCTCGGCTGGCAGCCGATCTTCGAGGCGGACGAGGTCCTGATGCTCCCCGTCGCGGAACGGATGATCCTGTCGCTGTGGAGCGTGGCAGGGTTCACCGCGGAGATCGGCGCACCGCCCGCCCCCGGCATCGCCCCGCTCACGCTGGCGCACAACGTGGCGACCGACGCCGAGGTCGACGCGGTCCTCGCCGAGGCGGCCGCGCTGGGCGCCCCCGTCACGCCGGCCGTACGCCGCGACTGGGGCGGTTATTCCGGTTACTTCGCCGACCCCGACGGGTTCCGCTGGGAGATCGCGATGAACCCCGACGACACCGGCGCGTTCGTGCTGCCTCCCCGGAGCTGACCCCGCCCCGCTCCCCATCCGGCACCCGCGCGGCTTACGCTGGAATGATGAGCACCGCACAGGAAGCCCGCACGCACGGGGATCGCGACACCCGATTCTTCGGGCAGCCGTGGGCCCTGGCCCACCTGTTCGGGGTGGAGATGTGGGAGCGGTTCAGCTTCTACGGCATGCAGGGCATCCTGCTCATCTACCTGTACTACTCCGTCACCGACGGAGGGCTGGGGCTCGACAAGGGCGTGGCCGGCGGAATCGTGGGCGCCTACGGCGGATCCGTCTACCTGGCCACGATCCTCGGCGCCTGGGTCGCGGACAGGATCCTCGGATCCGAGCGCACGCTGTTCTACAGCGCGATCGTGATCATGGCGGGGCACATCGCCCTCGCGCTGCTGCCGGGTGTGGTCGGCGTCGGCGTGGGCCTGGTGCTCGTCGCGATCGGGTCCGGCGGACTCAAGGCGAACGCGACCTCCGTGGTCGGCACCCTCTACACGGCCGACGATCCGCGGCGCGACGCCGGATTCTCGCTGTTCTACCTGGGCATCAACCTCGGCGGCTTCTTCGGACCGATCCTCACCGGCCTGCTGCAGTCGACCTTGGGCTTCCACTTCGGCTTCGGCCTCGCCGCGATCGGCATGGCCGCCGGCCTGACGCAGTACTCGTTCGGGCGCCGCGGCCTGCCTGCGGAGGCGCATCGCATCGCGAACCCGCTGCCGCGGAACCGCTACGCGACGGCGGTCGTCATCGCGATCGCCGGGATCCTGATCCTCGTCGCGCTCGTGCTGACCGGGGTGATCACGGCGGACAACCTCGCCACGGTCGTGATCATCGCCGCCACGGTCGCCGCGATCGCCTATTTCGCGGTGATCCTCACGAGCAGCCGCATCGACGCGACGGAGCGGTCCCGGGTGTGGGGCTTCCTGCCGCTGTTCATCACGAGCGTGGCGTTCTGGTCGCTGTACCAGCAGCAGTTCACGGTGCTGACCGTGTACTCGGACGAGCGGCTGAACCGCGACCTGTTCGGCTGGGAGATGCCGGTGTCGTGGGTGCAGTCGATCAACCCGGTCTTCATCATCGTGCTGTCCGGGGTGTTCGCCGCGATCTGGACGAAGCTCGGCGCCCGCCAGCCGTCGACGCCGGTGAAGTTCGCCCTCGGCGCGATCATCATGGGCGCGGCGTTCCTCCTGTTCCTGCCGTTCGCCGGCGGGGCCGCGAACTCCACGCCGCTGCTGGCCATCATCGGGATCCTCTTCGTGTTCACGGTGGCCGAGCTGCTGCTGTCGCCGATCGGCCTGTCCGCGGCGACCAAGCTGGCACCGACCGCGTTCCACACGCAGATGGTCGCGTTGTTCTTCCTGTCGGTCTCACTCGGCACCGCGATCTCGGGCTCGCTTGTGCGGTTCTACGACCCGCACAACGAGGTCCCGTACTTCTCGATCCTCGGCGCGATCGCGATCGTCGTCGGCATCGGCCTGCTGGTGTCGGCCAAGCCCGTGCTCGCGCTCATGAAGGGCGTGCGCTGACGACGTGACCGGCGGGCGTGCTTCCTCCGATTCAGGGCGCAGCCTGGGTTCGGGGGCGCGCTCATCCGTTTCGGTGCAGAGCCTGGGCTTTGGGGCGCCCCCTCCCGTCTTGGCTGGGCGGCCTCGGAGCGCCCCCTCCCGGTTTGGGGCTCACCCTCCCGTTTTGGGGCGCGTCCTGTCAGGAATTCCCGGCCTAACGCGCCCCAAACCGGCGAGGTGCGCCCCGAACCGCAGCCTGCGCCTCAGATTCCCGTCGACCAGCGCGTCGGATCCCCACCGACCACAGTCCCGGATCCGGGGCTGTGGTGTCGGTTTGGGGCGCACTCTCCCGTTTTGGGGCGCGTCCTGTCAGGAATTCCCGGCCTAACGCGCCCCAAACCGGCGAGGTACGCCCCGAACCCGACCCCACCTCAGGGATCAAGCCCGCGCCTCGGGTTCAGACCCGCGCGGCCACGCTCTCCAGATACGTGCCGTCGGCGAGCTGATCCCGGAGCGGGCGCGCGGTCGGAGTCCAGCCGAGCTCGGCCCGTGCCTTGGCCCCCGTGGCCTGCTCGTCGAGGAGGAGCGCGTCGGCGAACGCCTCGCCGAGCCGCGCCCGTGTCTGCTCGATGCTCTCAGCGCGGACGCCCTCTGCCACGCGGGATCCGGATGCGACCGCCTCACCCAGCTCGCGGACGGTCGGGTTCTGACCGGAGGCGCCGATGTAGGTCTCCCCCGCGCGACCGCTCTCGAGCGCGAGCACGTACAGCGCGGCGAGGTCGTCGACATCGACCGTGGTCCAGTGCTGGCTGCCGTCGCCGATCAGGAGCACTCCCCCGTCGGTCGCGTCGGTGAGGATCCGCACCAGGCCGCCGCCTCGGCCGTAGACCATGGCGGGTGCGACGACCGTGCCGCGGATGCCGGAGGCGGCGAGCACCTTCGCCTCGCCCGCATCGCGCCAGGCCGTGAGGGCCGGCCGGTCGATCGGGGTCTGCTCCGTGATGTCGCTCGCGGTGCCGTAGCTCCAGATCCCGCCCGTGTGCACGAACGGCTTGCCCGTGCCCTCGAGCGCGCCCAGCACAGCGTCGATGAACGCGGCGTCGCCTTCGGGGGTCGATGCCGTGTGGATGACGCCGTCCGCCGCAGCCACGGCCTGCCCCACGCGCGCGGAATCCGCGACGTCGCCGATGAGGGCGGTCGCCCCGGCCGCCTCCACGACGCTCGCCTTCGCCGCGTCGCGGACGAGGGCGGTCACGGTGTGGCCCTCCGCGAGCAGCCGGTCGAGGACGGAAGTGCCGATGTAGCCGGTCGCGCCGGTGAGAAGAACCTTCATGCCTTTCGCGAACGCCGCGCCCGCGCGGATATTCCCGGATTCGGATCCGCTGCCCGCGGTCGGGCTGTCGGCCGTCGGCTGTCGGGCGTCAGCCGTCCACGCGACGGAGGGCCGCGGTATCCACGTCGCGCACGGCCGTGAGCCCGGCGAGACCCAGCGTGACGTCGAGCTCGGCGAGCACGTTGCGGATGACCTCGCGCACGCCTGTCTCCCCGGCGATCCCGAGTCCGTACGCGTAGGGGCGTCCGAGCGCGACCATGGTCGCGCCGAGGGCGAGGGCGATGAAGGCGTCCGCCCCGCCGCGCACGCCGGAGTCGAAGATGACCGGGACGCGTCCGGCGACCTGCTCCACGATCGCCGGCAGCACGTCCAGCGTCGGCACGGACTGGTCGATCTGGCGGCCGCCGTGGTTCGACACCCACACGCCGTCGAACCCCTCATCGACGGCGCGCGCGGCGTCGTCGGGATGCACGATGCCCTTGAGGATCAGCGGAAGCGAGGTCCACGTTCGCGCCTTCGCCAGGTCGTCCCAGGTCAGGGCCGGGGTCGAGAAGACGTCGAGGAAGGTCTCGACCGCCAGCCGAGGCAGCGGCGAACGCAGGTTCCCGCGCAGGCTCGGGGATCCGGTGACCGCGGCGCCGTTGCGCGCGATCGAGATCCCCGCGGCGATGGTCTTCGGGGTGACCCGCACCTTGGATCCGCCGGTCGAGGATCCCGCCCTCGCGCGGACGAGTTCCCGGAATACCGGATCCGACGTGTACTGGGCGATGCCCATGCCCCGCGTGAACGGCAGGTAACCGAGGTCGAGGTCGCGCGTGCGCCAGCCCAGCAGATGCGTGTCGAGGGTGACCACGATCGCCTCGGCGCCGGCGGCTTCGGCGCGATGAAGCAGCGAGGCGTTGAGCTCGTCGGATGCGGACCAATACAGCTGGAACAGCCGCGCAGCCCCTGGCACCGACGCCGCGACGCGCTCCATCGGCACCGAGGCCTGGTTCGACAGGACGTACGGCACGCCCATCGCGTTGGCCGCCCGGGCGACGGCCAGATCGGCGTCGGGGTGCGCGAGCTCCATGACCCCGAGCGGGGCGAGCAGGAGCGGAGTGGGCCGGTCGACACCGAGGAAACGCGTGCCGAGGTCGCGCACGGAGACGTCCCGCAGCGGACGCGGCCACACCTGCCAGCGCGCGAACGCCGCGCGGTTCGCGGCGACGGTGCGCTCGGCTCCTGCTCCGCCCGCGATGTAGGCGAACGCCTCGGGGCTGAGCGCCGCGCGGGCCGCTTCCTCGAGCGCGCCCGGCTGGGTCGGCACCGCGGGCCGGGCGCCGCTCACGCCCGCACGGTAGACGTCGGATTGGGCTCGCCGCGCGATCCCGCGCGCAGCGGCCGGGTCATCCGGAGCAGCGACAGCACCGACCATGAGACCTCCTCGGAGACGACCTCGTCCACTCCCGCTCAGGCTAGCCTGCGCCCCCGAACATGGTGGGATCCTCGCGCTCGGACGACGTCGGAACCGGTTTGGGGCGGGTCCCTTCGTTTTGGGGCGCAGTACAACCGAGATGAGCGGCGACGCTCGCCCCAAACCGACAGGGTGCGCCCCAAACCCAGCAAGGCAGAGCCGACGCGGGACCTACCGCGTGATCGTGCGGCCGTCGGGGTCGCCGGGGCCGTGCGGCCGCAGACGCGCGGGGACCGGCCACGTCAGGGTGTAGCGCTGCGTCGGCGGGCGCTGCATGTCGCCGAAGTCGTCGACCTTGACCGTGATCCGCCCTTCCCCCTCGGGCACGACCTCGACGATCTGCACCCGCAACGGCCCCTCGGCTTCGCCTTCGAGCACCCACGGATCCGCGAGCCATCGGATCCCATGCTCCTCGAGCGCGGCCTCGGCGTCGAGCCAGTCGATCTCGCCGGTGAGCTCGCGGCCGAGCACGTCGACGGCGAGCCAGTCGGCGCCTTCGGGGCGGATCCAGCCCAGGAGTTCGCCGTCCTCACGGCGATGCGGGGTCCAGTCTGCGGGGATCATCCGGCGAGCCTAACCGACGTGGCACGCACGTCCCTCGTCTCGCTCCGCTCGCTCGGGAACCGGTGCCGGCAATCCCCGACCGACGTGGCACGCACGTCCCTCGTCTCGCTCCGCTCGCTCGGGAACCGGGGCCGGCAATCCCCGACCGACGTGGCACGCACGTCCCTCGTCTCGCTCCGCTCGCTCGGGAACCGGGGACGGCGGGCGAAACGGAACGCCCGCCCCGGCACAGGCCAGGGGCGGGCGTCGTGTCACGGAAAGCGCGTCACCAGATCGTGACGCGCTCCTCGGGGGCGAGCCACAGCTTGTCCGACTCGGTCACGTCGAACGCCTCGTAGAAGGCGCCGATGTTGCGCAGGATCTGGTTGCAGCGGAATTCGTTGGGCGAGTGCGGATCGATCGTGAGCAGGCGGATCGTCTCGGCCTCGCGGCTCTTCTGCTGCCATACCTGCGCCCACGACAGCAGCAGGCGCTGCACGCCGGTCAGGCCGTCGATGACGGGTGCCTCGGCGCCGCCGAGAGCGATCTCGTACGCCTTCAGCGCGATGCCGAGGCCACCCAGATCGCCGATGTTCTCGCCGATCGTGAGGGCGCCGTTCACGTGGTGCTCGGCGTCCAGCCCCTCCGGCACGAGTGCGTCGTACTGCGCGATGAGCGACTTCGTGCGCTCCTCGAACGCGGCGCGATCGTCGTCGGTCCACCAGTCCTGCAGCTTGCCTGCGCCGTCGTAGCGGCTGCCCTGGTCGTCGAAGCCGTGCCCGATCTCGTGGCCGATGACGGATCCGATCCCGCCGTAGTTGGCCGCCGCGTCGCGCTCTGCGTCGAAGAACGGATACTGCAGGATCGCCGCAGGGAACACGATTTCGTTCATGAGCGGGTTGTAGTACGCGTTCACCATCTGCGGCGGCATGAACCACTCGTCGCGGTCGATGGGCTTGCCCACCTTGCCGATCGTGCGGTCGTGCTCGGACTGCGCGGCGCGGCCGGCGTTGCCGATGAGGTCGCCCGGGTCGACCGTCACGGTCGAGTAGTCGCGCCACACCTTCGGGTGCCCGATCTTGGGCGTGAACGTGTCGAGCTTGGCGAGCGCCTTCTCCCGGGTCTCCGGGCTCATCCACTCGAGCGTGATGATCGACTGCCGGTAGGCCTCGAGCAGGTTGCCGATGAGTTCGCCCATCGCCTGCTCCGCCGCCGGCGGGTAGTGCCGCTCGACGTAGACCTTGCCGACCGCATCGCCGAGCGCGCCCTCGACGAGCGAGACGCCGCGCTTCCAGCGATCGCGGATCGTGGGGACGCCGGTGAGCTCTGTGCCGTAGAACGAGAAGTTCTCCTGCACGATGTCATCCGTCAGGTAGGCGGCGAGGCCGTGCACGACCTTGGCCCGCAGCCAGGCCTTCCAGTCGTCCAGGCGCTCAGCGGTGAGCAGGGATCCGAGCCCGGAGAAGAAGCTCGGCTGGTAGACGACGGCCTCGGCGAAGGCGGCCGCGCCGGCGGGGCCTGCGACCGCGTCGCGCCACGGCGCGAGGTCCACGCCGACGAGCGCCTGGAACTCGTCCCAGCTCTTCAGGTTGTATGTCTTGACGGCGTCGCGGCTCTCGACGTTGTCCCAGTGGTTCCCCGCGATGTCGTGCTCGAGCGCGAAGGCGCGGTCGGCCTGACCTGCGGCGTCCGCGACACCGGCCAGGGTCAGGATCCGTTCGAGGTGCGCCCGATACGCGGCACGCGTGGCCTCGAAGCTGTCCAGGCGGTAGTAGCTCTCGTCGGGCAGCGAGATGCCCGCCTGCACCACGAACGGCACATAGCGCTCTGGATCACCCGGGTCCGGCTCCACGAACACCCCGATGAGCGCGGCGATGCCCTGACGGTCGAAGGATCCGACCGTCGCGAGGAACTCGTCGATCGTGGTGATCGCATCGACGGCGGCCAGCGGCTCGGCCAGAGGAGCCGTGCCGAGCGCGGCGATGCGCTCGGTGTCCATGAAGCTCGTGAACAGGTCGCCGATCTTGCGCGCCTCTGTGGCGGGCTCTGCGTCCTGCGCCTCCTCGATGATCGCGCGGACGTCCTTCTCGGACTGATCGGCGAGGAGGTGGAAGGATCCCCAGCGCGCCTTGTCGGCGGGGATCTCGGTCGTAGAGAGGAACGTATGGTTCACGTGCCGGTAGAGGTCGTCCTGAGGGCGGATCGCGGGGTCGAAGTCGCCGATGGCGAGGCCGGAGGGAAGAACGTCGGTCATGGGGCCCAGCCTATGCGGCGGAACCGACGGACTCGCCGATCGGGCGGAGGAACGGGAGCACGTTGCGCGAAAAGGGGCAGAAGCAGCGGGATCCGGAAGGGCGTCGGCGCGCCTCGGCGGGCTCATCGTGTCGACCGGAATATCGACCCTGCCGCGAACGGCCGCGCGGTCCTAGTATGAGCACAGGAGCGGCGTGTGGGGCGTCGCGGGATGGGGATCCCATGCGCGGCCTGGGGCAGATGCTCGTGCTGACCGGCGCTGCGCGCGCCGCGGACATGACCTCCGCGGTCTCGGCGGTCGGCGACGGCGACGCGTTGCCGGAATACCTTCTCCGGCACGGGCTGGTGAACGAGACGCAGCTGGCGGAGGCGGTGTCGGTGGCGACCGGCACGCCCTACGTGGATCTCTCCGCGTACCCGCTGGATCCCGAGGTCATCTCGCTCGTGCCTGGCGTGATGTGCCGACGTTACCGCCTGCTGCCGCTGCGACATTACCGCGATCAGCTGACGGTGGCGATGCTGGATCCGACCGACATCATCGCCCTCGACGACGTCGCGAGCATCACGGACCTTCGCGTGAGCCCCGTCGTGGTCACGGGCGAGGCGCTGAACCAGGCGTTCGAGCGGTTCCTGCGCTCCGACGAGGAGCTCACCGACCTGTCGGAGCAGATCGGCGAGGCGTCGACCTCCGCGCACATCGTGTTCACCGAGCAGCTCGACGATCAGGACGCGGATGCGCCCGTGGTGCGTTTCGTGAACCTGCTCATCACGCAGGCGATCAACGACCGTGCGAGCGACATCCACATCGAGCCGGGCGAGCACCGGCTCACGGTGCGGTTCCGCATCGACGGCGTGCTGCACGAGATGCAGCGCGCGGACCGCAGCATCCAGGACGGCGTCATCTCGCGACTGAAGATCATGTCGTCGATCGACATCGCCGAGAAGCGGGTGCCGCAGGACGGGCGCATCTCGGTGCTGCACGAGGGGCGCAGCGTGGACCTCCGCGTCGCGACCCTGCCGACGGTGTGGGGCGAGAAGATCGTGATGCGCATCCTCGACAACAGCGGGCAGGTCATGCTGATGTCGGATCTGCTGTTCTCCGAGCGCAACGCGGAGCGCTTCACGCAGGCGATCTCCCGCCCGCACGGAATGGTGCTGGTGACGGGACCGACCGGATCCGGCAAGTCCACGACGCTCTACACGGCGCTGCGGGCCGTCGCGAACCCGCGCGTGAACGTGATCACCGTGGAGGATCCCGTCGAGTACCGGATCCCGGACATCAATCAGATCCAGGTCAATCCGCGGGCCGGCCTCACGTTCGCGACCGCGCTGCGGTCGATCCTGCGGGCGGATCCGGATGTCGTGCTGGTGGGCGAGATCCGCGACCGCGAGACCGCGGCGATCTCGATCGAGGCGGCGCTGACCGGGCACCTCGTGCTGTCGACCCTGCACACCAACGATGCTCCGAGCGCGCTCACGCGGCTCGTCGAGATCGGCACCGAGCCGTTCCTCGTAGCGACGGCCCTGAGCGCGGTGATCGCGCAGCGGTTGGCACGGCGGCTCTGCGTCAAGTGCCGTCAGCCGATCGACGACGACCGCGCAATGCTCGAGGCCGTCGGCATGCCGCTCGACCTCATCGATGGCGCCACGGTGCACCGCGCCGTGGGCTGCGCGGCCTGTTCCAGCACGGGCTACCGCGGCCGGGTCGCGCTGCACGAGGCGATGGAGGTCACCGACCGCATCGAGCAGGCGCTCGTCGGGCGTGCGACGGGAGGCGAGCTGCACGAGATCGCCCTCGACCAGGGGATGATCCCGCTGCGCGACGACGGCTGGGCCAAGGTGGCTCAGGGCATCACGACGATCGAAGAGGTGCTGCGCGTCTCCGTCTAGTGCTGCTTCGCGAGGTCTCCGTAGAGCGTGAAGATCGGCAGATAGAGCGAGATCACCATGCCGCCGATGACGACGCCGAGCCCGACGATCAGCACCGGCTCGATGAGCGACGACAGCTGCTCGGTGGCGGTCTCGACCTCGTCCTCGTAGAAGTCGGCGATGCTGCCGAGCATCTCGGCGAGCGTGCCGGACTCCTCGCCGACGGCGACCATCTGCGACACCATCGCCGGGAACACCGCGGCTGCGGCCAGCGGAGCGGCGAACGAGCGCCCTCCGCGGATCGACTCCTGGATGTCGCGCACGGTCTGCTCGATCTTCCAGTTGTTCGACGCCTGCCCGACGATCGAGAGCGCCTGGATGATCGGCACGCCGGCGTCGAGCATCATCGACAGGTTCCGGGTGAAGCGCGCCACCGCCATCTTCGTCAGCAGCTTGCCGAAGATCGGCAGCTTCAGCAGGAAGGGATCCACCACCTTGCGATACGCGTCCGTGTACCGGTTGCGCGCCCACCAGATCCACAGCGCGATCAGCAGCACGGCCACCACCGGCGCGATCCACCTCATGTTCTCCGAGACCGTGACCAGGATCTGCGTCGGCAGCGGCAGGCTGGTGCCAAGTCCCGCGAACATGTTCTTGAACACCGGGACGACGAAGACCAGCATCGCGGTGACGCCGAGCACGGCGATGATCAGCACCACGAGCGGGTAGGTCGTGGCGGCGCGGATCTTCGCGTGCAGGTCGGCCTGCTTCTGATACGTCTCGGCGATCGAGGTGAGGGCCTTGCCGAGGAAGCCGCCGGCCTCGCCCACGCGGATGATCGAGACCATGAGCGGCGGGAACAC
This sequence comes from Microbacterium sp. 05N427, assembly GCF_056397105.1. Lineage (NCBI taxonomy): Bacteria > Bacillati > Actinomycetota > Actinomycetes > Micrococcales > Microbacteriaceae > Microbacterium > Microbacterium sp. 05N427. The sequence goes on from NZ_JBFTMT010000006.1 coordinate 236,793, forward strand.
CTGCGGGTGCCGTCCCATCGACGCCGACAGGGAGGACCCGGATTCCACGTCGGTCTGCACGATGACGAGCACCTGCTGCAGCTTCTTGTCGTCGGCCTGCTCCGCCAGCACGGTGAGGGTGCGCAGCAGCGGCAGGCCGGCGTTGATGAGCGCGGCCATCTGGCGGGAGAAGATCGCGAGCGTCTTCGCCGAGACCCCCTTGCGCAGGGACGGCAGCGTGATCTCGCGATGCAGGCCCGTCTTCGCGACAGGCTCGACGCGCAGCGGTGTGAGTCCTTGCGCGCGGAGCTTCGCGGCGACCGCGCTGTCACTCGATGCGTCCATCGTGCCCTTGACCGTCTGCGCCGTGACGCCGTCGAGCGCCTGGTACTCGTACTCCTGGACACCGGCCATCAGGATCCCCATTCCTCGAGCTGGCGGCCGGCGGCGAAGGTCGACCACGACTCGGCGTCCAGATCGGCGGGCTTCACGTGCACACCGTCGATCGATTTCGGATCCACCGCGAACGTGCGCGCCACGTGCGCGGCGATCACGCCCTCGCCGACCAGACGGCGCAGATCCTGGTCGAGGGTGTGCATCCCCACGGACTGGTTCGACTGCATCGTCGAGTACAGCTGAGACACCTGTCCCTCGCGGATCAGGTTCGCGACCGCCGGAGTGTTGATCAGCACCTCGGTCGCGATCGTGCGTCCGACCGCCTGGGCGCGCGGGAGCAGCGTCTGACTGATGATGCCCTGCAGCGTGTCGCCGAGCTGGGTGCGGATCTGGTGCTGCTGATCGGCGGGGAACACATCGACGATGCGGTTGATCGACTTCGCCGCGCCCTGCGTGTGCAGCGTGGAGAGCACGAGGTGCCCGGTCTCCGCGGCGGACAGCGCGGTCGAGATCGACTCCGGATCGCGCAGCTCCCCGACGAGGATCACGTCGGGATCCTGTCGCAGCACCCGTCGCAGCGCCTCTGCGAAGGAGGCGGTGTCGGATCCGACCTCGCGCTGGTGGATGAGCGCTCGCCGGCTCGAGTGATGGAACTCGATCGGATCCTCGATCGTCACGACGTGCACCGGGCGGGTCGCGTTGATGATGTCGACCATCGCCGTCAGCGTGGTGGACTTCCCGGATCCGGTGGGACCCGTGAGCAGCACGAGCCCCCGCGTGCGCAGGGCCAGGTCGTGCGCGATCGCGGGGGCGCCGAGCTCTTCGAGGCTGAACACGCGGTCGGGGATGAAGCGCAGCGCCATCGCGATCTCACCGAGCTGGCGGAACACGTTCACGCGGAACCGCCCGATCTCCACCACAGCATGGGCCAGATCGACCTCGTGGTGCGTCGCGAACTCCTCGCGCTGCGCGGGCGTCATGAGCTCGTAGGCGGCCTGCTCGACCCAGTCGGCGCTCAGTGCCTGCTCATGCCGCGGCACGGGCACGAGGTCGCCGTCGACGCGCATGAGCGGTGCCGCGCCCGCGGTGATGTGCACGTCGCTGGCCCCGGCGCGGGCGCCGATCGCGAGGATGCGGGTGAGCTCCGCTGCGCTCATTTCGAGGCTCCTGCGGTCGGGGCCGCGGCGAGGAACGCCAGCAGATCGACGTGGAGATCGAGCCCGCCACTGCCGGGCGCGAGCGTCGCCTTGTCCACCGCGAGCAGTCGGGCAGAGCCGCGCAGTCCATCGAGGAAGGCCTGTGCGGAGGCCGCATCCGGGACTCTCGCGACCACCGCGATGGGGATCTGCTCGCGGGCCGCTGCGGCGGCGCCGTTCGCGGAGGATCCCAGCGCGCCCGCTCCGCTCTGCACGGTCGTGCCGGCCCCCGCCTTCGAGGTCTGGTCCGCGTTGACATCGGCCTGGGCCGCGACCTTCTTCGCGTCGTCGATGGACCCCGACCCGGCCGACGGCTGGGGCGTGGGCTGCGCCTGCGGCGCGGAGCGCGCCTGCTGCTGCGCTGCCGCACCGGGGCCCGCCGGAACCGGAGCCTGACGCGGGGCGAAGGCGACGAGGTCGCCGCGAGTGGCGCTGGTGAGCGTCGCCCCGGACTCCTGCGCCGACCTGGCGACGATGTCGAACACCTGATCGAGCTCAGGAGAGGCGGGGATCTGACCGCGCAGGGCCTCGACCGAGGCGTCGATCTCGTTCTTGCGCTGCTTCTGCTTCTGCAGTTCCTCGATCTGAGACTGGTATGCGACGTTGGTGGCCGCGACCTGGCTCGTGCTCCCCAGGGCGGTGAACGACTGCCCGGCCAAGGGCAGCACGCCGAAGACGATGGCGAGAGCCACGATCGCGATCGAGACGACCGCTCCGATGAGCGTGATCAGCTGCTTGGTCACTTCGCGACCTCCTTGGCGTACCGGCCGGAGTAGACCGTCTGATCGAACGTGATGTCGACCGTGTAGGTGTAGCGACCGGGGCTCGCTTGGCTGGCGACGTCCGCATTTCCGTCCGCGGCGAGCACACCGTCGACCGCGCGCAGAGCGCGGGAAAGGGCACCCAGGTCTACCGCGCTCGGGCTGTCGATGCTCAGCGTGCCGGTGAGTCCCACGGTCTTCTGCGCCGCGTCCTTCCCGGTCGCTGCGGGATCCGGCGCCGATCCGGGCGTGAGCACGAACCCGGTCACCGCAGCATCAGGCGGAAGGGCGCTGCGCACGTGATCGAAGACCCCGCTCCAGACGAGGTCGGCACCCATCGCCTCGCTGCGGAAGGCGTTCAGCTCGCTCTCGGCGGCGAGAGCACTCGACACATCGCGCATCTGGCCGATCTGGCCGATCAATTGGGTCGAACGAGCCTGTTCGGCGGCGAGCTGCTGCTGCGTGATCTGGTTCCAGGTGAACGCCGCACCGACCAGCAGGACCGCGAGGAGTATCGCGAACAGCCCGATGCGCACCCACAGCGCGGACAGCTTCTCGCGTTCCCGACGTTCGACCTCGGAACGGGGCAGCAGATCGACCCGGGGCGCACCGCCCGGGGACGCAACGACGATGCGAGCCATCATCGGTCCTTTCCGAGGGCGAGCCCTGCCGCGCTCACGAGGTTGAGCGCGAGCTCACCGGTGGGGGCGACGCCGCGCGCCGGCAGCAGGCTCTGAAGGCTGAGCGTGCGCACCGGCATCTCGACGGCGTCCGCGAGGCCGGTCGCGACGCCGTCGATGGTCGATCCGGCGCCGCAGAGCAGAACCTGCTCGATGGGTGACGAGCTCGGCTTGTTCAGATAGAACGCGAGAGTGCTCCGCATCCGGTTGATGACATCCGTGACGGGCCGCAGGGCGACATCAACGCGGAGCGCGCCTCGCGCGACGATCCCCGCGGTTCCGGTGAGGTCCTCGCCGAGCGCGCGCGTCGGATCCGCCGCGCCGTCCGTCACGAACGTGCCGTCCCCGATGCCATCGGGAGCGATCATCTGAAAAGCACGGCGCCGCACGGCACCCGTCTCGAGGTCGACAGGAGTGATCCGGACGAAGTCGGGGATCCCATCGCGCAGGACCACGATCTGCGTCGTGTGATCGCCGATGTGGATCGCTGCCGTCGTGCCGGTGGGAGCGACGAGAGCCGCCGCGCGGGCGAGCCCGAAAGCGGCGAGATCGACGCCGTCGACGCGGATCTTCGCCCGAGCGAAGGAGGCGATCATCGCCTCGATCGTCTCGGAGACGGCAGCGACCAGCAGGCCGTGCAGCTGGTCGCCCTGCTGCGAGATCGGGTAGTAGTCGAGCACGGCCTGCGCGACCGGTACCGGGAGCAGGTCCTGCACCTGGAACGGCAGCGCCTGGCGCAGCAATTCAGGAGCCATCGCCGTCGTCGTGTGCTCCCGCACCAGAACGCGTCGGCTGGCGATACCGAGCGTTGCCGACTTGGCGTGTATCTTCGCGGCGCCCCAGAGCTGGCGGATCGCGACCGCGACGACGCCCTGGTCGAGCACCTCCGAGTCACGCGCCGCATCGGGCGGCAGCGCGACTTCGCCGTAGGCGAGCACCTGCGGCTGGCGCTCGTTGCTCACCTCGACGGCGCGGACGCTCTCCTCCGTGATCTCGACCCCGACGTGACTCTTCGCCATGTCCTTCCCCTTCCCGCGTGTGATTGCTCCGCGGATCGTGTCGTGCCTCAGCCGATCCCGAACAGCCCCAGATACCAGCGCCCGAGCGGATCCCCTATGGCGATCCCGACCCAGGCGCCCACGATCATCCAGGGCCCGAAGGGGATCACCGTCCTGCGTCCGGCCCGGTGCAGCAGCAGCAGCACGATGCCGAAGACCCCGCCCAGCACGAAGGCCGTGAAGGCCCCCACGGCGAGCGCTGACCACCCGCACCAACCCAGATACAGCCCGACCAGCGCGGCGAGCTTGACATCGCCGCCGCCCATCCCGCGCGGGCTGATCGCACGTACGAGGGCGTAGAAGAGGAACAGGATCGCTCCCGCGGTGAGCGCACGCGAGAACGCCGCCCATCCGGCGATCGTCGATCCGGTAGCTGCACCCACGGCCGCCGCGCCTCCCAGCAGCACGATCCCGACCCCGAGCGAAGGAAGCACGATCGCGTCCGGCAGCCGCCTCGTGTCGAGGTCGACGAGCGTCAGAGCGATCGATACCGCGGCGAAGAACAGGAACGCGATCAGCACGATCCAGAGCACCGGGTCCGTCACCCACGAGGCGGATCCCCGCGCGACCCAAGGGGCGCTCGCCGCCTGGTCCTGCGCGTGAGGGAGGGTGCCCCACATCACCGCGACGAACGTCACCCCCGTGAGCGCCTCGACCAGCGGGTAGCGGGCATCGATCGGAGCCCTGCAGTGCGCGCATCGTCCCTGCAGCACGATCCACGACACGACCGGCACGTTCTGCCACCATCGGATCGGCGCCTCGCAGTGCGGGCATCGGCTCTCCCTGCGGAGTGGAATCCCGGCAGGCACGCGATACGCGACGACGTTGAGGAAGGATCCGATGACGAGGCCGTAGACGCCGGCGAGCACGAGGAGCACGGCGTTCATGGCGCGACTTCCGTCTCGGATGTCAGGGTCGGCGGCAGGATGGTCGTGATGGTGCTCCCGGGATTGCCCGCCGACGCCGCCACCTTGCAGCCGAGGTCGATGGTCGGACTCCAGGTCATCGGAGTGCAGGTGAAGTCAGGGTGCACCCAGTGCGGAGTGCCATCGTTGTTGGCGTAGTACTGCCCCTGAAAGATGAGCCCGTTCTGCGAGCTGTTGTTGAGGCCGCACGGCGTATAGAACATCAATCGCGCCTGCACGGTGTTCGGCAGGCCGAGCGCATCGCTCGCCGATCCGGATCCGCAGCTCGGCGCGGTGTCGTTGAGGTTTGAGTCGGCGTGGATGAAGAACAGCTGCGGCGCGGTCGCCAGCGTCGGGGCGCTCGAGGTGAGCGGCCCTGAGGCGTTGACGTTCATGGGCGACCCGGAGGCGATCAACATGACAGCGTCGTTGACGAGCGCGGTGGCCCCGATGTTCACGGCGACCGTGCCGGTGCACGAGCTGAAGTCGATGCCGATGCGCGTGTTGGGGGCGACTGGCGTCGCGGTCAGCAGACTGCTGATGCTCGCGCCGTTGCACGGCCCTGTGGTCCACTGGACACTCGATCCCCATGCCGCCCGAGCCGAGCCGAGGTTGCGCCACGTCGTCATCGCCGTGACCGCGGCAAGGGTGGGGTTCGTACGGTTGGTGCCCGGCTTCGCCGCCGGTGTGCCGCAGAGGGCGGCGTTGGCCGCGGGCGAGGGCGCCGTGGAGCAGTTCGCGACCGTCTGGGCGGGTTTCCCGACGATGCCGGCACCGCTGAACCCCATGCCGATCGAATACCCGCCCAGGATCACGGGTTTGTTGCCGAGCGTGAAGGTGCCGTCGGCGTACACGAACCCGGACGTCGCCACCGCGGCATCACCGAGCGTGAACCCGTTCGCCACGAGGTTCACATTCCCGGCGGTGATCAGGTTGCCCTTGACGGTCGCGGCGTTTCCTCCGCTGGCGGTGATGTCACCGAGCGCGTAGACGCTGCCGTTGACGGTGCAGTTCGCGCTGAGATCGACCGCACCATTGGGCACCCAGAGATCACCGGTGATCACAGAGGACGAGTTGCAGGCGTAATCGCCGCTGCGGATCACGAGGTCGCCGGTGTAGTTGGCATGCGTGGCGAGGAACGATCCGTCGAAGTACGACATCGTCCCGCCCGGCGTGTTCGAGAGGGAGATCGGCCGTTGGTAGAGCGCGACGATCTTGGTGGTCGAACCGTCGGGCCCCTTGCCGCTGGCCGTGATCTGGATCGTGGCCGCGGTCGTCGTGCTCAGGCACGCGTCGGTGAGATGGTCCTTGTCGGGGCCGAACAGCGCGCTCACCGAGGAGTAGAAGGGGGCCGACACGGCGTTCGAGATGGACTTGGTGCACGGGCTGGCGAGGACCGTCGCGAGCATCTGGTCGCGACCCGACTCGGCGGCGACGAAGGCCTGCGTGGCGCTCTTGTTCCTCGAGTTCGCCTGAATCGTGAACATGACGGTCGCGGCCACGATCACCGCGGCGATCACCCCCACGAGCATCACGATGAGCACGGCCACCAGCGCCGCCCCGCGATCGCGGCGGTCGGGGTCGAGGGAGTCCTGGATCACCAGCATGGGCCGAGGCTCCCTGCTGCGGAGTTGCGCATGTACGCCGTGCCCTGGAAGCGCACCGGAGCGGCGACCGCCCGCGAGCCCGATTTGCTGAGCGCGTCGAAGCTGTAGCTGATGCTGGTGCCGCTCTTGGTGATGAACGAGCCCGAGGCGACGGTGACATCCGTCTGCCAGAGCGGCCAGCCCGAGGCCGCCGCGGGTGCGGAGGCGACGGTCATGTGCAGGCCGTCGGCCGCGAGCTGGAATGCCTGGCAACGAAGCCCGCCGCCGAGCGCGGTGTTCACTCGGAGCATCGTCCCGTCGGCCGAGACGTCGAAGGCGATGGCGTTGCGCATGGCTCGTTCCACCTCCGAGGCGATGAGCTGCCCGCGGGTCGTCGCCTGGCTCTGCGCATTGACCGCTTCCTGCGAGCGCCACACGTTGCTGAACAGCGTCCCCATGACCAGGCCGACAACGCCGAGGATGGCGACGACCACGACCAGTTCGATGAGGGAGACGCCTTGCTCGTCCGGACTGCGACGCTTCATGGCGAGGTCACCGCATCCGGGGGGATGATCACGAGTGCGTCCGCCGTCGCGAGCGTGCTTCCGCTTTGCACCGCGATGACACGGATCGACACGGTGGCCCCTTTGCTACAGGATCCGATCGTCGCCTGCGTCGTGAAGGTGTTTCCATGGCCGTCGAGGAACGAGCGAGGCGTCGCCGCCGTTCCGAGGATCGAGCCGATCGTCGCGCAATCCGGCGTCTGCCTGACCTGATCGATGAGGCCGTTGACCTGACGGGTCGCGGTCGCGACGGATGACTGCTGCGCCGAGAACCGCAGGCCGTTGACCAGGGCGGGAAGGATCGACACGGCGATGAGCGCGAGCAGGAACATCGCGATGACCACCTCGACGATTCCCAGACCGTCGTCGGAACCTGGTCGTCTGTCGTTCACCATGGTTCTTCACCCCCTTGTCGGGCTCAGCTCAGGGGGTGGCGCGCACCGCTCCCGAGCTGAGCACGACGTTCAGCGTCAGCAGCCAGGTCCGGCTTTGCCCACAACACCGCCGGCCGTGGATCCGGCACCGGCGGCCGAGACGCAGAAGCCGTCCAGCGTCAGGGGTCCTGCGACGGTGACCGTCGAGTTGCCGGACGAGTTGTAGACCGTGGCCGGAACCGCCCCGGCTGCAGTGATCAGCGGCGTCGTCTTCGCGAGGTCGGCCGCAACCGCCGACGCCGCGCTGGCCGCGATCGACTTCAACGAATTGTCTTTGGCCTGCTGCTGAATACCGGCGAAGATCGGGATCGCGATCGCGACCAGGATCCCCAGGATCACCACGACGATGATCAACTCGATCAGTGAGAAACCGGCCTCATCGCCGTTCTCACGTGCTTGTTTCTTTGCCTCGAGGGCGCGACGAATAACGAGCATTTCTTGTCCCCATTTCAGAGAGTCGTTTCGGGTAAAAACGCACTCTGCGAACCGGCGCGTCCCTGCGCCCATCAATCAATGCCGAGTTGTCCCGGTCCCCAGATTCGGACTCGAGCTGTCCCAGAGCTCTCATCCTGGGAAAAGGATGGACCTCTCTTAGCACATGCGCAAGAGAAAAGCCAAAACCGCTATTTCGGGATACCAAGCACGACCGTTCGAGCCCACGGGGACCGGAAGTTCGCGCCGCCCCAGACCCCGGTGACGGCCTCAGGATCCGGGCGTCACCGGCAGCAGCACCTTCAGGCAGAAGCCGTCGTCGGTGTACTCGGCGAAAACGTCTCCGCCGTGCGCCCTGGCGAGCCCGCGGGCGATCGCGAGCCCCAGCCCCGCGCCCGACGCCACCGCATCCGGCGCGGCGCCGCCCGTGCGGGACGGATCCGAACGCCAGCCGACCTCGAACATGCGGTCCAGGTCCTCCACGGCCACGCCGCTGCCATGGTCGAGCACGGCGAGTACCAGCCGGTGCGGCGACGGCGACTCCGCGAAGACGAGGATCTCGGACCCCTCCGGCGCGTGCCGCACGGCGTTCGTGAGCAGGTTGACGATCACGCGGGTGAGCTGATGCGGATCGGCCCACAGCACGTGCCCGTCGATGCCCTGCTGCACGATGCGGACCCGATGCTCCCCCGCTGCGGTGCGCACGTCGGTCACCGCATCCGAGACCACGTCGAGCAGATCGACCTGCTCCGCCCGCAGCCGCAACGAGCCCGAGGTGATGCGGGACAGCTCGAAGAGGTCATCGACCATCCGGCCCATCGTCTCGACCTGAGCACGGACCTGACCGGGGAACGCCTCCGGGTCCGCGAGCCCTGCCTCGGCGGACTCCGCGAGGGCGCGGATCGCGGTCAGCGGAGTACGCAGATCGTGCGAGATCCAGGCCAGGAAGCGTCGGCGGTCGGAGTCCAGCCGTTCCAGCTCGGCCCTCGCTTCGCTGAGCTTCGCCGACACCTCGGCGAGTTCGCCCGACAGGTCGTCGAATTCGCGCCAGCCGCTGGATCCGCCGTCCACGACGTCGCCCTCGCCGACCCGGCGCACGGCGGCCGAGAGCCCCCGCACCGAGCTCCGCGCCGCACGGGCGGTGATCCATGCGGTCGCGAGCGCGCACAGCAGCGCCGCACCGAGCACCCACACCAGCACCGTGAAGTCGTGCGCCGACAGATACATCTCGGCCGAGATCGCGAGCACGCCCGTCGCCAGTGCGAGCACCGACGCGACCCCGACCACCACCAGTCGCAGCGTCAGCCCGGCTCGCCGTGCACGACGCAGCACCAGTACCGCCGCACACGTGACGACCGCCGCGCAGACGAGCGCGGTGAGCAGGATGAGCAGGACGTCCGCGACGCCGAGGGGCATCACGCGCCGGATCCGTCCGCCGAGAACCGGTAGCCGGCGCCCCACTCCGTGAGCAGATGCAGAGGACGACGCGGATCCTGTTCGATCTTCTCCCGCAGCCGGCGCACGTGCACGGTCACCGTGCTGGCCTCGCCGAACGACCAGCCCCAGACCTCGCGCAGGATGTCGTCGCGGGACAGCACCTCCCCGTCGTGCTGCACGAGGTGCGCCAGCAGCTCGTACTCGCGCGCGGCGAGCGGCACCTCCTCGCCCCGCACGTGCACCCGGCGGCGAGCCGGATCCAGCCGGAAGTCGCCGCGCACGATCTCGCGCGTCGGCGCCGCCGCCGCCCTGGACCGGCGCAGCAGCGCCCCGACCCGCAGCAGCAGCTCGCGCAGCGCGAAGGGCTTCACCAGGTAGTCGTCGGCGCCGGTCTCCAGCCCCTCGATCCGCTGCTCGACCTCGCCGAGCGCCGTGAGCATGATGATCGGCACGGCCGAGCGCTCCCGCGCGTCGCGCGCGACCTCGTCACCGCTGAGGCCCGGCAGCATGCGGTCGACGATGAGCACATCAGGCGGATCCGCCCGCACCGAGCGCTGCGCCGTGATCCCGTCTCCGAACGCCTCGACGACGTAGCCGTTCGCGCCGAGGTAGCGCTCGACCGCGACGCGCACGGTGGGGTCGTCCTCGACGACCACCACGCGGGGCGGCGCGATCGCTGACGTCTCCATGTTCAGAGGCTAATCCCGGTGCGCAGAAGGGAGGCGGGTTCCTTACGGCCCTGAAAGAACTCCCCCACGGCTCTCGCCCCGTATCTACCGTCGATTCCGTACTCACAGCCGGCACATCCGTCGCCGGCGCATCCACGGAATGGAGCACTCATGCGCAAGATCGCTTTCGTCCCGGCCACGCTCGGCGTGGCCGTCCTCGCCCTCGGCCTGTCCTTCGCGGGCTGCAGCTCGACACCCGGCGGATCCTCTCCGTCGTCCGACACGATGTCGACCTCGTCATCGCAGCCGAGCTCGTCCCCGATGTCGTCCATGGACGCCATGCACAAGACCGGCACGTTCATGGGCCTGAACGGCAAGAAGGTGCAGGGCTCCGTGACCGTGTCCGGATCCGAGCTCGTGCTCAGCGGCTTCTCCTCCGACGAGGGGCCCGATCTGCACGTGTACCTGACGAAGGGCACCGACGAGGCCGCCGTCTCCGCCGGCACGCAGATCGACACGGTCGCCTTCGACAAGGCGTCGCAGACGTTCATGCTGAGCGGCGTCGACCTCTCGAAGTACACCGACGTCGTGATCCACTGCGACAAGGCCAAGGCGGTGTTCGGGGCCGCCGCGCTCTCATGACCGCGACGGCGGTGCGGGTCGGCCGTGGGGAGCCTGCCCGCACCGCGCCCTGGCTGCGCGCCTCCGCGATTCTCGGCGCAGCGGCCCGGATCGCGGCGGGCCTGCTGTGGCTGAACGAGGGGATCCTGAAGTACCGCGCGGGGTTCGGATCCGCCGACATCCTGCTCGTCGCACAGAGCGCCGGAGGCAACAGCCGGGTACCGTTCTTCTTCCGCCCCTTCGGCACGCTCATGCAGGCGGCACCTGCTCTGTTCGGCCTCGCGATCCCCGCGCTCGAGGTGGGGCTGGGAGTGCTGCTCGTGCTCGGCTTGGGGAGGGTGCTGACCGCGATCGCCGCCCTCGGATCCATCGCCACACTGATGCTGTACTGGTCATCGGATCAGCTCATCGCGCAGTACCCGGTGATGGTCCTGCTTTCGGCGGTCGTGCTGGTGCTGCCGCAGTCCGGGCGTATCGGCGTCGCGTGGTGGTGGGGGCGACGGCGGGCCCGGTCACCGCGCACGGGGTGACGGCGGGCGGGCGCAGCCGGTGACGGCGGGCGGGGTGCGCACGCGGTGAAGCCGGGCGGGCGGGACGCTCGTCAGGGCTTTCGGAACCAGCGCCTCCTCGGCTCCGGCGGCGGGGGCTCCTCCGCTGCGGCGGCGGCTCGACGCCCGTGCCACGCCTCGACCTCGACCTCCACGTCCCGGGGCTTCGTCACCACGGGCGGCCCGCCGAGCAGCTGGCGGCGGGCCTCGATCACGCGCCGGTTGAAGTCCTCCAGCACCGCGCGCACGTCGCTCTCCCGCCGCAGGGCGTCGAGGTGGGCGTCGAGCTCGCGGTCCTCCACGCGCAGCATGAGGGCGGGAGGGCCGAGACCGGTGAGGTTCTCCCGCTCGATCTTGCGGCGGATCCACCAGTCCGGATCGTGATGGTCGCCGAGGCCGGGGATCGGCTTGCCCGCACCGGGGAGGTCGTCGAACTGCCCCTGACGGATGGCCACCTGGATCGCGGTCTCGACGATCGCCGGCATCGTCTCGGCGTTCAGGGCGGCGGGCGGAGCGGTCTGGTGGTGCTGGTCCGCTGCGGTCTGCGTGCTGCCGCGCCCGTGGGCGTTCGCCTCCGCGTCGTGCACGCTCCGTGCGGCGTCATGCGCGCGGCGCACGCGGTCCGGATCCTTCATCGCGCCTCCTCCGGTCGATCGCCTCGGGTGCTGCCAGCCTATGCGGCTGCTCGACGGCGCGGCGGTCGGGGCGCCGTTCGAGCCCTCGGAAAGAGGGACTACTCGTCCTCCACAAGAGCCGATCCGGGGAAGTTCTCCACAGAACAGAAATGATCTCTGATCTGGGTGTTCGAATGTCGGTGGCCCCCTGTTGGATGGAGGTATGGCATCCACCCCGCGCGAGGCTCTGGAGCAGGTCGAGCACCTGCTCCAGAGGGTGTGCGCGTCGGGCGAGATGGCCGGCCAGTTCGACGGGGTCTCCGATGACGACGCGATTCGGATCCTGCAGACGTTGGGCCGGATGCAGCGGCTGCTCGACGGCGCGATCACGACCGCGACCGTGCATGCCGTGCAGCGCGACGCCGGAGCCGCGTCGACCACGATCACCACCGCGGCAGGGTGCGCAGATGTAACCGAGTTGCTGCGCAGGGCGCTGCGCGTGGACGTGGGCACCGCCCGCCGGTATCTGCGCACCGCGAACGCGGTCGGTCGCGACTTCCTGCATTCCTCGGGCGAGCACGGGGCTGCGCGGTATGAGGCGCTTGCGCAGGTACTGCGCGACGGGGAGATCTCGACGACCGGGCTGCTCGCCGCGATCGGGCCGGTGGAGCGATCCGGGAACCGGATCAGCGCCGACGCCCGGGGCGCCGTCGACGAGATCCTCGCGACGATGGCGCGCGGCCTCGATCTGCCCGACGACCACGGGAGGCCTGGCCCTGCGCCGTCCACGGACGAGCTTGCGAATCATGCGCAGGCCCTCATGCTCGCCTTGGATCCGGACGGAGCCGAACCCGACGACCGGAAGGCGGAGCGGAACCGGGGATTCACGATCGGCCGGCTGCGCGACGGGGTGCGTCCGGTGCGCGGCGGGCTGCTGCCCGAAGTCGCGGGGGCCTTGGAGCGTCTGTTCGACGCGTTCAACAACCCTGCCGCGACGGATGCCCCGAACCTCACCGAGCGCCTCCGCGAGACGGACGGTGTCGTCCTCGACGACCCGGGATCCGAGGGAACGGCGACGCACGACGCGCAAGGCGCGGTCCGGTTCGTCGAGGACGACACGGAGTCTCTCGAGCCGGTCTTCGCCGGCGGCCCGAGCGCCCCGATCGACACACGCACGCGCGCGCAGCGCAATCACGACAACCTCGCGGCGATCCTGAATATCGCGGCCGGACATTCCGCGATGCCCGCCCTCGGCGGCGCAGCCCCGACACTCGTGGTGTCGGTGGCCGCCGAAGACTACGCGAACGGCACAGGGCGGGCGTTCGTCGAAGGTTCCGGCATCGATGTGCCCCTCAGCGTCGCTCAGCACACGGCCTGCGCGGGCGGGATCCAACGGGTCCTGTTCGACGAACACGGGCAGATCGTCTCGATCGGCACCACAGCCCGCATCTTCAACGCGGCGCAACGCCGCGCGATCCTGCTCCGCGACAGGGAGTGCCTGATCCCCGGCTGCCACACCCCATCGACCTGGTGCGAGATCCATCACGTTCGCGAGCACGCCGACGGCGGACCCACCCACACCAGTAACGGCGTCGCTCTGTGCTGGCATCACCACCGCACGCTCGATGTGTCCGGATGGGAGATCCGCATGCGTCTCGGCGTGCCCGAGATCCGCGGCCCCGCCTGGTGGGATCGCACCCGCACCTGGCACCGCCCTCGCACCCGTGCCGGCACCCGCGGTGCGGTCCGAAGGCTCGTCACCACGGCCCTCGCCCCGCCGGGATGAGCACCGGAGCGCAAAGCGCATCGATCGGACTCCGCCGCCGGCGGCACACGGTGTCCCCGGCCGCCCCTAGGCTCATACGGTGCACTCCGCGACGCCGAGCCCGAGCCCGGGTGACAGACCACGCCCGAGCGGAGCACCGACCCTGAATCGCGAGATCATCCGCCTCGCCGTGCCCGCCCTCGGCGCACTCGTGGCAGAGCCCGCGTTCCTCATGGTCGACGCGGCGCTGGTCGGGCACCTCGGCACCACGCCGCTGGCGGGGCTCGGCATCGCATCGGCGATCCTGCAGACCATCGTCGGGCTGATGATCTTCCTGGCCTACTCGACCACGCCCGCGGTGGCGCGGCGTTTCGGCGCGGGCGACCACGGCGATGCCGTGTCGGTCGGCATCGACGGCATGTGGCTCGCACTCGGACTCGGCGCGGTCCTCGCGGTGATCGGCTCCCTCCTCACCCCCGCCGTGATCCCGCTGTTCGGCGCCACTCCGGAGGTCGCGGCCCAAGCCGCCGACTACCTCGCGCCGTCCATGTGGGGGCTGCCCGCGATGCTCGTCGTCTATGCCGCGACGGGACTGCTGCGCGGCATGCAGGACACCGTCACCCCGCTGTGGATCGCGGGCATCGGCTTCGCCGCGAACGCGCTGCTGAACTGGCTCTTCATCTACGGATTCGGCTGGGGCATCGCCGGATCCGCCTTCGGCACCGTCGTCGCCCAGTGGGGCATGGTCGGCGCCTACGTGCTCGTGATCGGGCGCCTGGCACGCCGGCACGAGGCCTCGGTCGCCCCTGAGCTGAGCGGAATCCGCGGATCCGCGCGCTCCGGGGGCTGGCTGTTCCTGCGCACCGTAAGCCTCCGGGTGGCACTGCTCGCGACCGTGGGCATCGCGACCGGCATCGGCACGCGCGAGCTCGCCGGATGGCAGGTCGTGTTCACGATCTTCTCCGCCGCGGCCTTCGCTCTCGACGCGCTCGCGATCGCCGCGCAGGCCCTCATCGGAAAGAGCCTGGGCGCCGAGGATCCGAACGGAGCGCGGCACGTGCTCGCCCGCACCGTCGCCTGGGGCGCCTGGTTCGGGGTGATCGTCGGAGTGCTCATCGCCGCACTGTCGGCGATCATCGGTCTCGCCTTCACGGGCGATCCGGCCCTTGCGGCGCTGATCCAGCCCGCCCTCATCGTGCTCGCCATCGCCCAGCCGATCGCGGGCATCGTGTTCGTCCTCGACGGAGTGCTCATGGGCGCCGGCGACGCGCGCTACCTCGCCATCGCCGGCGGCCTGAACCTCGTACCGTTCTTGCCCGCGCTCGCCCTCATCGCCGCGACCGGGGTCAACGGCGTCGCTGGCCTGGTCTGGCTGGCCGTCGCGTTCTTCGGCGTGTACCTGTGCGCGCGGCTCGCCACGCTCGGTCTACGCGTCCGGACCGGACGCTGGCTGGCGGTCGAGGTCTGACGAGACCGTGAGTCCTGGCATTCTGAGCGGATCCACGCGACACTGAAGGGGTGCTGACCATGAACGAACCGCAGGTATGGACACTCATCGGAGTGTTCGCGGCCGGGATGTTCGGCATGATCACGATCGTCACGACGATGTTCACGCGCGTCGTTCGGAGCGAGATCGGCGGACTCAGGTCGGAGTTCAAGGGCGAGCTCTCCGAGTTGCGCGCGGACCTCAAAGGCGAGATCGCGGGGCTGCGCAGCGAGGTCCGCACCATCGACCGCGATGTCAGCGCACTCATGAAGCACACCTTCGGCATCGACCACGACTGACGAACGATCGGACCGCTTCCCGCAGTCCTCGCACTTCGGAGCCGCGAGAGCATGGCGCACTGAGCGCCACCGCCCGCCCGCACTCAGCGTCCCCTGCCGTGCACCTCGCGCTCCTCGATCGCGTCGAGCTCCGCCGTCGCCCGCGCTCGCAGCGTGTCGGACAGCCCGTGGTCGCCGATCGCCCGCGGCACCCGGGGGCGTTCCTCGGGCCGGCCGCGATGCATCGCGTAGCCCCAGGTCGCGAAGCCGAGCAGCGGCCCCCACAGCCAGAAGGGCAGCACGAGCATCAGCTCCCACACGCCCCCGGCCAGCGCACCGCCGCTCGACGAGACGACGCGCACCAGATCCACCCCGCCCACCGTGAACATCACCGCCACGAACGACGCCGCGATCACCGCGAGCCCGACCGGCACCGGACGGCCCCCCACACCGCCCATCCACTGCGGGAACCGGTCCGCCCACGGCAGGCACAGCGCGAGCGTGAGCAGACCCGCTGCAAGCATCGCGCCGCCGAGCAGCAGGCCCACCATGAGGATGTCCGGCGCCAGAGCGCCCCTCGGCGCGAACAGCGGCCAGGGCGTCAGCCACGTGAGGCGGCAGAACAGGTACGGCAACGCGCACAGCGCCGCCGCGATGGTGATCACGCGCCGATGCCGCAGCACGCCCGCCGCGAACCGGCCTCGCACGGCGGGCTCGCCGAGCGCCCAGGCGGCGAGCGCGCCCGCGGCGACCAGGTGCGCGAAGGAGACCGCCAGCTCGCCGAGCCGCGGAGCGAGCGCCTCCAGCACGCGCGGTGTGAACGTCGTCAGCGGCAGCCGGAGCGCCGCCAGCACGACGACGCCGACGACGAGCGCGATCCCGACGACGCCGATCACGGGCCTCCGCACCGTCAGCAGCACGAGTCCCACGACGACCAGCCCCGCCACGACAAGCACGAACGAATAGCCGGCGACCGGGATGATCCCTCCGGGGATCAGCGCAGCCACCAGCAGCGCCACGATCACCGCGGTGATGCGCAGCCCGCCCGACGGAGCACCGACGACCACCGCGGCAGCACCGGCACCTCCCCGCTGTCCGCGCAGCCCGAGCACCCCGACGGCCACTGCGGCGAGCCCCGCCGCGATCGACACGGCCGCGGCCACGGGCGCCCCGACGACCGCGGCGACGAGGCTCGGAGCCGCGCCTGCGGAGACGACGCCCGTGACGAGGAGTCCGATCGCGCCGAGAAGGGCGACGACCACTCCGAGCACAAGGCCGACGATCAGCAGCACGACACGCGTTCTGTTTCTCATGTCCCGAACGCTACGGATCCGGATCCGACCTCCGCGTCGCCCCCGAGGACGGTTCCGGATCACCCGCAGGGATGATCCCTGGACGCCTGCGCCTACCGGCCCGGGCGGCGGACGCCGTTCTCGTAGGCCCAGATCACGACGTGCAGGCGGTCGGCGAGCCCGAGCTTCGCGAGGATCGCCTTCACGTGCGTCTTCACGGTGTTCTCGCTGAGGAACAGAGTGCGCGCGATGTCGTCGTTCGAGGCCCCGGTCGCGAGCGCCTGCGCGACCTCGCGCTCCCGGCCGCTCAGCGGCGCGAGCGCCGCATCGGGATCGGCCGCAGACCCTCCCTCCCGCACGAAACCGAGCAGCGCGGCCGTCGCGCGCGGCGACATGGCCGCGTCCCCGGCAGCGGCCGCGACCACGGCGTCGGCGAGGTCCTGCGGAGCGGCGTCCTTCGTGAGGAACCCGCTCGCCCCCTCACGGATCGCCTCGACGACGTACTGGTCGAGGTCGAAAGTCGTGAGCATGAGGATCCGGACCCCTGGCTTCAGCCGCAGGATCTCGCGGGTCGCTGCGATGCCGTCCATCCCCGGCATGCGGATGTCCATCAGTACGACGTCGACGGCATGGCCGCGCACATGCGCGATGCCTCCGTGCGCATCGGCCGCGGTCGCGACCTCGGCGATGCGCGGATCCCGGCCCAGCATGATCGCGACAGCCTCGCGGAACAGCTCCTGGTCGTCCACGAGCAGCACCCGGATCGTCATGCGCCCTCCGCCTTGTCCGCCGTGCGCCCCGCCGCGATCGAAGGGGCGATGCCCGCCGCGGCCTCCGCCTCCGCCGGCAGCACCGGCAGCACCGGCAGCTCGACCCGCAGCAGCCAGCCCCGCGATCCCGAGCCCGCAGACGGGGCCGATTCCGGGTTCGCAGCGGCAACCGCTCCCGACACGAGCGACCCGCCCGCCAGCCGGATCCGCTCGCCGAGACTCACCAGCCCGGTCCCGGTGCCAAGATCGGATCCGCTGCGCCCGGATCCGCCATCGTCCTCGACCTCGACCTCGACCCGCTGCTCGGACCAGGAGAGGCGCACCTCGATCCGCACAGGCGGCAGCGCGTGCCGCATGGCGTTCGTGATCCCCTCGCGCACCACGCGGTGCAGCGCGAGCGCCGACGCCGGCGCGAGCGCGCGGCGGGCTCCGGTCTCCACGAGCCGGGCCGCGCAGGCGGGGCTGCGCACCGCTGCGACCAGCTCGGCCAGGGACTCCGCCGTCGGCAGCGGCTCCTTCGGGGCGTCCCCCTCGGCCGCGACGATCGCGCGCATGCCGCGCAGCGCGTCGCGGCCCGTGTCCACGACCACGCCGAGCGCCCGCTCACTGACCTCCGGGCGCTCGCGCACGAGCGCCCGCGCCACCTCGGACTGCGCGATCATGACAGTCATCGCGTGCGCGACGACATCGTGCAGTTCTCCGCTGATGCGCATCCGCTCGTCCGCGATCGCCTGACGCACGCGCACCGCCGTGCGCTCCTCGGCGCGGCTCGTGGCGAAGCGCACCAGCAGACCGCACGCCCACGCGGCGGTCGCGCTGGCCGCGAGTCCGAGGAAGGCGCCCAGCCGCAGCAACGCGACGTCGATGCCTGCCGCGTACCCGAACGCCGGTTCGGCGAGCGCGATCATCCCCGCGCCGGCGAGTCCGACACCCAGGGCGACGACGGAGAGCCGCACCCGCTCGCGCGCGGCGACCTGCGCGAGGCACAGCAGATACACGATCGCCGACGGGTGCATGACAGCGGAGGCATCGCGCGCCGCGGGGATCAGCACGAGGAGCAGCATCACCGCGCTCGCGACGAGGAAGCCCATGGCCGGGCGCCGCACCGACAGCAGCGAGGCGCCGTGCAGCACCACGAAGCCCAGCGCGAGACCGAGGACGACCGGCAGCGCGCGGTGCGGGGTCGACCACGCGAGCGAGGCGAGGCTGATCGGCAGCAGCACGACAAGGGCTGCCAGCGCCACGATCAGCACGGCGCCGCCGCCGCGCGCGCCGATCCGCGCCTTCCCTGTCCGCACGTCCCCATGCTGGCATGCGGCCGCGCGCGCGTCCTCACCCGCGCGAGTGACCCGCATTCGGGATCGCGCTGTCAGCCGGCGTGCCTCCGACACCACTCGTACATGATCACGGCCGCCGCGGCGCCGGCGTTGATCGAGCGGGTGGATCCGTACTGCGTGATCTCCACGTGCCCCGATGCCGCGGCGAGCGCCTCCTCCGACAGTCCTGGACCTTCCGCGCCGAACAGCAGCACGCAGCGCTCCGGCAGCTCCGCACGATCCACCGGCACCGCGCCGTCGAGGTTGTCCACGGCGATGATCGGGATCCGCTCGGCCTCCGCCCACGCGGTGAACGCCTGCACCGTCTCGTGGTGCACGACGTGCTGGTACCGGTCGGTGACCATGGCACCACGGCGGTTCCAGCGCCGCCGCCCGATGATGTGCACCGTGTCGGCGAGGAACGCGTTGGCGCTGCGCACGATCGAGCCGATGTTCATGTCGTGTTGCCAGTTCTCGATCGCCACATGGAACGCGTGCCGTCGGGAGTCGAGGTCGGCGACGATCGCCTCCATACGCCAGTAGCGGTAGGCATCGACGACGTTGCGTCGGTCGCCCTGCGCGAGCA
Organism: Microbacterium sp. 05N427; assembly: GCF_056397105.1. Classification (NCBI taxonomy): domain Bacteria; kingdom Bacillati; phylum Actinomycetota; class Actinomycetes; order Micrococcales; family Microbacteriaceae; genus Microbacterium; species Microbacterium sp. 05N427. Next base: position 256,164 of record NZ_JBFTMT010000006.1, read on the forward strand.
GGTCGGGATCGAGATGCTCCCCGGTGGGCCACGCGTCGGGGCCGCCCGGCCAGGGGCCGACACCGTGCTCGACGGGCTCCGCCGGCGCCTCCGCCGTCGTCGCTGATTCGCTCTCGGGCACCGGATCCTGCATCCCGCCAGCGTAGCCGCGGGAACGGGCACCGACGTTCCGCGTGGCCCGGCGCAGCTCGTGCGAAAGGCGCAGCCCACGCTTCCCCTCGTCCGGGCATCCGGATATTTCGGTATGCCTAAAAATGGAGTAGGTTTTCGGTGTGCCTAAAACCATGGTGACCATCGCACCTCCGCGCTCCGACGCCCCGGCTTCCGCCCGCGGCGCGGCGCTGCTCGGGCCTGCGCTGGTGGCCGGAGTCGCCTATGTGGATCCGGGCAACGTCGCCAGCAACATGAGCGCGGGCGCCGGCTACGGCTACCTGCTCGTGTGGGTCGTGGTCGTGGCGAACGTTATCGCGTGGCTCGTGCAGTACCTGTCCGCGAAGCTCGGCGTCGTCACCGGGCGCAGCCTGCCCGAGCTGCTCGGCGACCGTCTGAAGCACCGGTTCGCCCGTCGCGCGTACTGGGTGCAGGCCGAGCTCGTCGCGATGGCGACCGACATCGCCGAGGTGATCGGCGGCGCGATCGCGCTGCAGCTGCTGTTCGGGATCCCCCTGCTTCTCGGCGGCCTCATCACGGGCGCGGTCTCGATGGTCCTGCTCGCCGTACAGGGGCGTCGTGGCGCACGGCCGTTCGAATTCGTCGTGATCGGCCTGCTCGCCGTCGTCACCGTGGGGTTCCTCGCCGGCCTGGTCGTCGCCCCGCCGGATCCGTCCGCCGCGATCGGCGGGCTGATGCCGCGGTTCGCCGACTCCGGGTCCGTGATGCTGGCCGCCTCGATCCTGGGCGCGACGATCATGCCGCACGCGATCTACGCGCACTCCGCCCTCGCCAGGGACCGGTTCGGATCCGCCCCCGTGCACCCCGGCGGAGACCCCGAGCCGGCCAGGCGCACCCCGATCGCACGACTGCTCACCGCCACCCGATGGGACGTCACGCTCGCGATGGTCATCGCGGGCGCGGTGAACCTGGGCATGCTGCTGCTCGCCGCCGCCACGCTCCCCGGCGTGAGCGGCACCGACTCCCTCGAGGGCGCGCACGCCGCGATCAGCGCGCAGCTCGGCCCGCTCATCGGCACGCTGTTCGCGGTCGGCCTGCTGGCCTCGGGCCTCGCATCGACCGCGGTCGGCGCCTACGCGGGCGCGGAGATCATGCACGGGCTGCTGCGCGTGCGCATCGCGATGCCGGTGCGGCGCCTGGTCACCCTGATCCCGGCGCTGCTCATCCTCGGCCTCGGTGTGGATCCCACCTTCGCGCTCGTGCTCAGCCAGGTGGCGCTGTCTTTCGGGATCCCCTTCGCTCTCATCCCCCTCGTCGCCCTCACCGCTCGGCAGCGCACGCTCGGGCGCTACGCGAACCGGCTGTGGACCACGATCGCCGGCATCGTCGCCGCCGCACTGCTGATCGCGCTCAACACCGTGCTGCTCTGGCTGCTGCTGACCGGCGCCTGACGCCTCGGCGTCTAGCTCTCCGAGGAGTCGTCGGGGGCGGATCCGCTCTCTGAGACATCCGGTGCACCGCCGTGCGCCTCGGCCTGGACGACGGCCTGCGCCTCTGCGGCCCGCGCGGAATCCTTCGCGGCGGCGACCTCCGTCGCAACGTCCTGCGCGTCGACAGCCGGCGCATCGGCACCCCCGGTCTGGGCCGGCACCAGCGCGCGGGCGATCCCCTGCAACTCCGCGATCATCTCGAGCTGACGCCGGTTGATCTCCAGCAGCGCCTCGATGTCGATCCTGGCCGCGACGTTGGTGTCGAAGTCGTGCTGGGCGAGTGCGGCCGAGATCGCGTCCTGGCGCTTCGCGGCGATGAGCAGGATCGCGCCCTGCAGACCGGCCAGCATGCTGAGGAACAGATTCAGCAGGATGAACGGATACGGATCCCAGGCGGTGGTCTTGACCGTGTTGAGGATCCACCAGATCGCCATGAACAGCAGGAATCCGCCGACGAACGCCCAGCTGCCCATCCCGTTGCGGAGGCGATCGGCATACCGCTCGCCCACGGTGAGCCGCTCCTTCGCCTGCTCGTGCCAGGTGCTCTCGGGCAGCGGTCGCGCGCTGCCMTTCGGGAGTTCGTGGAGGAACGCGTTGAGGTTCTCGATCGACATGGCCTTCTCCCTCGGCAGGTTCTGCTCCCTCGTGCCCGCGTCATCGCCGGGCCCGGATCCAGTCTCGCGCGTCACCCTTCCGCTCCTCGGCGGCGCGCTGGGCCCACAGCGGCCGCGGGTAGGCTCGAGGGATGGCCAGATCCCGCCGCCCGTCCGCCGCGCAGCGCGCCGCCGAGAAGGCCGAAGCGCAGGCCTCCGCCCGCCGATCCGTGCGGATCTGCACCTGGGCGTCGCTCGTCACCGCCGCCCTCGGGATCCTGCTCCTCGCCCTGCCGAAGCTGCTGCCGGTCGGCAGCCCGTGGGTGCAGCTCGCGCTCGGCGCGCTGACCCTGATCCTGTCCTTCCGCGCCCGCGCGATCGGCATGCGCGGCATCGAGGGCTTCGACGGACGCCTGTCCCTGCTGGGCGCTCTCGCCGGATTCGCGATCATGTTCTTCGCCGGCCAGGCCGCGTTCGCCGTCATCTCCGCGATGACCCACTGACCCCGCCCCCCCTCTTCCGAGTCGTCCCCGTGAGCGGACGCCATAGTGTGCGCTCACGGGGACGACGCGGACGGTGGAAGGACAACGGCGGCGGTTAGGGTGGAGCTGTGGCATCCCCCGCGGCCGACGACTACCTGAAGACGGTGTTCGCGCACACCGAATGGCAGCCGACGCCGATCACGCCGTCGCAGCTCGCCGCGAAGCTCGGCATCGCCCCGTCCAGTGTCACCGAGATGGTGAAGAAGCTCGCGGCGGCGGGCCTCGTCTCGCACGTTCCCTACGGTGCTGTCCGGCTCACCGACGACGGCGAGCAGCGCGCACTCGCGATCATCCGCCGGCACCGCCTCATCGAGACCTGGCTCGTGCGCGAGTTCGACTACGCCTGGGACGAGGTGCACGACGAGGCCGAGGTGCTCGAGCACACGATCAGCGACCGCCTGCTCGAGGGCATCGACGCCCGATTGGGCCGGCCCCGCTTCGACCCGCACGGCGATGCGATCCCCGATGCCGCCGGCCGCATCGAACGCGAGCCCTTCGTACTGCTCGCCGACGCCGCGGCAGGGCACTCGGGCCGAGTGCTGCGCGTGGACGACCGGGATCCGGAGCTTCTGCGCGCCCTGGAGTCGGCAGGGGTGGCGATCGGCGGCGAGGTCGTCGTGATCCCCGGCGGCCTGCGGATCGGCGGCGCCGACGTCGCCCTCCCCGAAGCAGCGTCCGAGGTGGTCTGGCTGTCGGCCTGACCTCCGCCGTCATCCGCACGTAACGCGGGAGTCCTAGGCTGGGCGCATGGCACAACGCGACGACATCGAATGCTGGCTCACCGACATGGACGGTGTGCTGGTCCACGAGAACGATGCCATCCCCGGAGCATCCGAGCTGCTCGCCGGCTGGGAGCGCAGCGACATCCCCTACCTCGTGCTGACGAACAACTCGATCTTCACCGCGCGAGACCTGTCCGCTCGCCTGCGCACCAGCGGGCTGAACGTGCCGGAGGAGCGCATCTGGACCTCCGCGCTCGCGACGGCGGACTTCCTGAAGCAGCAGCTCCCCGGCGGATCGGCGTTCGTGATCGGTGAAGCCGGGATCCTCACCGCCCTGCACGACGCGGGCTTCATCATGACCGAGACGAATCCCGACTTCGTCGTGGTCGGCGAGACCCGCAACTACTCGTTCGAGGCGATCACCAAGGCGATCCGCCTGATCAACGACGGTGCGCGGTTCATCGTCACCAACCCGGACGCCACGGGTCCGAGCGCGGACGGGCCGTTGCCCGCCACCGGCGCGATCGCCGCACTCATCACCAAGGCGACCGGCAAGGACCCCTACGTCGTCGGCAAGCCCAATCCGATGATGTTCCGTTCGGCGCTCAACAAGATCGGCGCGCATTCCAAGCGCACCGGAATGATCGGCGACCGCATGGACACCGACGTCGTCGCGGGCATCGAGGCAGGTCTGCACACGATCCTCGTGCTCACCGGGATCAGCGACACCGCGGAGATCGAGAAGTATCCGTTCCGCCCGGACGAGGTCGTGCAGTCCGTCGCCGATCTGCTCCCCCGTATCACCGAGACGATCCGGACGATTCCGCAGAAGGCGCCGAAGACGAAGGGCTGATCCATGGGCGCACTCGATCAGGGCGTACGGGTCACCGCGGCCGACGCGGCGAGCTGGCGCGCCTGGCTGGCGGAGAACCACGCGACCGCGAACGGCGCCTGGCTGGTGCGGCCGCGCCCCGGCAACGACGACCTGCACATCGGCTACGAAGAGGCGATCCTGCAGGCGCTGTGCTTCGGCTGGATCGACGGCCCTGTGCGCAGCTTCGACGAGCGCATCGGCGGCCTGTGGTTCGCGCCTCGCCGCGCGTCCAGCGGCTGGGCCGCGACGAACAAGGCCAGGGTCGCGCTGCTCGAGGAAGCCGGTCTGCTCGAGGCCGCAGGGATCCGCGCGATCGAGGTGGCCAAGGCGAACGGTGCGTGGTCCGTGCTCGACGGCCCCGAAGCCGGGATCGAGCCGGACGACCTCATCGCGGCCCTCGACGCCTCCCCCGCCGGACGCGCGGGATGGGATGCCTTCCCCCCATCCGCGAAGAAGGTCGGCCTGACGCAGATCGCGATGGCGAAGCGGGCCGAGACCAGGGCAGCGCGGATCGCGAAGATCGTCGCCGATGCAGCGGAGGGGAAGCGGCCATGACATCGAACCCGATCATCTGGGTCGCCGCCGTCATCGCACTCGGCACGCTGGCCGCATGGATCGTGCAGATCGTGCTCAGCCGACGCCGTCGCGGCCGCGAGGACGGCCGGGGTCCATGGTGGGAAGGCCCCTGGGATGAGGACGAGCCGAACCGCTGACCGCCCGTCAGCCTCGGTCGCCGGCCTCAGCCGACCTGACCGCCGACCTGGTCCAGCGTGAGCGACGCGATCCCTGCGACGGGCTCCGGCAGCCGGAGCGGGCCGGATCCGGGCGTGATCGTGCCGAGGATCCGCGGCGCATTCGCACCGGTGGCCCCGGGCAGCACGGCAGGAACGCCGTGCAGCGTGCACCAGCCGATGAGCGCGAACAGGATCGCCTCCTTGGCGTCGGCCGGAGCGCCCAGCGCGTCGGCCGACACGACCTCGACGCCGTGGAGCGCGGCACGCAGACCGTCCATGACCACCGGGTTGTGCGCCCCGCCGCCCGAGACCGCGAGGAAGGCCGCGCCCCGTGCCGCGATGTCGCGGGCGACCGTGCGCACCGTGAGCTCGGTGAGCGTGCGCACGAGGTCGGCGTCCGCGATGCTGCGACCCTGCGCCGCGACGTGGTCCCGCACGTAGGCGAGGTGGAAGTACTCCTTGCCGGTGCTCTTCGGCGCGGGCAGCGCGTAGTACGGATCGTCCAGGAGCGCGGCGAGGAGGTCCTCGTCCACCCGGCCGGACGCGGCGATCCGGCCGTCGGGGTCGTAGCCGCGCTCGTCGAGCCCACGATCCTGGATGACCGCGTCGATGAGCGCGTTCGCGGGACCGATGTCGTAGCCCTGCACCGGGCCGGATCCGACCACGGTCACATTCGCGATGCCGCCCAGGTTGAGCGCGGCGGCGACGCCGCCTTCGGGCAGCGCGTTCCGCAGCAGGAGGTCATCGAGGAGCGACACGAGCGGGGCGCCCTGTCCTCCTGCGGCGATGTCGCGGATCCGCACGTCGGAGACGACTGGAGCGCCTGTGCGCTCCGCGATCCACGCGGGCTGGCCCACCTGCAGTGTGCCGCGCGCGCTGCCTTCCTCGATCCAGTGGAAGACGGTCTGCCCGTGCGAGCACACGGCGTCCACGCCGCCCACCGCATCCGCCGCCGCGGCCGCGGCCTCCGCGAAGGCCTGGCCGATCAGGGTGTCGAGCTCGCACACCTCGGCGAGCGTCGTGGCGGCGGGAGGCAGCGCGGCGACGAGGCGCGCACGCAGCTCCGGCGCGTACGGGGTCTCGGCCGTGTGCAGCACAGTCCCCCGCAGCGTGGCGCCGTGCGGGTCGACGCCGTCGACGCGGAACTCCACGACGGCGGCGTCGATCCCGTCGTGGGACGTGCCGGACTGCAGACCGAGGACGCGCATGGTCACCGCAGCACGAGCGCCGCGGCGCCGATGAGCGGCCCCTCGTCGCCGAGCCCGGAGCGCACCACGCGGGTGCGGCGGGAGTAGTCGTGCTGCGCGCTCTCGGTGAGCGCCGCCTGAACGAGCTCGATGTAGTCGTCCGCGACGCGAGAGAAGCCGCCGCCGATCGCGACGACCTCCAGGTCCACGAGCGTCGAGGCGTCGGCGAGCGCCGCGCCCACCGTGCGGGCAGAACGTTCGATCGCAGCGCGCGCGATCGCGTCGCCCGCCTTCGCGTCGCGGGCCAGATCCTCGCCCTGCTGCCCTGTCCAGCCCTGGGTGCGGGCCCAGGCCACGCTCGCGGGACCGGAAGCGACCTGTTCGACCGTGAGTTCCGGCGTCGCGTGCACCTGGCCGAGATGGCCGGCATTGCCCGAGGATCCGGGCAGGTAGCGGCCGCCCACGACGAACCCGCCGCCGACGCCGGTCGACACCACGATCGAGAGCGATGCCGCGGCGCCGCGCGCCGCGCCGTACCGGGCCTCGGCGAGAGCGAGGCAGCCGCCGTCGTGCGCGAGCACCGTCTCGACCGGAGCCCCGTACTCCGCCTCGGCGGCGGACCGCACGGCGTCGCGCAGCCCGAAGCCGTGCGCGCCGGGCATGTTCACCGGCACGATCGTGCCCTGCTCCCGGTCAACCGGACCGGCGCTGCCGATGCCGGCGCCGACCAGCTCATCCTCGGATCCGCGTCCGGCGAGCGCATGGGCGACGACCTCGCCGATCGCCGCGCGCAGCGAGTCGAAGGTCGCATCGGGCCCGGTCGGGCGACGGCTGCGGGTGCCGTCCACGACGGTCCCGTCGGCGCGCACCAGGGCGGCCTCGAGCTTGGTCCCGCCCACGTCGACGGCGAGCGCGACCCGACGATCTTCCGTTGCGGATCCGGTCATGCGGCACTCCTCACATCGGGGACGGATGCACGATCGAGAGCCGGACGCACGACGGAATCCTGGATCCGATCGTGCAGTCGTCGCGGCATCGTGCAGACGTCCCGAGACGAATCGGTCACTGCGGGTCGAGTCCGAGGTCTTCGAGATCGATCGCGGCGAGCCACTGCAGACCCGCGGCTTCGATCGCCGCCTGCGCACCGGTCTTGCGGTCGACGATCGAGATCACGGCGACCGGCTCGGCGCCGGCCGCGCGCAGCACCTCGACGGCCTTGAGGGGGGACCCACCGGTGGTCGACGTGTCCTCGACGACGACCACGCGCTTGCCCGTGACATCGGCGCCCTCGATCTGGCGTCCGCGACCGTGGTCCTTGGGCTCCTTGCGCACCACGAAGGCGTCGACCGGAGATCCGGCGCGCACCGACTCGTGCAGGACGGCGTTCGCGATCGGGTCCGCTCCCAGGGTGAGACCGCCGACGGCGGCGATGCCGTCGAGCCCCTGCATCAGATCGAGCACGATGCGCCCGATCGCGGGCGCGGCCCTGTGGTCGAGTGTGAGACGGCGCATGTCGACGTAGTAGGTCGCCTGCTTGCCGCTGGCCAGTGTGAAGTCTCCGTGGAACACCGCCTCGTCCTTGATCAGGGCGATGAGGGCCTGGCGGTCGGCTTCGAGTTCGGGGGTGCTGAGCGTCACGCCTCAAGTCTAGGGCGCACCCTTCCGGCCCGAGCAGAGGAGAACGGCGCTCAGGCAGGCGACAGCACGGGATGCGCGGCCTAGAGTGGCCGTGTCCGCGCTCAGAGGAGGATCGCATGCTCGATGTCGACACCTACGCCGCCCTCGCCCGGCTGAAGCCGGTGCCCCCGCTGGAGCTCTCCAGCCCCGATTTCGACGCGGACGGGCCGCTGCCGGTCTGGGCGTGGTCGGCATCCCGCGGCGGAGACGACCGCTCCCCCGCCCTGGTGTGGGGCGAGCCGCCGGCCGGCACCAAGAGCTTCGCCCTCTCCGTCTACGACCCGGACGCCCCGACCGGATCCGGTTTCTGGCACTGGGCCGTCGCGAACATCCCCGTCGACGTGCGCTCGCTGCCCGCCGGAGCGGGAGACGGCGAACCCGGATCCCTCCCCGCCCCGGCGATCACCGTGCCGAACGAGGCCCGGCTGCAGCGCTACATCGGCGCCGCTCCGCCCGCCGGCACCGGCGTGCACCGTTACGTCATCACGGTCGATGCGCTCGATATCGAGGAGATCGAGCTGGACGGCGACGAGACGCCCGCCTACCTCGGCTTCAACCGGCACTTCCACGTGCTGGCGCGCGGGATCCTGGTCGGCACGGCGGATCCCTCCGAGCGCTGAGCGGTCCGGAAGGGATACCAACTCGCGACCCTTTCTTTCGACATGTGGAACTTAAGCTTCACATTGTGGTAACCTCCTCGCGAAGGTAATCTCGACATCGAGATAAATCACGCCCAGGGAGACGCCGATGTCCACGCACCGACAGACCGTCACGATCACGTACGAGACGGCCGCCCGCGCCGTGGCCCTCGCCCTCGAGATCGGTGCGGAGCGCGGCCTGCCCACCGTGGCCGCTGTCGCGGATCCGTCGATGACGCTCATCGCCTACGGCATGGCCGACGGCTCGACCCCGCACAGCGCCGACACGTCCCAGCGCAAGGCGAAGAGCAGCGCCTCGATCCGCCGCCGCACCGGGCAGATCGCCGAGGCGCTCTCGGCGACCCTGCCGCTCGGCACGGGCGGAGCCATGACCACGATCGACGGGGGCGTGCCGATCTTCTTCGGCGAGCACCACGTCGGCGGCCTCGGCATCGCCGGAGGTCCCCCCGCAATCGACGCGGAGATCGCCCTGGAAACCCTCAAGCGCCTCGGCGCCCGCACAGAAGGAATGGAACTATGACCTCGTACCTCTCCCGCGCAGACCTGTCGGTCGCCGCGCCGATCGTCGAGTTCGCTGAAGCGTCGCTTGCCGATTCCGGTCGCGACGCCACGGCGTTCTGGGCGGGCGTGAGCGAGATCGTGCACGACCTGGTGCCGCGCAACGCCGCGCTGCTCGCCCGGCGCGATGAGCTGCAGCAGCAGATCGACGAGTTCCACCGCCGGAATCCCGGGCAGCCGGATCCGGCCGCCTACCGCGCCTTCCTCACCGAGATCGGCTACCTGGTCCCGGTGCCGGAGCAGGTCTCCGTGACCACCGAGAACGTCGACCCCGAGATCGCCACCATGGCGGGCCCGCAGCTCGTCGTCCCGCTGCTGAACGCCCGCTTCGCCCTGAACGCGGCGAACGCCCGCTGGGGATCCCTGTACGACGCGCTCTACGGCACCGACGCGATCGAGCGCACGGGCGAGCTCGCCCCTGGCACCGAGTTCAATCCGGCGCGCGCCGCCGCCGTGGTCTCGTTCGGACGCGAGCTCCTCGACGAGATCGCGCCGCTGGCCGAGGGGTCGCACCGCGACGCCACGGGTTACCGCGTGGACGCCGACGGGCTCGTCGTGCCGACCGCGTCCGGCGACCGCCGGCTCGCCGATCCGGAGCGCTTCGTCGGCTACACGGGCGAGGCCGGGGCGCCCGCCACCGTGCTCCTTGTGCACAACGGCCTGCACGCCGAGATCCTCGTCGACCGCACCGGCCCCATCGGCCGCACCGACGCGGCGGGCGTGCAGGACATCATCCTCGAGTCCGCACTCACCGCGATCCTCGACCTGGAGGACTCGGTCGCCGCGGTCGACGGCGACGACAAGGCGCTCGGCTACCGCAACTGGCGCGGCTTCATGGACGGCACCCTCACGGAGTCCGTCACCAAGGGCGGCAAGACGTTCACCCGCTCGCTGGCTGCGGACCGCGTGTACCGCACGGCCGACGGCGGCGAGGTCGCCCTCCCCGGCCGCGCCGTGCTCTTCGTCCGCAACGTCGGCCACCTCATGCGCACCCCCGCCGTGCTCGACCGCAACGGCGACGAGGTCTTCGAGGGCATCCTCGACGCGATCATGACCGCGCTCGGATCCCTGCCGGAGCTCGAGGGCGCGAACAAGGGAACCAACTCGCGCACCGGATCCATGTACATCGTGAAGCCGAAGATGCACGGGCCGGAGGAGGTCGCATTCGCCGCCGAGCTGTTCGGCCGCGTGGAGGAGCTGCTGGGCCTGCCCGCCGGCGCGATGAAGATCGGCATCATGGACGAGGAGCGCCGCGCATCGGCGAACCTCGCCGCCTCGATCGCCGCCGCGAGCGACCGCGTGGTCTTCATCAACACCGGATTCCTCGACCGCACGGGCGACGAGATCCACACCTCGCTGCACGCCGGCCCGTTCCTGCCGAAGGCCGGGATCAAGGCGCAGCCGTTCATGCAGGCGTACGAGGACCGCAACGTCGCGATCGGCGTCGCGAGCGGCCTCAACGGACGCGCCCAGATCGGCAAGGGCATGTGGGCCGAGCCCGACCTCATGCACGACATGCTCGAGAAGAAGATCGCGCACCCGCGCTCCGGGGCCTCGACCGCCTGGGTGCCGTCGCCCACCGCCGCGACCCTGCACGCCCTGCACTACCACCAGGTCGACGCGTTCGCCGCGCGGGCCGCGCTGCCGGCGGTCTCGGACGAGGCACTGGACCGCCTGCTGGTCCCGCCGCTCGCTCCCGAGGGCTCGCTGACGCCCGAGATCGTCGCGACGGAGGTGGACAACAACGTGCAGTCGATCCTCGGCTACGTCGTGCGCTGGATCGATCAGGGGATCGGCGTCTCGAAGGTGCCGGACATCCACGACGTCGGCCTCATGGAGGACCGCGCCACGCTGCGCATCTCGAGCCAGCTGCTGGCCAACTGGCTGCAGCACGGCGTGATCACGGAGGCGCAGATCGACGACAGCCTCCGCCGCCTGGCCGTGGTCGTCGACGCGCAGAACGCGGGCGATGAGAACTACGAGCCGCTCGCGTTCGCCGAGGGATCCGAGCCCGGCATCGCGTTCACCGCCGCCCGCCGCCTCATCACCGAGGGCGCCGCGCAGCCGAGCGGCTACACCGAGCCCCTGCTGCACGGCCTGCGCCGCGAAAAGAAGGCAGCCCAGCTCGCCCGAGTCTGACCCCTCCACTTCCGAGTCGTCCCCGTGAGCGGACCCCATGGGGTCCGCTCACGGGGACGACTCTGAGATCGGGCTACCCAGGGGGGCGCTCGGACGTCCGCGGCCGGCACCTCCTGGAACCGCCCCACGACCGGCGATGTCGTCGCCCGCCCGTAGGCTGGATCCATGCGCCTGGCCACCTGGAACGTCAACTCCATCCGCACCCGCGTCGCCCGCACCGTCGAGTTCGCCGTGCGCGAGGACATCGACGTGCTCGCGATGCAGGAGATCAAGTGCAAGCCGGAGCAGTTCCCGTACGCGCCCTTCGAGGAGGCCGGCTATCACGTCGAGGTGCACGGCCTGAACCAGTGGAACGGCGTCGCGATCGCGAGCCGCGAGCCGATGACCGACGTGCGCACGTCCTTCGACGGCATGCCCGGCTTCGCCAAGGGCCACGAGGGCCCCGATGCACCGCTCGAGGCCAGGGCGCTCGGCGCGATCGTGAACGGCGTCCGCGTCTGGAGCCTGTACGTACCCAACGGGCGCTCGCTCGACGACCCGCACCTCGCGTACAAGCTGCACTGGCTCGACGCGCTGCGCACGTCGACCGCGGCCGAGCTCGCCACCTCGCCCGGCCTGCCCCTCGCGCTCGTCGGCGACTTCAACATCATCCCGTTCGACCACGACAACGGGGATCCGGACATCGTCGTCGGACGCTCCACGCACGTCTCCCCCGAGGAGCGCGCGGCGTTCTTCGCGCTGGAGTCGGCGGGCGTGCACGACGTCGTGCGACCGCTGCTCCCCGAGGGCTACACGTACTGGGACTACCAGCGGCTCAAGTTCCCGCGCAACGAGGGCATCCGGATCGACTTCGTGCTCGGATCCACGACCTTCGCCGACGCCGTGAAGGGCGCCTCGATCCATCGCGAGGAGCGCAAGGGCGAGCAGCCCAGCGACCACGTGCCGGTGGTCGTCGACCTCGAACTCGGCAGTGCCGAAGACGACGGCGACATGCCGATGATCTTCGCCTGATGAGCACGGCCGCAGCGCGTCCCGCCGAGCGCACGGGAACCTGTCGAGCACACCGGATGCCGGCATGAACAAGCCGTACACGCGGCAGGATCCCGTGCGCTCGGCGAGTCCGCTCGCGGGATCCGCTGCCCCGGAGGCATCAGGATCCCGGATCCGGCTGATCGCGACGGATCTCGACGGCACCCTGCTGGATCCGGCGGGCCGCGTGAGCGCGCGCACCCGCGCCGCCCTCGACGCCGCACGGGCCGCGGGCATCGTCGTGGTGCCGGTGACCGCGCGCCAGCCGATCGGCCTGCGCGCGATCGCCGCGGAAGCGGGCTTCGACGGCTGGGCGCTGTGCGGCAACGGGGCGTACGGCATCCGCCTGGACACGCACGAACAACTGTTCGCCACCGAGATCGCCGTGCCGGTGCAGCAACGGATCGCGCGCGAGCTGGACGCGCGGATCGACTCCCTGCTGTTCGCGAGCGTGCGCGAGGCCGGTGAGGTCTTCGTCGCTCAGGCCGGCTATGCCGACGTCGCTGCGCACGGCGACCACAAACGCGATCCCGCGTCGATGGGCGCGGTCCCGCTCGCCGAGGTTCTGGGCGCGCCGAGCCTGAAGCTCGTGATCCGGCACGCCGACATCACCCCGGCCGAGATCTTCGACGCCCTCCGCACCCTGGACCAAAACGGCTTCGAAGCCACTCTGTCCGGCGCACCGTTCGTCGAGGTCATGGCGGAGGGCGTCACCAAGGCCACCGGGCTCGCGCACCTGTGCGACCGGCTCGGCATCGACCGCAGCGAGGTCCTCGCGTTCGGCGACGCCCTCAACGACGTCGAGATGCTGCGCTGGGCCGGCCGCGGCGTCGCGATGGCGAACGCCGAGCCCGAAGYCCTCGCCGCCGCGGACGAGATCAGCCCCTCGAACGCCGACGACGGCGTCGCGGTCGTGCTGGAGCGGGTGCTCGCGGGCTGAACGACGACGAGGCCGGACGGGTCTTCCCATCCGGCCTCGTCGCGCGTCGGGTCAGGCCCGACGACGAATGCGGACCGCGGCGAGGCCGATCAGCAGCATCAGTGCCCCGAGCAGCAGCGCCGCCTCCGGGAACTCCGCGCCGGTCGCCGCGAGCTGCGCGGTGCCCGAGCCGGTCGCAGGCGTCGAGCCCGATCCCTGCCCCGTGCCACCCGTTCCTGGTCCGTCGGATCCGCCGGGAGTGGTCGCGCCGGCCACGGTCAGCGCTGAATCGCCGGTCAGCGTCGACATCTGCCCCGTGAGCACGATCCGGTGCGCCCCCGCGGGCGCATCCGCCGGAATCGTGACGGTGGTATCGACGACACCGTCGGCGCCGGCTGTGACCGTCCCGAGGGAGATCGGGGTGGAGTGCAGCTCGACCGCGACGGACTCTCCCGGTATGAAACCGGACCCGGTCACGTGAATGGCACCGCCGGGCTGGACGGTGGCCGCCGCGAGCGTGACCTCCGCCCTGCGCGACGACAGGTCGAAGTCGATTCCCGTGGTATCGGCCGTGTCCGAAACGACGACCGGGGTCGCATCGCTCGCCGAACTCGCGTGCGAGTAGTACTGCGGTGCGATCGCGTATTCCAGGCCCTCCGTGGGCTCGACCTTGACCGTGTAGGTGCCGGGGCTGACCGTGATGCTGTAGGTCCCGTCCGGGTGGACGTACGACATGCCGACGTTCTCATTGCCCACCGCGGCGATCACCGCGATGCTCGAGGAGCGTCCGCGCAGGTCCGTCGAGCCGTCGATGAGCACAGAGCCCTTGATGGTGACGTTCGCGGCGAGCTGCGCATCGATTCCCGTGCTGTCCGCGCCGTCGACGACGGTGACCGGCGTCGCGTCATTCGCGTTCGACGCGCCGCTCCACCACTGGGTGGCGAGCTTTTCCGACGGATCGCGGAACATGACCGTGTACGTTCCAGGGCCCGCAGGGATCTGGTACATACCCGCCTCATCGGTCACCGCGGACAAGTCCCCGCTGATGCCCTCTACGTTCACGGAGATGCCCACTGCGGGGAGGCCATCGGATGCGCGCGTCACAGTGCCGCTGATCTGCGACGAGATGGCGCGCAGCGCGGCGTCGATACCGCTCACCGTTTGGCCCGCGACGATCGTGACGGGGGTGGCGTCGGCCGCCGAGGCAGCCCCGTCCCAGTACTGGCTCAGCACCTTCGGGTCGTACGAGACGAACCTGACCGTGTAGTCGCCGGGACGAATACCGTCGATCCGGTACGAGCCGTCGGGGGCGAGCCATCCGTTTGCGACCAAGTTGCCGCCCGCGTCCAGCACGGAGACCCCGCCATTGGTGACCGCGGAGCCGTCGGAGGCGAGCGTGACCACGCCCTGGAGCGACCCGCCTGCCGTGAGCACGGCATCGATTCCCGTGACAGCGCCACCGGATGCCACAGGAACCTTCGTCGCGGTCGAGTAGTCGGGCGCGTTGTCCCAGTACTCGCTGACGAGGCCGTCCCTGCTCGCCGAGAACTGCACGGTGTAGCTATCGGCGGCGAGGCCTTGAAGCGTGTAGGCGCCGTTGGAATCCGTCACCGCATTGCCGAACCCGCCGTTTGTGCCGCTCGCAGCGACGAAAGCCTGCGTCACGGGTGATCCGTCGTCGCGAGTGACGACCCCGCTGATCGATGCGCCCACGCTGAGCCCCGCGTCGATGCCCGTGGCGACCGCGCCGTCCTGCACGTCCACGGTGGTCGCGCCGAAGTAGTCCGTCGAGTTGTTCCAGTATTCGGAGATGTACGGCGTGCCAGAGGTCAGGAAATGCACGCGATGCGCCCCCGCGAGCAATCCGTCGATGCGGTAGGTGCCGTCCGGGCCGGTCGTCGCTCCGGCGAGGGACGACGCATCATCGTTCTGCGCCTCGACGTAGACACCTGCGATCGGGGAGCCGTCCACGTCGCTCGTGACGACGCCCGAAATCGAGCCTCCCGCCCCGGGCGTCGGGTCGGCATTCGCAGCCCCTACCCCTGTGAACATCAGCGCCGCGGCGAGCAGCGCGGTGAGCGCTCCCTTCCAGCGTCGGCGCCTTGACACACCTGCAGACATCCTTGTCCCCCCATCGGGTCAGCGGCCGCCCTCCATAGGGTCGGACCGGAGCCTGAGGAACAGGCGTCGATGCAATCTATCGGCATAGGGTTCTCTCAGGAAAGTGGCAATCTCCGGGACCGGATCCCGACAAGGGAACAGCCGCACCCTTGGGTGCGGCTGTTCGCGTCAGCGTCCCCGCGCGTTACCGACGACTGTAGTTTCGCGGCGGTCCGTCAGCTAGACGGATACGCGATATTCCGGTCACGAATCCGACACGGTGCGCCCCCTGCTCATCACGGCGGCGCTCGTCGTCACATCGTGCCGGTGGTGGGCTCCCCCGGAAGCGGCGCGTAGCGCAGCAGCAGCGTGCCGCCGTCGCCGGACTCGGCGTGCACGAGCCGCATGTTCGCGGGGCGGGCACCGTCGGGGAACACCTTCTTGCCCTGGCCGAGCACGATCGGATACACCCAGAGCTGCAGCTCGTCATAGAGCTGCTCGGAGAGCAGGGTCTGCACGAAATCGACGCTCCCGATCACGTGCACGTCCCTATGGTTCTCACGCATCGCGGCGATCTCCGCGGGCAGGTCTGCGCCGACCCTGCTGCTGCCCTGCCAGTCCAGTGCGATCCCGGCATCGCGGGACGCCACATACTTCGGCACGCGGTCGAAGAGCTGACCGATGAAGCCCTCCGGTCCCGTGGTGTGCTCCGGCCAGTAGCCCGCGAAGATGTCGTACGTGCGTCGCCCCAGCAGCAACGCGTCGAGGGTTTCCATCCCCTCGGTCACGCTGCGCATGACGGCTTCGCTCGGGAGCGTCGCCTGCCACCCGCCGAAGCGGAATCCATCGCTGGTGTCCTCCTCCGGTCCCCCCGGGGCCTGGGCGACGCCGTCGAGCGTCGTGAACAGGTCGATGATGATGCGTCCGGTCATGATGTCTGCTCCTCGTGGATCCCGGATCCGGTTCGGTCGTTCATGATTCGAGTTCGCTCAGCTGACCGCGAGACCGAAGGCGCGTCCCGAAACAGCAGTTCTGTTCTGCGGTCTCGGGACGCAGGTTCGGTTTCGCGGTCAGTGTTCGGTTTCGCGGGGCGCGGCGCACGATCCGTGGCGCACGCGCCCACGGCGACGCTACGCCGCGAGAGGTGCGATGTGGAAGGTCTTCGCGAAGTCGTTCAGGATCCGCTCGTCGCCGCGGACGACTGCGACGAGATCCTGGGCGATCGCCTCCGCCGGGGTGACGTCCCCGGCGATGAGATGCCGGATGCCGGGACCGGCGACGATGACCGCCTCCGGGTCACCGGACGGCACCGCCCCGCCGACCGGCGGAGCGGGTGGCGCGAGCTGCGTGACCGCGAGCACGCCGTCACGGACGATCGCCCGCAGCGCGACGTCTCCGACGTGCAGCTCCACATCCAGCCCCCGGGCGTGCTCGGCGCGGAACGCGGTGCGCAGCGCCATCGTGAGCGAATCCGGTGTGATCGCATCGCCCTCGCCCGGGTCGCCCATCGTCTGGAAGCCCCAGCGCCCGAGCGCGAGCACCACCGGTTCGAGCGCCTGTCCGTAGGGCGTGAGCTCGTACACGAGCCCGCAGCCGTGCAGTGGCACCCGGCGTACGACCCCGCCCTCCTGCAGCTCCTTGAGCCGCGTGGACAGGATGTTCGTCGGGATGCGCGGCAGCCCCTGTTTGAGATCCGTGTAGCGACGCGGTCCGACGAGCAGATCGCGCACGATGAGTAGCGCCCAGCGCTCGCCGATCAGCTCGACGGCCGTGGTGACGCCGCAGTACTGGCCGTAACTTCGTGCGGCCATGTCAGCACCGGCCCCGCATCAGGCCCCGGCGGCCTGGGTCGCCGGCTGCGTCTCGGCGCCCTGTTCCGCACCCTCCGGCACGGAGTACAGGAAGCCGAGGGCGTTGCCATCGGGATCGTTCAGATCGCGCATGTACATGAAGCCGTAGTCCTGCGCCGGCTGCGGTTCGGCGCCGCCCGCGGCGAGGCCCTTGGCCACCATCGCGTCGACCTCCTCGCGCGAATCGCGGGAGAAGTTGATCGAGACCTGCACCGCGGTGTTCGGATCCACGATCGGCTTGTCGGTGAAGGTCGCGAAGAACTCGCGCGTGATCAGCATCAGGAAGACATTGTCGTCCCAGGCGAAGCACGTGCCGTTCTCGTCGGAGAACTCCGGTCGGATCTCGCAGCCGAGAGCGACGTAGAAGGCCTTCGCGCGCTCGAGGTCGGACGTGGGAAGGCTGATGAAGACGTTCGTCACGATGACTCCTCTGTCGGTGGGCCCTCCGTCGGGTCCGTTGCGAAACAGCTTGCTTTTAACAAGCTCGCTTGTCAATAGCAAGCAACTGTTCGCCCTCGACTCAGTCCGCCCGCGGCGTCCGCAGCCCCCAGACGGCGAGGACCCCGGCTACGGCGGTGAGCCCCGCGACCACGACGAGTCCCACACCGGGGAGCGTCGCGGTCGCTACGGCACCGGCGACGAGAGGCCCTCCGGCGTCCCCCAGCTCCCTCCCCATCTCCGCGGATCCCATCGTGCGTCCCATCCGCTCCGGAGGCGTGGATGCGGCCAGATGCGAGAACGCCACCGGCGTCGCGAGTCCCACCCCTGCGCCGATGAGCACGGCCGCGACCACGAGCGTCGGCAGCTCGGGCCACAGTCCCGCGACCAGGATCCCGCCCGCCAGCAGCGCCAGCCCGCCGACGGCGCCGAGCCGCACAGGAAGGCGGCCGCGGTCATGCAGGGATCCGGCGAGCGGCTGCACGATGCTGCTGACGACGGCCAGCACCGTGACGAGCGCCATGCTCCCGACCGTTCCGATGCCGCTGGACCGGCCGAGCAGGGGCAGGAAGCCGACCGCCACAGCGAGGCCGCCGGTCGTTGCGGCGAGCACGAGGGTCGGCACGAGGAATCCGGGTGCGGTGAGCTCTCGCGCGAGGTCGGCGACCGTCACTCGCTTGCGGGGCAGCACGGGAACCACCGGCACCCCGAACCGCACCCAGGCGGCGGCGACCAGCGCCACCGCGGCGAGCGCCCAGAACAGGGCGGGCAGGCCGGCCCAGACGACCAGTCCGGCACCGAGCAGCGGGCCCAGCGCGTAGCCGAGGGCCTTCCATGATCCGTAGCGCCCGAAGTAGCGGCCGCGGGAGGTGTCGTCCGCGAGCCGTGCGACTGCGGCGGACGAGGCAGGGGAGAACGCCGCAGCCGCCGCCCCCTGCCCGAACCGCGCCACGATGAGTCCGGCGGTGCCGGGCACGAGCGCGCCCACGATGGAGAACACGGCGAACGCGAGGAGCCCCGCGACGATGACCGGGCGCGCGCCGATCCGGTCGCTGAGCGCGCCGAACACTGGCTTCAGCAGCACCTCTGCCAGGTCGTACAGCGCGAGGGTGAAACCGAATGCGAGCAGGGTCCAGCCGATGTCCTCGGTCTCCGCGCCGAGGGCGGCGGCGATCCCGTGCGCGCCGAACGCGGTCGTGAATCCGGCGAGATACAGCGGGGCGAGGCGCGGGCGCGGCGAGGGCACGCTCCAGTGTCGCATCCGGCCCATCCGGCGCTTTCCGACCCATCCGTCGCTTTCCGGCCCATCCGTCGTGCGGGGGATGCCGTCCGGCGACAGCCGCCCTACGGTGGAGGGATGCCGCCGTTCCTCCGCACCCCTACCTCGCGCGAACTGCGGCAGGACGTGCTCCTGGCCGGCGTCGTGCTCGTGGGCGGGATCCTCAGCGCCGGCCTCTCATCGATCGCGAAGGTCTACGGCACCGCGCAGGCCGAGCTGTGGACGGCGATCCCGTACGTCGTCGTCATCTCGGCGGCGCTCGCGATGCGACGGCGGTGGCCTGCCGCGGTCGCCGTCGTGGTGTCCCTCGCGTTCGTGGTGGCGACCTCGCTGCACGTCCCGGAGATCTACGCCGGCAACATCGCGATGTTCATCGCCCTGTACACCGTTGGCGCGTGGATGAACGCGCGCCGCAGGGCGTTCCTGGTGCGCGCGGGGATCATCGTGGCGATGGCCGTGTGGCTCGTCATCGAGATGTACCGGCAGGCGATCGATCAGGCGCACAAGGCGGAGGTCGTGGCGGGGATGTTCTCGCCGCTGGTGGCGTTCCTCATGCTGCAGGTGCTGCTGAACGTGCTGTACTTCGGCGGCGCGTACTACTTCGGCGAGCGCAGCTGGAGTGCGGCCCGTCAACGCGCCGCACTCGAGCAGCGCACCGCCGAACTCGAGCGCGAGCGCGCGCTCAGCGCCGCCCAGGCCGTCGCCCTGGACCGGGTGCGCATCGCCCGCGAGCTGCACGACGTGGTCGCGCACCACGTGTCGGTCATGGGCGTGCAAGCGGGTGCCGCGCGCATGATGATCCCGCAGGATCCGCAGGCCGCCACCGCGATCGTCGCCGGCATCGAGACCGCGGCCCGCGACGCCATCCGCGACTTCCATCAGCTGCTCGACACGCTGCGCGCCCCCGGCGACAGCGACGACGACTCCTCGACCGTCGGGATGGACGACATCGCAGACCTCGCCGCAGCGTCGACGGCGGCGGGCCTGCCCACGCGGCTGCAGGTGGTCGGCGAAGCCGTGCCGGTGCCGCGCGTGACCGCGGTCAACCTCTACCGGATCGCCCAGGAGTCGCTGACGAACGCCCGCCGTCATGCCGGCCCCGACGCCGTCGCGGACGTGCGGATCCGCTACGAACAGGGATCCGTCGAACTCGAAGTCGTCAACACGGGGCGGGTGGTCACCGGGCTTCGGCCCGGCCTCGGCCAGCTCGGCATGCGCGAGCGGGCGACCGCGTCCGGCGGGTCGATCGAGCTCGTGGCCCGGCCGGCCGGCGGATACCGCGTGCGGGCGACGCTCCCCCTGGCCGCGACGCAGCCCGCGGGCTCGCTGGGCGCGGACTCGCTGCTCACGGGCTCGCTGCTCGCGGACGGCGGCGCGGGCGCGTTGCTCGCGGACGGCGCGGGGGACCGCGAGAACGAACCCACGTCCCGAGACCGACGATCGTTCCGTGGGTCTCGGGACGCAAGTTCGGTTTCGCGGCCTCCAGGCCCGCCAGCCACGGCGACAAGCGACCCGAGGGAGTCGACGTGACCGCTCCGACCCGCGTGCTGATCGTCGACGACCACGCCATGCTCCGCGCGGGATTCCGCACGATCCTGGATCTGCAGCCCGACATCGAGGTGGTCGGCGAGGCCGGCACCGGATCCGAGGCGGTGGACCTCGCCGCATCCCTGCTGCCCGACGTGATCACGATGGATGTGCAGATGCCCGACATGGACGGGCTCGAAGCGACCCGGCGGATCAGGGCGGATGGCCGGATCTGCGCGTCGATCGCCATCGTGACGACTTTCGACCGCGACGACTACCTGTTCGATGCGTTGGATGCCGGCGCAAGCGGATTCCTGCTGAAGAACGCCGGCCCCGAAGAGCTCGTCGCCGCCGTGCGCGCGCTGGCCGCCGGCGACGGCATGCTCGCGCCCGAGGTGACCCGCCGAGTGCTGCAGCGGTTCGCGGTGCGAAGCGCGGGGACGGTTGCGTCGAGCACGGACCCCGCGGGCGGGTCGCCTTCCTCGGGCGGATACGTTCCGGCAGGGGGATCCGTTCCGGTCGGCGGATCCGTTCCAGCAGGCGGATCCGTTCCGGCAGGCGGGGCCGTTCCGGCGGGGGGATCCGCTCCCGTCGCCGGATCCGTCGCCCTGCCGAGCGCGGAACTTCCCGAGCCGCTCACCGACCGGGAGGCCGAGGTGCTGCGGCTCGTGGCCGAGGCCTGGAGCAACGCCGAGATCGCGGCGGAGCTGTTCATCGGCGAGGCGACGGTGAAGACGCACGTGTCGCGGATCCTGCAGAAGCTCGGCGCGCGCGACCGCGTGCAAGCCGTCGTGCTGGCGCACCGGCTGGGTCTGGCCTAGTCGGGGCGCGGGCGCGCCCGGTCGCGGGGCTCCATTTCGCAGGACGTTCGCAACTCTGCAGGAGGATCCGGCGTTCTCCGTCCTGCGGAGTTGCAAACGTCCTGCCGAGTTGACCGGCTAACCCGCGTCCCGGCGCACCCGCGGTCCCCGCTAGCCTCTCCCCATGCCCGAAATCCCGAGCCCTCCGGCACTCCGCCCTCGCACGTCGCCGTCCCGCGCGATCATGGCCGGCGTCGTCACGGCACTCGTCGGGTTCACGAGCTCGTTCGCGGTGGTGCTCACCGGCCTTGCAGCGGTGGGCGCGACCCACGCTCAGGCCGCAAGCGGACTGCTCGCGCTCTGCCTGACGATGGGCGTCGCCGGCATCGTGCTGGCCTGGCGCTACCGCATGCCGATCACCTCCGCCTGGTCGACTCCGGGCGCGGCGCTGCTCGCTGCCTCTGGCGCGATCGAGGGAGGCTGGCCCGCCGCGGTCGGGGCCTTCCTCATCGTGGCCGGGCTGATCCTGCTCACCGCTCTGGTGCCTCAGCTCGGATCCCTCATCGCCGCGATCCCGCCATCGATCGCGCAAGCCATGCTCGCCGGCGTGCTGCTGCCGCTGTGCATCGCCCCGATCACCGGGCTCGGCAAGAACCCGTGGGCCGTGATCCCTGTGATGCTCACGTGGCTGGTGTTCGCCCGGCTCGCGCCACGGTGGGCGGTGCCGCTGGCGTTCCTCACGGCGACGGTCGTCATCGTCATCGGGATCGTGACCAGCGGCGCTTCGACGGGCTCGGGGACGACCCTGGATCCGGTCGCGCTCCTGCCGCACCTCGAGCTCACGATGCCGACGTTCACAGTCGGGGCGCTCGTCGGCATCGCCCTGCCGCTGTTCATCGTGACCATGGCGTCGCAGAACGTGCCCGGCGTGGCCGTGATGCGCAGCTTCGGCTACGAGGTGCCCTGGCGCCCGGCCATGCTGGCGACCGGTATCGGCAGCGCCCTCGGCGCCTCCGCGGGCGGGCACGCGATCAACCTCGCCGCGATCAGCGCGGCCCTCGCCGCCGCCCCCGATGCGGAACCGGATCCGAAGCGCCGCTGGATCGCCGGCGTCTCGACAGGGGCGTCGTACCTGGTGCTCGGCGGGTTCTCCGCCGCCTTCGCCGCGCTCGTGGTGCTCGCCCCCGTCGCCGTGATCCCGGCCGTCGCCGGTCTCGCGCTGTTCGGCGCGTTCGGATCCGCCGTCCAGCAGGCGATCGACGACCCGGGCGAGCGCACCCCGGCCGTGGTGACGTTCCTCGTCGCCGCCTCCGGCATGGCGTTCTGGGGCGTGAGCGCCGCGTTCTGGGCGCTCCTGGCCGGCCTGCTCGTCCGCGCCGTCCTGCATCTCGGCCGCCGCTGACCCCGCTCCCTCCCGTCCCGCGCCCTCCCGCGCTCTCCCACCGCTTCCGGCCCCCCTCACTTCCGAGTCGTCCCCACGAGCGCACGCTATGGGCTCCGCTGACGGGGACGACCCGAAGACGGAGGCCGCCACTTCCGCGTCGTCCCCACGAGCGCACGCTATGGGCTCCGCTGACGGGGACGACCCGAAAATGGAGGGACGCTCCCACGGCCAACGGCCGCCACTTCCGCGTCGTCCCCGCGAGCGCACGCTACGGGCTCCGCTGACGGGGACGACCCGAAAATGGAGGGCTGCTCCCCCCGGACCCACCGCAAAGAGCCCCCGGATCCGCCGCAAGGGCGGTCCGGGATCCGCCGTAGGGGGGATGCCCCGGGCCGCGGGGCTGAATACCGTGGAGCCATGACCACAGTGCTCACCCGCACCACGACCACGGGGCTGCTCGAACTCGAGGGCCTCACCAAGAGCTACGGCACCCGGCGCGTTCTCGACGACGTCTCGTTCCGCGTCGAGCCGGGCCGGCTCACGGGCTTCGTCGGCGGCAACGGCGCCGGCAAGACCACCACGATGCGGATCGTGCTGGGCGTGCTCGGCTCCGACGGCGGCACCGTGCGCCTCGGCGGGCACGATGTCGCGGCCACCGACCGGCGCCACTTCGGGTACATGCCGGAGGAGCGCGGCCTGTACCCGAAGATGAAGGTGCTCGAGCAGGTCGCGTACCTCGCGCGGCTGCACGGGTTCGGCAAGACCGAGGCGACGGCCCGCGGCGAGGCGCTGCTGGCCGAGCTCGGACTCGGCGAGCGGCTGCACGACTCGATCGAGTCGCTCTCCCTCGGCAACCAGCAGCGCGCGCAGATCGCCGCCGCGCTCGTGCACGACCCCGAGGTGCTCATCCTCGACGAACCGTTCTCCGGGCTGGATCCGCTCGCGGTCGACGTCGTCGCCGGCGTGCTGCAGGCGCGGGCGGCGCAGGGGGCGGCGATCCTGTTCTCCTCGCACCAGCTCGACGTCGTCGAACGACTCTGCGATGACCTCGTCATCATCGCCGGCGGCACCATCCGCGCCGCCGGCTCCCGCGAGCAGCTGCGCGCGCAGCACTCCGCCCCGCGCTACGAGCTGGTCTCCGACGCCGATGCCGGATGGATCCGCTCCGAACCCGGCATCACCGTCGTGGACTTCGAACGAGGGACCGCGGTCTTCGACGCCGACACCCCGGAGGACGCGCAGCGCGTGCTGCGCACCGCCCTCGGCCACGGCGTCGTGCACGCCTTCAGCCCGCAGCATCCGTCCCTCGCCCAGATCTTCAAGGAGGTCATCCAGTGAGCACTTCGACCGCCCAGAACGGGGCGCTCTCCGCATCGAGCGGGATCTTCCTCGTCGCCGAGCGCGAGATCGGATCCAAGCTGCGCAGCAAGGCGTTCCTGATCTCGACCGGCATCCTGCTGCTCATCGCCCTCGCCGGCGTGCTGATCGGCGGGTTCATGAGCAAGAACACGTCGGAGACGAAGATCGCGGTGACCGCGGAAACCGCCCAGGCCGTGCACGGCCTGCCGGGACTCGCGCCGACCGAGGTCGCCGACGCGACCGCCGCGGAGAAGCTGGTCCGCGAGGGGACGGTCGAGGCGGCCCTCATCCCCGCCCCCGGCGACAGCGCGTTCGGCTTCGAGATCGTGGCCCTGAAGAGCGCGCCGAACAGCCTGCAGAGCCTGCTCGCGAAGACGCCGAAGGTCACCATCCTCGAACCGGACACGACCAATCCCCTCCTGCGCTACCTCGTCGCGATCGGCTTCGGCGTGGTCTTCCTGATGGCCGCATCGACGTTCGGTGCGACCATGGCGCAGAGCGTGGTCGAGGAGAAGTCCACGCGCGTGGTCGAACTGCTGCTCGCCGCGATCCCCGCCCGCGTGCTCCTGGCCGGGAAGGTCATCGGCAACACGGTGCTCGCGATGGCGCAGATCCTGCTGCTGGCGGCGATCGCCGTGGTCGGACTCATCGTGACGGGACAGAACACCGTGCTGCAGGGGCTCGGATCCCCGCTCGTGTGGTTCGCGGTGTTCTTCCTGTTCGGCTTCGTGCTGCTGGCCTCGCTGTTCGCCGCGGCCGCGGCCCTGGTCTCGCGCCAGGAGGACATCGGATCCACGACCATGCCGATCACGATGCTCGTGATGGCCCCGTACATCCTGGTGATCATCTTCAACGACAACCCCGTCGTGATGACGATCCTGTCGTACATCCCGTTCTCGGCGCCGGTCGCGATGCCGGTACGACTGTTCGTCGGCGAGGCGCAGTGGTGGGAGCCGCTGGCGTCGCTGGCGATCCTGCTCGTCGCGTGCGTGGCCGCGATCCTCGTGGCGGCGAAGATCTACGAGAACTCCCTGCTGCGCATGGGGGCGCGCGTGAAGCTGTCCGAGGCTCTCTCCGGACGCTGAGCCGCCCCGCGCCGGCTCCGCGCCCGCGCCGCGCCGGCTCCGCGCCGCAAGCCGTCGACAGCGAAACCGAACCTGCGTCCCGAGACCGACGAAATGATCGTGCGTCTCGGGACGCAGGTTCGGTTTCGCGGCCAACGGGGCGAGGGCGACGGCGCGGGCGACGGCGCGGGCGCGGGCGAGGGCGCGGGACCCGGATCCGGACCGCGGGAATATTCAGGTGCATGGATTGTTGCGGTGAGGGTGCGGACGATGGGGTCCGGCAGCAGATCACCGACCCGAAAGGCCTCATCGCCATGAGCACCCCCGCCACCGACCGCACCGCGGTCACCGATGCCCCGATCCTCGACGTGCTCGCCGAGCGCTGGAGCACCCGCATCTTCGACGCGACCTCGACCATCGACGAGGAGGCCCTGGCCAGCGCGCTCGAGGCCGCTCGCTGGGCGCCGACCGCCGCCAACACGCAGCCGTGGCGCGCGATCGTCGTCCGCCGCGGATCCGAGGAGCACGCCAAGGTCCTCGGCACGCTCGCCGGGTTCAACAGCGCCTGGGCGGGCGACGCCGCCCTGCTCGTGGTGTTCGTGGCCGAGACCACGCGCGACGGCAAGCCCATGACCTGGGCCCTCTACGACACCGGTCAGGCGGCCGCGCACTTCACCGTGCAGGCGCACGCGAACGGCCTCTCCACCCACCAGATGGGCGGCTTCGACCGCGACGCGATCTCCGCCGCCTTCGACCTGAGCGCCGACTTCACCCCGATCGCGGTCATGGCCGTCGGCGAGCTGGGCGACATCCGCACCGCTCCCGAGGAGCTGCAGCAGCGCGAGAACGCCCCCCGCGAGCGCCGCCCGATCGCGGACACCCTCCTCGTCAACGCCTGATCCCCGGATCCCCCACCCCGGATCCCCCACCCCGGATCCCCCACCTCCGAGTCGTCCCCGCCAGCGCACGCCATAGGCCCCGCTGACGGGGACGACTCGCATGTGGAGGGGTGCTCCGGCGGGGCGAGGGTGCGCCAGAGCGGGGCAGCGCATGTGGAGGGGTGCTCCGAGGGGGTCAGCGCTTGCGGTGCAGGCCTGCGGCGAGCGCGTCCGCGGCACGCACCAGCGACAGGTGCGAGAACGCCTGCGGGGTGTTCCCGGCATGCCGATGCTCCACCGGGTCGTACTCCTCGCTCAGCATGCCGACGTCGTTGCGCAGCGCGCACAGCCGGTCCATGAGCTCCCGCGCCTCGGCCATGCGACCGGTGACCGCGTACTGCTCCACGAGCCAGAACGAGCAGGCGAGGAACGTGTTCTCTCCCCCGGGCAGACCATCCACGCCCGAGCCGGTGCGGTACCGGTTCACGAGGCCGCCGTGGATCAGGGTCTGCTCGATCCGCTCCACCGTCGCGAGCATGCGCGGGTCGTCGGGCGCGCAGAATCCAGTGCGCGGGATGAGCAGCAGCGCGGCGTCGACCTCATCCGTGCCGCGGTGCTGCACGAAGCGTCCGTCCCGCACCCCGTGCTCGTCGATCTCGGAGCGCAGCCGGTCGCGCACGCCCCGCCAGCGCTCCGCGGAGCCGTGCGCGCCGTCCTCCTCGACCGCGCGCACCCCGCGGTCGAACGCGGCCCACAGCATCACTCGGGAGTGGGTGAAGAACTGCGGATCCCCGCGGATCTCCCACATGCCGTTGTCCGGATGGTCCAGCTGCTTCTCGGCGTGCCGCAGCAGCACCCGCTGCAACGACCACGACCGCTCGGACTCCTCGAGACCCGCGCGACGGGCGGCCGCGAGCGTCACCATCACCTCGCCGAAGACATCAGCCTGGAACTGCTCGGCCGCGGCGTTGCCCACCCGCACCGGGGCGGATCCGGCATAACCGGGCAGTGACAGCATCTCCCGCTCGAGCAGATCCCGCTCCCCCGCCAGCCCGTACATGATCTGCAGATCGGCCGGATCCCCGGCGACCGCGCGCAGCAGCCAATCGCGCCACGCCCGCGCCTCGTCCGCGAGACCGTGGGCGAGCAGGGCCTCGAGCGTGAGCGCGGCATCGCGCAGCCAGACGTACCGGTAGTCCCAGTTGCGCGCGCCGCCGAACTGCTCGGGCAGCGACGTCGTCGCCGCGGCCGCGATCCCCCCGGTCTCGCGATTGGTGAGCGCGCGCAGGAGCAGCAGCGAGCGCCTCACGTCATCCTCGTGGGGACCTTCGTGTGCGATGCCGTCGGCCCAGTCCCGCCACCAGGCCGCGGTCGCCCGCTCGGAGGTCTCCACGTCGAGCATCGCAGGAGCGGGACGGTACGACGGGAACCAGGTGAGCGCCAGGTCGGCGCTCACGCCCGCGGCCACCTCGACTGTGCCGACGTGGCTGTGCCCGCGCGGATGCAACTCGGCGCCCCGCACCACGACGGCGTCGGGGCCCGCGGTCGCGGTGAGTTCGGGAGACTCGGGGCTGCCGGTCTGGCGCACCCACGGCAAAGCCCTGGCGTAGTCGAACCGGAGCCGCAGCTCCTGTGCGAAGGACATCCGCCCGCTGATTCCGACGATCCGACGGATGATGTCGGTGCGGTCCGCGCCCAGCGCCGCCTGCGCTCCCGCGAGCGATCCCGGATCCTTCGGGAGCAGGACCGGCATCCACTCACGCACCTCGGCGACGCCGTCGGCGCTCTCCCACCGGGTCACCAGGCAGAAGGTGTCGCCGTCGTAGTGCCGGGTCGCGGTCGCCTCGGTGTCAGCGGGCCGCAGACTCCAGTGCCCCTGCTCGACGCCGCCGAGCATCGCGCCGAACAGCGACGCGGAATCCAGCCGCGGTGCGCAGAACCAGTCGATGCTGCCCGCCCGCGACACCAGCGCGGCGGTGCGTCCGTCGCTGAGCAGTGCGTAGTCCTCGATCGGCGGGGTCTCCATCCTTCGGAGTCTGGCACGGCCGCCTCTGTGGCGTCGGGGGCCCCGCCCGCGCAGGACGGATCCGGCCGTCCCGAGGCGGATCCGGGACAGCCCTCGTGCGCGGATCCGGTCCTGTCGCAGAGACAGATCAGGGACGCGGAACGTATCGTGGGCGCATGACCACCCCGACGACGCTGCTCATCCTCGGCGCTTCCGGCGACCTCACGTCCCGGCTGCTGCTGCCCGCGATCGCTCAGCTCCTGCAGCGACAGCCCGACCGCACCCTGGTGCTGCGCGGCGCCGGCTCCGACGACTGGTCCGACGAGCACTGGCAGGAGGCGGTGGGCACGGCGTTCGCGACCGTCGACGCGACGGATCAGCTCGCGCGGATCGCCGGGACCACCTATGCCAAGGCCGACGTCACCGACCGCGACGCGCTCGCGGCGCTCATCCAGGGCGTCGAAGGATCGCTCGTGATCTACTTCGCGCTTCCGCCCGCCGTGGCGGAGGCGGCATGCGAGAAGCTCGTCGACATCCCCCTGCCCGAGGGCACCGTTCTGGCGTTGGAGAAGCCGTTCGGCAGCGACGAGAAGAGCGCCGCCGCTCTCAACGCGCTGGTCACCGGGATCGTGCCGGAGACCCAGGTCTTCCGGGTCGATCACTTCCTCGGGCGATCCACGATCCTGAACATCATGGGCGTGCGCTTCGCGAACCGGCTGGTCGAGCCCATCTGGTCCGCCGACCACGTGCAATCGGTGCTGGTGCGCTACGACGAGTCGCTCGCGCTGGAGAACCGCGCACGCTACTACGACAAGGCCGGCGCTCTCGTCGACATGATCCAGAGCCACCTGCTGCAGGTTCTCGCGATCCTCGCGATGGAGCAGCCGGCGGATCTGGACGAGATCGACCTGCGCGATGCGATGGCCGCCGCCCTCCGAGCGACCCGGATCCGCGGCGACGACCCCGTCGCCTCGACCCGCCGCGCGCGGTACACGGCCGGCACGAGCGACGACCGCACCGTACCCTCCTACGCGGACGAGGAGGGTGTGGATCCGGCTCGCGGCACCGAGACCCTCGCCGAGATCACCTGCGAGGTCGACACCGCGCGCTGGGCCGGAGTGCCCTTCACGCTGCGCAGCGGCAAGGCCCTGGGCGAGCGCTGCGCGGAGATCGTCGTCACGTTCCGGCCGGTGCGGCACATCCCCGGTGGGCTCACGGGGACGCCGACGGATGGCGGCGTGCTGCGCTTCACCCTCGGCCCCGACCGGATCGAACTCGAGCTGAACGTGAACGGCGGCGACGACCCGTTCGCCCTGCGCCGCGACGTGCTGTCCACCGGGCTGGGTAAGGGCACACTGCTGGCCTACACCGAGGTGCTCAGCGAAATACTCGACGGCGATGTCGCGCTGTCCGTCCGCGGTGACGCGGCGGAGCAGTGCTGGCGGATCATTCAGCCGGCGCTGGATGCCTGGCGCTCGGGAGCCGTGCCGATGCAGGAGTATCCGGCCGGATCCACCGGCCCGCAGGAATGGGCGACCTCGCAGCGCTGAATCCTCGCGCGCCGCACCCCGGTTGCTGAGCCAGACCCGCCGCCGCAAAACCCCGGTTCCTGAGCGAGGAGCGCAGCGACAAGACGAAGGACGCCCCCGCACACCCCCACGCCCTTCGTCTCGCTACGCTCGCTCAGGAACCGGAACGAGAACCGGCTCCTGAGCGAGGAGCGCAGCGACGAGACGAAGCCCCCCCACACCCCACGTCCTTCGTCTCGCTGCGCTCGCTCAGGAACCGGAACCAGAGCTGCGCTCGCTCAGGAACCGGAGCTCAGGCATGGCGGGCGAGGAGGCGGCGGGCGGCCTCGCTGTGCTGCGCGATGAGCTGAGGCACGTCCAGGCCGACGATCTGGCCGTCGAGCACGCGCCAGGCTCCGCCGACCATGACCCGGTCCGCCCGCTCGGCACCGCACAGCAGCAGCGCGGCGAGCGGGTCATGGCTGCCCGAGAAGCGCAGCTCGTCGAGAGTGAACATCGCGAGGTCCGCCTGCTTGCCCTGGCTCAGCACTCCGATGTCGGTGCGGCCGAGGGCGCGGGCGGATCCCTGGGTCGCCCAGTCGAGCGCTCGCTCGGGGGTGACCGCGGCGGCGCCGTAGCGCAGGCGCTGCAGGTACAGGGCCTGACGCACCTCCATCATCATGTTCGAGCCGTCGTTCGACGCGGATCCGTCCACGCCCAGCCCGACCGGCACGCCGGCGGCCTCGAGCTCGACCGCGCGCGCGATGCCGCTCGCGAGGCGCATGTTCGAGGTCGCGCAGTGCGAGACCGCGGTGCCGGCGGCGCCCAGCCGGGCGATCTCGGCGTCATCGAAGTGGATGCCGTGCGCGAGCCAGGTGCGGTCGCCGAGCCAGCCGACGCTTTCCAGGTAGTCCACGGTGCGCAGCCCGAACCGCTCCCGGCAGAAGTCCTCCTCGTCGATGGTCTCGGCGAGGTGCGTGTGCAGTCGCACGTCGAGGCGCTCGGCCAGGGTCGCGGTGTCGCGCATGACCTCCGTGGTGACCGAGAACGGCGAGCACGGCGCGAGGCCGATCTGCACGAAGGCGCCCTCGCCGCGCTCGTGGTACGTGCTGACGAGGCGCTCGCTGTCGGCGAGGATCACATCCGCATCCTGCACCGTGCTCTGCGGCGGCAGTCCGCCGTCCTTCTCGCCGAGCGACATGGATCCGCGGGTCAGCGTCGCGCGCATGCCGAGGCGCCTCACGACGTCGACCTGCACGTCGATGCCCTCTTCCAACCCGTTCGGGAACAGGTAGTGGTGGTCGGCGGCGGTGGTGCAGCCGCTCAGCAGCAGCTCGGCGAGCGCGGCGGTCGTGGCGAGCTCGAGATCGCGCGGGGTGAGTCCCGCCCAGACGCCGTACAGCCCCTTGAGCCACGGGAACAGCTCGGCGCTGACCACGGGCGTCCACGCCCGGGTGAGGGTCTGATAGAAGTGGTGGTGCGTGTTGATCAGGCCGGGGATGATCACGTGCCGCGAGGCATCGTAGATCTCGTCGACCGGCGAGGAAGGGGATCCTCCGGCGGGCACGGCCTCGCGGATCGTGGATCCGGCGACGACCAGGCCGCCGCGGGCATCGGCGCTGTCGCCGGTGTGGATCCCGAGCGGGTTCTTCAACCAGACGGTGCGGGTGGATTCGGACATCGAGCAGACTCCCTCGTTCGGCGAGCGGCGCCGGAAGGTGGCCCCGCGGGGGCCAGCTCAGTGTTGACCTGTCTGCTGATCCAGGTGTGCCTCCGACGGAGGAGGCCCTCCAGATCTATCACGCGCCTCTCGCGATCGTCAATGGCTTTTCCGGATCCTAGAATGCAGATTCCGGGATACGGACGGCGCCCTTCGTCTCGTCGCTGCGCTCCTCGCTCAGGGACCGACGTTCAGCGACCCGGGGTCAGTGCGCGGGATGCTCGACCGTGACCTCGTTGCCGTCGCGGTCGACGATCTTGCCGTCGATGATCGAGTCACCGTCCTCGAAGGCGTCCAGGTACGCGACGGGGATGCTGCGGGTCGGGGCCGACACGAACGCGTTCTTGCGCTGGGCGCTGCCGAGGTGGTTGAACAGCAGGTTCAGCAGGATGGCGGTCACCGCTGCCGAGCTGATGCCGGAGTGGAAGATCGTCACGAACCAGGCCGGCATCTGCTCGTAGATCGACGGAACGGCGATCGGGAGCATGCCCACCGCGAGCGAGGTGGCGACGATCACGAGGTTCATGTTCTCCTTGTAATCGACCTTGGACAGCGTGCGGATACCGGACGCCGCGACCGAACCGAACAGCACGAGGCCGGCGCCGCCGAGGACCGGCGACGGGATGGCGCCGACGACGCGGCCCAGCACGGGCAGCAGACCGAGGATGACCAGCACGCCACCGCCGGCGGTGACCACGAACCGGCTCTTCACGCCGGTGATCGCGACGAGGCCGACGTTCTGCGCGAACGCGGACTGCGTGAACGTGCCGAAGATCGGCGAGACCGCGCTGGAGAGCATGTCGGCGCGGAGGCCCGCGGCGATGCGCTTGGAGTCGACCTTGGTGCCGACGATGTCGCTCACGGCGAGGATGTCGGCGGTGGTCTCGGTCAGGGTCACCAGGATCACGATGAACATCGAGATGATGCCGGCGAGCTCGAACGTCGGCAAGCCGAATCCGAAGATCTGCGGGAGAGCGAAGATCTGACCGTCGCCGACCTTGCTGAAATCGGCCTTGCCGAGGAAGACCGCGACGATGGTGCCGAGCACGATCGAGAGCAGGATCGCCAGGCGCGAGATCGCGCCCACCGGGATCTTGCTGAGGATCAGCACGATCACGAGCGTGATGCCCGCGAGCAGCAGATTGTCGGCAGGGGCTCCCTTCGCAGCCCCACCCTCACCGGTGCCGACGATCCAGCCGGCCGCGACCGGCAGCAGGCTGAGACCGATCGTGGTGATCACGGTTCCGGTCACGACCGGAGGGAAGAACCGGATCACGGTCGCGAACACCGGAGCGATGAGCAGACCGATCACCGAGGCGGCGATGACGGATCCGAAGACCGCGGGCAGTCCGCCTCCGCTCGTGACGATCGCACCCATGGTCGCGACGCCCGCGAACGAGACGCCCTGCACCAGCGGGAGCTGCGATCCGAAGAACGGCACGCCCACGGTCTGCAGGATCGTGGCGAGTCCGCCCATGAAGAGGCACGCCGCGATGAGCACGCCGATCTGAGTGGAGTTGAGCCCCGCGATCTGCCCGATGATGAGCGGCGGCGCGATGATGCCGCCGTACATCGTGAGCACGTGCTGGATGCCGTAGCCGATGGTCGCGCCGATCGGCAGGCGCTCGTCCTCAGGCCGGACCGGCGCCTTCTGCTGCTTCTGCTTGGTAGTCAATTCGACCTCTTCGTCGGGGGGCAGAGCACCGGGTGAGCGAGGCGGCGGCCGTCCGCAACGCCATCTGATGGCGGTTCGACGGCGAGTCGCGTGTTCCGCCCCGCATGCGGGGCGGATGTGCTGTTTATCCTGGTGCGTCTCCAGCTCTGGAGACCCTCTCAGGCTAGCCGCGGGGTCCATTCGGAGTCAAGAACTTTTCCGAATCTCGGATTGCTGTTTCCACCAGGTGGATATCACGAGAGCCCCGCCCTCGCCATCGCGGCACGGAAAAAGGCCCCGGATCAGGAAGATCCGGGGCCTTTCCTCGCTATCGCCGTATCACTCGTCGAGCAGCTCGGTCTCGATCACATCGTCCTCGTCGGCCCGGGGAGGCGTCGGGGCGACCGGCCCCTCGCTCGTGAGCACGAGGGAGGATCCGTCCGCCGCGACGTCCACGCGAACGATGTCGCCGTCGTGCACACGACCCGACAGCAGCGCCGACGCCAGCCGGTTCTGCACCTCGTTCTGGATGAGGCGACGCAGAGGCCTGGCGCCGAACACCGGGTCGTATCCGCGCTCGGAGAGCCAGGCGCGCGCATCGGGGGTGACGGCGAGCGTCAGCCGACGATCGGCGAGGCGGCGCTGCAGTTGGTCGATCGTGAGTTCCACGATCTGCGCCAGGTCGTCCTCGGTGAGGGCCTGGAACATCACGATGTCGTCGAGACGGTTGATGAACTCGGGCTTGAACGCCTGCCTCACGAGGGCCATCACGGCGTCGCTCTTCTCGGCGGGCGAGAGGGTCGGGTCGATCAGGATCGGGGATCCGATGTTGCTCGTGAGGATGAGGATGACGTTCGAGAAGTCGACCGTCCGGCCCTGGCCGTCGGTGAGCCGGCCGTCGTCCATGACCTGGAGCAGCACGTCGAACACCTCGGGGTGGGCCTTCTCGACCTCGTCCAGCAGGACGACGCTGTAGGGGCGCCGCCGCACCGCCTCGGTGAGCTGCCCGCCCTGCTCGTAGCCGACGTAGCCCGGAGGGGCGCCGACCAGGCGCGAGACCGAGTGCTTCTCGCCGTACTCCGACATGTCGATGCGCACCATGGCGTGCTCGTCGTCGAAGAGGAACTCGGCGAGAGCCTTGGCGAGCTCGGTCTTGCCGACGCCGGTGGGCCCGACGAAGAGGAAGGATCCGGTCGGCCGGCCGGGGTCGCTGATGCCCGCACGCGAGCGGCGCACCGCGTCCGAGACGGCCGCGACCGCCGCCTTCTGCCCGATCAGGCGCCGACCCAGCTCGCGCTCCAGGTGCAGGAGCTTCTCACCCTCACCCTGCAGCAGGCGCCCCACGGGGATTCCGGTCCAGGCCGCGATCACGGCCGCGATGTCCTCGTCGGTCACCTGCTCGTTCACCATGCGGGGTTCGTCGCTCTGCGCATCCGCCAGCCGCTCGGCGTCGGCCAGCTGCGCCTGCAGCTGCTTGATGGTCTCGTACTCGAGCTTCGACGCCTTCGTGTAGTCGGCGTCGCGCAGGGCGCGGTCGCGCTCGGTGATCGCCTCGTCGAGGCGCTTCTTCAGGTCGCCGACCCGGTTCAGGCCGCTGCGCTCGCGCTCCCAGCGGACCTCGAGGCCCTTGAGCTCGGCCTCGGCCTCGCCCATCTGCTCGCGGAGCTTCGCGAGGCGCTCCTTCGAGGCCGCGTCCTTCTCCTTCTTCAGCGCCAGTTCCTCGAGCCGCATCCGGTCGACCGACCTCTTCAGCTGGTCGATCTCGACGGGGCTCGAGTCGATCTCCATCTTGAGCCGACTCATGGCCTCGTCGATGAGGTCGATGGCCTTGTCCGGCAGCTGACGGCTCGGCAGGTAGCGGTTCGACAGCGAGGCGGCGGCGACCAGCGCGGAGTCGCTGATGGTCACGCCGTGGTGCGCCTCGTAGCGCCCCTTGAGGCCGCGCAGGATCGCGATGGTGTCCTCGACCGAGGGCTCCCCGACGTAGACCTGCTGGAACCGGCGCTCGAGCGCCGCGTCCTTCTCGATGAACTCCCGGTACTCGTTGAGCGTGGTCGCGCCGATGAGGCGCAGCTCTCCGCGGGCGAGCATCGGCTTGAGCATGTTGGAGGCCGCGACGGATCCCTCTCCCCCACCCGCGCCCATGAGCACGTGCAGCTCGTCGATGAAGGTGATGACGCGGCCGTCGGACTCGGTGATCTCCTTGAGCACGCTCTTCAGCCGCTCCTCGAACTGGCCGCGGTACATCGCACCGGCCACGAGGGCGGAGATGTCCAGCGACACGAGCTCCTTGTCCTTGAGCGACTCGGCCACGTCTCCCGCGACGATGCGCTGCGCGAGCCCCTCGACGACGGCGGTCTTGCCGACGCCGGGCTCGCCGATCAGCACCGGGTTGTTCTTGGTGCGCCGGGTGAGCACCTGGCTGACCCGGYGGATCTCCGCGTCGCGCCCGATCACCGGATCGAGCTTGCCCTGCCGGGCGCGATCGGTGAGGTTGATGCCGAACTGCTCGAGCGCCGACTGCTGCTCGTCCTGCTGCGCCGTCTGGGGGGTGGCCATTCGTCCTCCTGGGTCTCCTTGCGTCTGTGGCGGAAGAGCCGGAACCGCTCCGGCCCTTCAAAGTTGAGTTGATTGGACTCAAGTTTACCGGATCCGACCCGCGGGGACAAGAGCGAACAAGGACGTGTGGGAGCGCGGCGGCRAGGTCGGGAA